>JAGVUJ010000219.1 GCA_019136325.1 Deltaproteobacteria bacterium
GCTGAAACGGCGCTGGCGCAGATCATCCGTCTGGTGGAAGAAGCTCAGGGATCCAAGGCTCCGATTCAGCGTCTGGCGGACAAGGTTGCCTCCGTTTTTGTTCCGGCCGTGTTTCTGATTGCCGTGATAACCTTTGCCGTCTGGTATTTCCTTCCCGCGGAAGGTAATTTCAGCCGTGCGTTGATCAATTTCGTTTCCGTGCTGGTGATTGCCTGTCCCTGCGCTCTGGGACTGGCCACACCGACAGCCATCATGGTGGGCACGGGCCTGGGAGCGCAAAGCGGTATTCTCATCAAGGGCGGCGAAGCGCTGGAAAAAATCCATAAACTTTCGGTGATCGTTTTTGATAAAACAGGCACCCTGACGAAGGGGGAACCGGATGTCACCGATATTGTGACCGCGGACGGTTTTGAGGAAAGTCAGATTCTTTCGTTCGCCGCAGCCCTGGAAAAAAGTTCCGAACACCCGCTGGCCCGCGCCATCGTACGAAAAGCCGAACAGAACAACGTGGGTATCTCGGCGGTTGAAAAATTTACGGCGCTGTCCGGTCTGGGAGCCCAAGCCCTGATTGACGGCCAACGTGTTTTTATCGGCAATCGTTTCTTAATGACAGGCGAAGACATTCCCATGGATGACTGGAACCTCTCTGCGGAAAGACTGGCCGGAGAAGGAAAGACGGTAGTTTATCTGGCTTTGGGAAAATCGGTTGTGGGTCTGATTGCCCTGGCCGATACGCCGAAAGCGTCGGCTGCGCGGACGGTTCAACGTCTCCAGAGCAGGGGAATGAAGGTCGCGATGATTACGGGAGACAACGAAGGCACGGCCCGCGCCATCGCCAAACAGCTGGGCATTGAAAACGTTATGGCCAATGTCCTGCCGGGAAAAAAGGCGGATGAAATAAAAAATCTGCAAAACGCCGGCGAGGTTGTCGCCATGGTCGGCGACGGCATCAACGATGCGCCGGCGCTGGCGGCTGCCGATGTCGGCATTTCCATCGGGGCGGGAACGGATGTGGCGATTGAAGCCGGCGACATCACGTTGATCCGCGATGATTTGCTGGGCGTGCCGGCCTCCATCAGCCTTTCCAAGGCCACCATGCGCACCATCAAACAAAATCTCTTCTGGGCGTTTATTTATAACGTCATCGGCATTCCCGTGGCCGCGGGAGCCTTGTATCCGTTCTTCGGCATACTGCTCAATCCCGAGTTTGCCGCCGCCGCCATGGCCCTGAGTTCGTTTTCGGTGGTGAGCAATTCCCTGCGGCTGCGCCGCGTGTGGGAAAGGGCATCAGAAACTTTTTAATTTGTTTTGTTTCTTCGGAGAAAATTGAATTGACGGTAAATCATTATTCCGCTGAAAATAATAAGAATTATCCCTAACCATAAAATAAGCGAATTATAAATGGAGAAATAATATTCAAAATATTCTCTTCCCTGGGTATAAGTGTCAAGTATGGCCTGATGGGTAATGGTTCCGTTGTCATTAAAGAACAGTTGGACATATCCGTATGGGGTCTTTTCTTTCGTGCGAGGTCTCTGTCCGGACGGGGGAAGAATCAATAAATCTACATCGTGAAATTTCCCGTATAGATATTGGTGAATATGACCGGAGATGATCATTGAAACCGAATGATCTTTTATCGCATCGTAAAAGCGGTCGGCATCTTCCTCCGGCAGACAATATCTTTTGCCTGGTCTGAGATCAACCGGGGGAATATGGCAATAAATGACACAACGTTTATAGTGTCGGCGTTCCTCTTTTAAAAGAGATGCAAGCCAATTTTTATTTTCTTCAGAAAAGTTGAAATGTGACGTATTCAAGCCGATAAAAATGGTGTCACCGTATGAAAAATAATATCTATCCTGCCCGAAAAATTGATGAAAAAGTTTTAGTCCTCCGCCTCCATCTACATCGGTATCATGGTTGCCGGGAATCGCATAAAGCGGAATGGTCAGCTTTTCAGACATTTCATAGTTGAGATGGGCAAATCCATTGAAACTTCTTTGTTCCGCGATGTCGCCGCAAAAGATGGTAAATTCATTGCCCGATTTGGAAATTTTACCGATAATTTCTTCCATCGGGTTTTCTTTCAGGCTGGAATCGGAAAAAAAAGCGACTTTGAAATGTGTTTTTTGGGGCTGAAGATGCTCTCCTGCCGGCGGAAGAAATGAAGAATGCCTTTCCGTTAAGATTTTTAATTGATAAAAAGCACCGATAATAAATACAATACCGACTAAGCCGATAAAAAAATAATATTTTTTCATTTCTGCCTTCTCAGGTTGATATCTTTTATTCGTGAAGCAACGTTTAACGAAACAAAATAGATCCATTTTGGCTGCGGATTAAAGTCTAACCTTGGCATTATACCCGATCACAGGACGAAAGAAATTTTAATTATCGCGCTCCGTGAAGCAGTTCGTCGCCCAGTTTTGCCTGCTTGTCCTGAAGGGTTTTTTCCTGCAGCGCGCCCAGAACGTTAATATCGGTCTGCAGAACCTTGAAACGTTCCGGGGTTTTGATGTCCCATTTGGCGATGGCGGCGGCGATTCTGGCCTGAAATCCGGCTGCCAGTTCTTTGAAGGTGACGATCAGCGGAACGGCGGCGTTGTCGCGTTCATCAACTTTCTTGGCGGTTTCACGGACAATGGCGCGCATCGTTTCCAGCAGGGAATCCAGCGCGCCGACTTCGCTTTGCAGCGCTTTATCTTTATGAACGTTGCGTTTGTCGCTTTCCATGATCAGATCCATGAGCTCCGCGCCCATGCCTCCGGTGACCGCACCCATCAGAACCATGTTTTCCGCATCGCTAAACGGGATGACGATATTTGCATAGGCGGTGTCTTTTTCTCCTAAGATGGAGGAAGCGGGGATGCGGCAATTATTTAATTTGATGCCGCCATGCGGCGCAGGCTTCAGGAAGTCGAATTTCAGCCTGGGCTTGATCACCAGGCCTTCATGATCGGCGGGAACCAGAAAGGCGCTGAATCTCTTCTGATCTTTATCGCGGCCGGTGATGGCGATAACGATGAAAAGACCGGCAATCGGCGCATTGGTCAGATATGTTTTTTCTCCGTTGAGGATGTAGGATGCATCCTGCAAATCGGCTGTGGATGTCAAAAGCTTCGGCCGCGCCCCGTGTTTCGGTTCGGAAACGGCAAAAGAAACCGTCAGGCTTCCTTTGGCCATCGGGGGCAGATAGCGTTTTTTTTGTTCTTCCGTGCCGAAACCGGACATCAGATGAATGGCGATAATCTGCTGATAAAGCCAGGAGAGGGCCAGTCCCATGTTGAACCCGCTGCGGACGAATACCTCTCCGGCGCCGGCCAGTTGCGTTAATCCTCCTCCAGTGCCGCCGTATTGCGGGGAGATGCCTAATTTAAAAAATCCCGCTTCCCCCATTTTTTGCCAGATGTCGTGCGGAAAATCCTGCAGGGTCTGCAAATCGTTACGGGAAGCGATGAATTCGATGGCGAAACGGGAAATCCAGCTGTAAGAGGGTTCTTTCGTTGACATGTTCATTTTATAAAACCAGCTCCTCGATAAAAGTAAATAATTGGTTAACGTTGCGGCATTGACGCACCTCGTGGCAGTGGGGGATATACGACCTGATTTCACTGTCTCCCGATCCCCAGAGATTTTCCTGTTCGGGATTAAGCCAGATCACCCTCCGGCAGCGTTCCCGCATCTGGCCGAGGATCGCGTCTTCCGGATTCATGTAGTTGGTGCGTCCGTCGCCGACGATAATCAGCGTTGTTTTCTTGGTTAAACGTTCCATATAATCTTTTTTAAAATTCCGCAGCGTTTCGCCGTAATCCGTGGAGGCATTATAGTTGATGTCCGGTTTTTCCAGCACCAGGCGAATCGCCTCGTTGATGTCATGCTCTTCGAATATGCCGGTTACCTCCGACAGACGATCGATAAACACGAAGCTGTTGACCTTGTCAAAGCAATCCTGCAGCGCATAAAGCAGGTTCAGCATGAAGCGTGCCGCCGCCCACACGGAACCGGAAACATCACAGAGGGTGACAATCCGGCTTTTGCGCTTCGCTTTGTGGCGATATTTGATTTCCACAGGGACGCCATTGTATTTGGCTGAAGCGCGCAGAGTCTTTTTGACGTCAATGCTTCCCCGGTTGCGGACGGCATAGCGGCGGCTGACGATGTTTTTTAATTTGCGCACCAGTTTATCGATGGCATCGCGCATTTCTTCGACTTCTTCGCGCGTGAAGGATGAAAAAGATTTTTCGCCCAGCCCTCTGAGCTTCTGCTCTTCCGTTTTTGTTTTTTTGGCGCCGGATTTACTCTGATCGGGCTCATACACGAGCATGGAGCGGGCTGTTTCCACGCGCTCTTCGAAATAGGCGGCGAGTTCCCGACCGGCTGCCGAATCCGTTTTCATGAAATGATCTTCCACCAGAGCCTTGGCGGCGGACGCGGCTTTATTAATCTGCAGCATGACATTAAGGCGGTTGCCCAGCGGACCCAGATTAAACCGCAACATGACCGCTTCTTCTTCCGTTTGAATCCGGCGCATTTCCTGCAAAAGCGCCGTGGGATTCCCCTGTAGAAAATCGACTACGGCATCGAATATCGGATTGTCATGAGGCATTCGCTTCAGAATCTCGGCGGATTTTTTTATCTGCTCGGAATAATCAGCCGCCTGTCGCATATCGGACATTTCCATGTGCATTTCATGGAAAAAAAGATGATAAAGACGGTCGAAATGCTGAACATCCCGCATGCTTTTGGCGAAATTGGAACGAAGCAGTGAACGGAATTGCTGTTCGTCGGTCGGATCAATCAACCGCATCTGTTTGAGACTGTCGAGAACTTCGGACGTGGATATCCGCATTCCCGATGCGCGACAACAGCCGACAAATTGTTGAATTAATTTAACCATACGTTATTGCTTAAAGTCTGAAACGTTTCTGTCATGTTGAGGAGTCCCGATTGGCCGGAACGGCGAAAAATCTGATTTTAAAATTGCCACGCCGTTTGAGAAACGGTTCGCCATGACATCGTTACACTACGGCAGGATCCGATTGATATTTTTCCGGACCTTTTCCATATCCACCTGGTACTTGCAGATGATGTTCAACGTTTCTGAAACAACGTCCGGCGTGAGCTCGTTGATCTGCAGGGCGATCAGCGATTGCGCCCAGTCAATCGTTTCCGAGATGCTGGGATTTTTCTTCAGATCCAGCTTGCGGATTTTACGGATCGCGTCAACCAGAGCGTTGCAGAGCTTTTCCTCGATTCCCGGAATTTTCAGCCGGACAATGGATATTTCCGTTTCCCGCGCGGGATAATCAATATAGAGGTGAACGCAGCGGCGTTTCAGCGCATCGCTCATGTCGCGGTAATTATTCGATGTCAACAGCACAAAAGGAATCTGAATCGCCTTGCGGGTGCCCAGTTCGGGAATGGACACCTGGAAATCGCTCAGGAGTTCCAGAAGAAACGCTTCGAATTCCGGATCGGACTTGTCCACTTCATCGACAAGAAGCACGACGGGTTTTTCCGAACTGATGGCCTGCAACAACGGACGATGCTGAATAAAACGGTCGGAAAAGAAAGCGTCTTCCTGCGCGGCTATCTGATCGACCGCCTGCGTCAGAGTGGCGGCGGAGGAAATAATATCGTTGAGCCGGTCCTTGACCATCTGGGTGTAAAGAAGTTGTTTGGCGTATTCCCATTCATACAGAGCCTTGGCTTCATCCAGGCCTTCATAACACTGAAGTCGGATCAGTTCTCTGTTCAGAGAGCGTGCGATAGCCTTGGCCAGTTCTGTTTTGCCGACGCCGGCCGGACCTTCTACCAGAACCGGTTTTTGCGTTGCCGCGGCCAGAAAAACAACCGTGGCAATTTCCCGCGACGGAATATATCCGGCATCCGTCAGTTTTTCGTGAACATCATCAACGCTTTTATATTCCATGAGAGAATGAATTCCTTTTCGAATTGCGCAAAGCATAGGTGATTTGTCAGGGTATGTCAATCAGGAATAGATATCCCAAACCGACGCAAGGGGGGCATCTATTCTCACCATCCGAGCGTTCCTGATCACGCTTCCCGTCGGGGATAATTTCCGGGAGCAAAGCCATTGGAAAGTCCGATCTACGCTTTCTGTCGTCCGCGGGTCTCACGACCGCCGACGCTTCAGACTTCATCCTGACGGATCGTGATTCGTTTTCAGCGCGTCGTATGAAAAAGCGTTTTTCTCAAAAAGTCTTTCATGCTATGATAATGTCAAATTGCTTTCTCAACAGGAAATGAAAAGTACCTGAAATGGCAGATCGTCCTCTAAAATCAGCACTGAAAGATTTTTTCTTTTTCTGGAAACCGTCTCTGGCCAGAAGACTGACGCTGGCCTTCACCGTTTTTGGCCTGGTCATTGGCTATGCCGTCCTTATTTATCTCGCGGTTTTTTCAACCAACACGTTGATTAAACAGGCATCGGATTCGGTGGGAGAGTACCTGACGTACATGTCCAGGGAAAATCTGCGTGAAAATCAGGGGGAGCTTCTTAAATTCATTGATCAGCGCATGACGAACATTGTCAATATGGCGGAAGCCATGCAGGTGGTATTGCTTCCCGTTCAATTCGAACTTTATTTTAAGAAAGACGGGAAATGGCTGCATACGTATACCGATGAACACGGCGTCGTCAAATCGGCAACAATCAACAATCCCGGACTATCCGGTTTGCTGGAAGATGCCAAAAATCAGAACATTACGACATCGTCAAAATTTTTCTATGGCGCGAAAAACAAGGTCAACGTCAAAATCAACATCAGCCCCCGTGAAAAAGATTATACGCAACTTATTTCGTTCGATATTTATCGGATAGGCGTGTTAAAGATTCTTCAGGAAAACATTTACAAAGCGGTGATCTTCTTTCTGATTCTGCTGATTGTTTCGCACACGCTGGGACATCTGTTCAGCTATCTTCTGGCCCGTCCTATTGAGCATCTGTCCGGGGAAGCGGAGATGATTGCAAACGGAGATTATGAACGCCGTTTTACCAGTGGGCGTAAAGATGAAATCGGCAAGCTGGCTGATGCGCTCAATACCATGGCCTCCCGGATTATCGACGGGACGAAAGAAAGAGAAAAAATTCTGATCGGAATTTTGATTGCTCTGACCCGGGCGATTGATGCCAAGTCTCCCTGGACGGCGGGCCACAGCGAACGGGTGACCCGGTTTGCCGAAGCTGTCGGTCGCGGCATGCGTTTAAATGAAGACCAGATGCGCGTGCTGACCATTTCCGCGATTCTCCATGATATCGGTAAAATCGCCGTTCCGGAACAGATTCTTGATAAGCCGGGCAAACTGACCGATGAGGAATTTGCTGTTGTCAAAAAGCATTCGCAGGCGGGCGCGGATATCATTTCTTCGATTCCTTCTTATGAAACCATTCTCCCGGGAATTCTTTACCATCATGAACGCTGGGACGGCGGCGGTTATCCGGAAGGCCTTCAGGGAAGCAGCATACCTCTTTTTGCGAGAATAATCTGTATTGCCGATGTTTATGATGCGCTGACGGAAGACCGGCCTTACCGCAAAGCCTGGAGCCGGGAACAGGTCCGGCAGTTTTTTGAAGAACAGAAGGGGAAAATGTTCGATTCCGAACTGGTTGACATATTTCTGAAACTTCCGGATAGCCGCTGAGAACATTTTATCCGGGTGCACGTTATTCCGGATTCCAGCCGGATACATGCAAACGCGGAAAAAACATGTTATAACGTTTTTCCCGCGTCGATGATGATTCGCAACAACTTTTTATTTTTCTTTTTCAAACTTTGATTTGTCGGCGCCGCAAATGGGGCAGGTCCATGAATCCGGCACATCTTCAAATTTTGTTCCGGCCGCGACGCCGTTATCGGGATCGCCTTTAGCCGGATCATATACATAACCGCAGACGCTGCACACATAGCTGGCATTGGCCTGAGGAGCTGCGGCGGCCGGTTCTTCCTTGGAGTAGGTCGGGGCCGTTTTCGGTGATTTGCCACCTTTGACCTGCTGATAATAAGCGTAGGTCATGGGCGCGGCATCGCTGACCATGTCACAGTCGACAATGTTGCCCGTGAAAATGGTATGCGTTCCGCAATCCAGGTCGTTTTCCACTTCCACCTCGATGTACGATACGGTATTCTCCAGAATGATAGGCACGTTGGTCTGGCCGGTTTTTACCTTAATGTTTTGCAGTTTGTTCACATCACGGCCGCTTTTAAATCCGAAGAGGCCGATCAGGGGCATTGGCGCCGCTTCCGAAAGAATGGATACCACGAATTTGCGGCTGCGTTTTATCAAGTCGTGCGTGTAGTTTTCCTTGTTGATGCTGATGGCCAAGGTTGCCGGATTTGATGTGACCTGAAATATGGCGTTGGCAATTTGACCGTTGAAGGTACCGTCCTGACCGGAAGTGATGATATAGAGTCCGTAGCTGATTTTATGAAGCGCTGATCTGTTCATGGTTTTCTCCTTTTGACGTCTTGCGTGCTTTTATAGCTTAATTTCATTTTCAGCGCAAACAGAAATGAGCGGCCATGATCGTCCCGGAAAATGAATTAAACCCGTAATGCTTTGGAATGCTTACCGTCCCTTTTTTCTTTTGACAAAGCGGACCTTTTCCTATAATTGACTCCCATCAGAGTAAAAAATCCGGCGTTCAAAATGACTGATCGTGTTTGTGATTGTCCGGACATTCAACGCATGTTTTGAAAAATATTTATGAGCGTTATCTAAACGATATCAAACGCATGAAGTGAAAAACCATTATGAAATATCAGGAATATTTAAAACGAGATCACTTTAATTTCGAAGAAGTTCTTGCTTTCGCTTACGGGAAGCTGGTTGATGACCCTCCTGAACATTTTGATGCTAAATTTCCGGTGCCTCCTTTTCTCATGGTTGATCGGATATTGTCGATTGAGAGCAACGGCAAGCAGGGGAAAATTGTCGCCGAACTGGATATCAAGCTGGATGCCTGGTATTTTCAATGTCACTTTCCGGGCGATCCGGTGCAGCCCGGATGTCTGGGTGTGGACGCGATATGGCAGTTGCTTGGTTTTTTCTGCGTCTGGCGCGGCGCGCTGGGAACGGGCCGGGCTCTGGGCTGCGGTGATGTTGCTTTCAACGGCCAGATTCGCCCTTTTAACAAATGTGCCCGGTTTGAAGTCGATGTGCGGCGGTATTCGTTATTAAAAGAGTCCGGAGCCAGTATTGTCATCGGTGACGGTCGCATTTATATTGACGATGAACTGATTGCCACCGTGAACCAGGCTCGCACCGGCGTTTTTAAGGATATTGCTTATACGGATTATCCGCTGCGTTCTAAACATTCAATCGGCGGAATCATGGAACGTTAATGCAGCAGGGAATATTTTGAGCCTTATCAAAAGAACAGCCGTTTATTTTGCCCGGAAGGAATTCTGCAAAACAGCGATCAATGAATGCGCTGATTTGAGTTTTATCAGGGAACACCACACGGTTCCTGTCCTGATCGGCATTTTTCTGATTGTCGTCAGTTTTCTGATCGGCTTACCGGCGGTTTTTGCCGTTGGAATCATTGCCGCCTGGATCAGGAAACCGTTGATCGGCGCCATCGGGATTCCGGTGGTTTACGGACTTTCGTGGCTGCTGCTGATGCTGGGCATGTATCTGACCGGTCCGGATTACGCCCGGGCGCTGGGAAAGTGGCTTGTGAAAGTTGTCTTGGAAAAGATTCTCGGGGAAGAAGCGAAACGCATCGCCTCGCCTCAAAGTTGAAATATTGAAAACAGGAGTGCTAAATGAGTCAGATTGAAGAAATGGTAAGTGAACTCAAAGTTAAAATTATTGATACGCTGGGACTGATTGATGTCGCACCGGAAGACATCAAGGATGATGAGCGTCTGGTCGGCGGTGATCTGGGGATTGATTCCATCGATGTGCTGGAACTGGTGATGATGATTGAAAAGGATTACGGTGTTAAAATTGACAATAAAGAATTGGGCGTCAAGGTTTTTAAATCCGTCCGCGCCCTCGCCACGTACATTGCGCAACATCAGAAAAAGAAGAGTTAAGGGTCATCTGACTCGATGAATCATGATGCCATTCATCCATGATCTTTATTTCTAATTTATGAAAGTACTGCTCATTTCGGCCAATACCCTCAGAATCCCGTATCCGGTTTATCCGCTGGGGCTGGACTATGTGGCCGGTTGTCTGGATTCCCGCTATCAGACCAGGATTGCCGATTTGAACGATTTTTCCAGTCCGGAAACTCTGGAGGCGATGATCGGCGAATTTTCTCCCGACGTTGCCGGGATATCCATTAGAAACATCGACAACACCGATGTGCTCAACTGCCGCAGTTTCCTGCCGGAATATCAAACCTTAATCGGCCGGATCAGAAAAAAATCAGAAGCAAAAATAATCCTGGGCGGCAGCGGTTTTACGATTTTTCCCGTTGAATTCATGCAGGCGCTGGATGCTGATTACGGAATCGTTGGTGAAGGCGAAAGACTTGCGCTGCTTCTGGACGCACTGGAGAAAAACGAGGATGTCCTTCACATACCCGGTGTCCTGGCAAAAGATAAAACAGAAATCGTTTATGAACCGTATAGCGGAACAATCAGCAGGCATTTTGATCCTGAAGAAACGCACACACGCTTTTACCTTGCTTACGGAGGCATGCTTAATCTCCAGACAAAAAGGGGATGCCCCTTTCATTGCGGTTACTGCACCTATCCCCATATTGAAGGCGGCAAGATGCGATTCTATGATCCGGATGAGATTGCCCGCAGCGCACGCGCGTTGCAGGATGCCGGAGCTAAATACATTTTCATTACCGATTCCGCCTTCAATGCCAGCTATGAGCACAGCGCCCGGGTGGCGAAGGCTTTCATGAAGGCGGGCGTGTCCATCCCCTGGGGAGGTTTTTTTGTCCCCACCGTTCCTCCGGCCGATTACTTCAACTGTCTGGCGGATGCCGGTTTGACCCATGTGGAATTCGGCACCGAATCTTTATCCGATCCGGTGCTTCAAAATCTGCATAAACCTTTCAAATCGGAAAATGTTTTTAAAGCGCAACAGGGAGCGCTGGAAGCCGGATTGCATATTGCGCATTATTTCCTGCTGGGCGGTCCCGGCGAGAACAGGGAAACACTGCAGACAACCCTGACGGGAATCGATAAACTGGAAAAAGCGGTTTTCTTTTTTTTCTGCGGCATTCGCATTTATCCGCACACGGCGCTGTATGATGTTGCCGTGCGTGAAGGCCAGATTAAAGCGCAGGATAATATTCTTCCTCCCGTATTTTACCGTTCGCAGGGAATAACCGTTGAAGACATTATGAAGACGGTGGAAAAACATGCCAACGGCCGGTTAAACTGGCTGATCGGCGCCGGCGAAGCCAAGGCCACACGCATCCTGCCGAAACTTTACAGACGCGGATTTACCGGACCGTTGTGGGAGTATCTGATTCAGTAAAAGCGACATTGTAATGGTCATTTCGGGGAACGAAGAGACGACAAATCTTTTTCTGCACAGGAAGATGTCTCCCTTTGGCCGACATGACAGGCACGTTAAAAGGTTATCCATGAATAATCGATCTTCATCTTTCAGTCCCGCTCAAATCACCGGAATAATTCTTCTGCTTGTCGCGGCGGTGCTCTTTTTTTTCAATCCGCTGATTGCGGCAGCCGTCGCCTTTTTTTACATTGTTGTTTGTGTTGCCGCTTCGTTTTTCCCGCAAAGCAGCTTTTATTTGCCTGTCATCAGCCGCGGCCACACCGGCAAAAATTTGGTTTCGCTGACTTTCGATGACGGCCCGTCCGAACCGACGACAAAACAAATACTGGATTTGCTGGACCAATATTCGGCCAAGGCGACTTTTTTTGTTTCCGGCGTCAATGCCTTAAAGCATCCGCAAATAATCAGCGAGATCATCTCCCGCGGCCATACCGTCGGCAATCATTCGTTCCATCACAATCCGTTTTTGATGCTGGGCGGTTACAATTATCTTTATGGGGAGATCTTTCGGACTCAGGAAATTTTACAACACATGGGCATCAACCCGCTGATCTTTCGGCCACCGGTGGGAATCATCAGCCCCAAACTGCCGTCCGTTCTGAATAAACTGGAAATGTTCTGCGTGACGTTCAGTTGCCGCGCCGGTGACTTCGGCAATCGCCGTGTTAACCATCTCAGTTCAAGCATTCTTGAAAAAGTTAAAGCCGACGATATAATATTACTGCATGATGCATCGCCACGCAGCGGGGAAGCCCAGACTGTGTTATTAGGCGAAATCGAAAAGATATTGCAGGGACTCAATCATCACGGTTTCAAAGTCGTTCCTCTTGCCGATTTGATCGGCAGACACGTATCATCCACATGATGTAACCTCACGTCATCAATAATTAATGGTTGACCTTGTAAAAAAATTTTGATTGAAGAATCAAACAATGATATGAATTTCCACTTTTTTGGTGAAGGTTTAACGAAGACGGAAGCCAATGAGGTATGTTGATTGGAAAATCAATGGAATTTGTTAAAGGAAGTAAAAGAAACAAATAATAATGATATTGAAGCTTTGGCGAATGTTCCGGCTGATTCTTCGTGGTTTTCGGGACATTTTCCGGGTGAACCGATTCTTCCGGGAATAGCATTGGTTCATCTGGTCAAACAGGTGATTGCCCGAGGGAGGCAAAAAAAAAGAGAAAAACTGCAATTTTATGCTCTCAGAAGGATCCGGTTTACTCAGCCGGTGCGGCCGGGAGATTCATTGTCGGTAAATATAAACGCTGAAGATGCAGGGGAAGAAATTCTGTTCCACTTTAAAGTTGTCTGCCGGGGAAACATTGTCAGCAGTGGAATGATTGCCGCAAAAAAATAGAATGGTAAAAAAATATAAATAAGTCGAATAAGGAGGAACATGATGCCTGCAAGTTATGATATCAAAGGCATTATAAGGCGCGTAGCCGAAATCATTATTGATGAGTTGAAACTGGAAGATGTGACTGCAGATACCTTTAGTCCGGATATGGATCTGGTTGATGAACTGGGGATTGACAGCATGGAT
This sequence comes from Deltaproteobacteria bacterium, assembly GCA_019136325.1. Next base: position 13,064 of record JAGVUJ010000219.1, read on the forward strand.
CTGGCGACGATCGCTCTGGTTCTGCAGGATGAATACAGAATTACGATCGATGAAGACGATTATCCCACATTGAAGACCATTCGTCTCATCTCCGAATATATTAAGGAGAAACTGCCTGTCAGACATTAATGCAATGAAGCAAAGGGGTATGCCGGTTAACAATAACGTAGCCACGGAATCATCCAAACCGAAATTTTCCGACCTTTTAGCGCATCCGGACGTCAAAGCACGCTGGGAGAAAGTCAGAAAATATTTTTTTCTGCGCGAATCGACGTACGACATGTCCAATCGCTGCAATATCCGTTGCGACGGATGCTACTATTATGAAGGTGAAAAACAGTTTGCCCGGGAGGTGTCGGATGTTGAGGCGTGGCGCGAGCTGATGCGTGCGGAAAAAGCACGCGGGATTACCTATGTCGTGCTGGCCGGCGCCGAGCCGTCTCTGGTGCCGGCGTTGCTGGAGGTCTGTTATCAGGAAATGCCGCTGGGCAGTATTGCCACGAACGGTTTTAAAAAAATACCGGAATCCGTCGGTTACAAACTGCACGTTTCCGTCTGGGGCAATGATGAAACCAGCCTGAAAATCAGGAAGGCGAAAAACCTTTTGAAAAAACAGATTGAAAATTACGAAAACGATCCGCGGGCGGTTTTTGTCTATACGTTTACGCGGGACAATATTGACGAGGTGAACGACGTCACGGAAGCGCTTGTCGCTCATAACTGCAAACTGACGTTTAATGTTTTTTCTGCTCCGGTCGGTTACGATGGAAGGCTTCGGCATGATGATGAATCACTCGGGCGGACCCGACAGACGATGATCGGGCTTTTGCGGAAATATCCGCGCCATGTCCTTTTTTCTGTTTATAATGCCGTGGCGCACACTCACACAAAAGGATTGCACGATCTATACCGTTGCTCCTATCCCCGTCAGAATCCCTCGCAGGATATCGGCTTGGGCAGGTCTTTCCGCCAGTACAGGACGGATTTGAACTGGGACCGGTCGGTTGCCTGCTGTGTGCCGGACACGGATTGCGTGGACTGCCGCCATTACGCCGCCGGCTCCGCGGTGGTCACGGCGCGACTTTATCGCCACGTGAATAATCTGGACACCTTTAAATCGTGGCTGGATTATGTCGATACTTATCTGGCGGTATGGGTCATGGGCTATGAAAAAGACGACAATCTTTGTCATGAAATTATAGAACCGCCCTATGCGGCGACATCATAAAAATATAGTGTTGTTTCGTTCCGGCACGCGCGACCTGCAGATGACGTGTCGGACCGGAATAACATAAACAGGAAGGATAGATGAAGACAGTCAGTTCCCTGCTGGACAAAGAATGGCATGATCGATACAGACGGATTTCCAGTCTGAACATTCGCAGTTCAATCTACGACGTTACCAATCGCTGTAATTTGCGCTGCAAGGGTTGTTTTTTCTTTTCTTCGGGAGAACATGAAGCGGCTCCGGAAGAAATGGACATCAAAAAATGGGAAGCATTTATCGACCGTGAAAAAGAGCGTGGCGTCAACCTGGCGATTCTGATCGGCGGAGAACCGACGCTCTGCCTTGACCGCGTCGAAGCCTTTTATAAACGTCTGCCCACCTATTGCGCCACCAACGGTCTGATCAAGGTTCCCCGGGATAAGTTTCCCGATATGATGGTAGGAATTTCTCTCTGGGGCAGCGCTGAAGATGAAAAGATTCTCCGCGGACGCGATACCTTTGCCGTCTCGAGTAAAAATTATGAGGGTGACGCTTACACCTACTATCTCTATACCATCACGCCGCGTCAGGTGGGCAAGATCGAGCCGGTCATCAAAAGAATCGCCGATGTCGGTCTGAAAGTTCATTTGCAGCTTTTGTCCAACGACGAAGGCGTGGACGGATTTTCCTGGCGGGAAGAAGAACTGAACGATTTACGTTTTGAAATGGATGAAATGCTCGACCGGTATCCGCGCACGGTCATTTCCTGCAAATATTATCATGAAATCATCACCACCGGTAAAATGATGGGCCGGACATTCGGCTGGCAGGAATGCCCTTCCGTGACCGAAGCCCTGGACAACAGAGCCAGCCGGCCGAGGCGCCTGATTCACTTTGCCCGCTGGGCATCCGATTTGAAAACCGTTCATCGCTGCTGCACGTCGGCGACCCGCGACTGTTCCACCTGCAAGGACGGCGCAGCGCATATGAGCTGGGTCATGGTCAACAAACGCGAACATTTGAAATCAACACGCGATCTGCAAAACTGGATTGAAGTTTACGAGATGTTTGCCAAACTGTATCACTTTATTCCTTGGTAATACCCCATAAATTTTGATATAGATCCCTCTATCAAAACCCCGCTTTGTTTATTTTTACGGGGGATGTTTTTGTTTTTAAGGACGGGCAATGAGTTTTAAAAAAACCTTAATCCTGGGCTACGATGCCGTGTCGTCTCTGGGGACGGATCTGGATACGCAATGGCAGAGAGCCGTTGCCGGAGATTGCGGTATCGGGAATCTGACCCGGTTCCCGCTGGGGGAAAATTTTCCGGTCCGGGTTGCCGGTGAAGTGGCGGACATCGATTCACGTCCGTATCCTTTTCTGCAGCCCAGGGATTTGGCGCATTGGACCTCACCCATCTTCAAATACGCGCTGCTGGTGGTGCATCGCGCTTTGGAGCGCAGTGGAATCGCTTTGACGAAGGCATTGGCTCCACGAGTGGCGATAACTTTCAGCTCGGCCGTCGGCGGGCTGGATGCTGTTTTGCAGGCGGATCGCCTGATGGTTAAGGACGGCAAGCTGCCTCATCCGTTTACCAATCCCAATTCCTGCATCAATATGGTCGGCGGTAAGGTATCCATTCTCACCGGCGCGACGGGTCCCATTTGTTCGACCATCACAGCCTGCGCTACCGGCGTTACGTCACTGGTCATCGGCGAGATGCTGCTGCAGCGGAATATGGCGGATGTCGTGATCGGCGGCGCGGTTGATTTTCCCCTGGTGGAGCCGATTGTCGCCGGATTTGCGACGATGAACGGCGCATACCGTCCCAAAGAAGGACAGCCTCCGGAGCGGCCCGAAAAAACCAGCAGACCGTTTTCCATCAACCGGCGCGGTTTTGTCGTTTCCGAAGGGGCGGGTTGCATTATTCTGGCGACGGATGAATTTGTCAAAACCCATGGGCTCAAATCAAACATCGAAATGGCCGGTTGGTCCATGACGTCAGATGCCAGCCATTTCGTTTCGCCGAATTTGGCCACGGTGCAGAGGTGTATGGAGGAAACGATTGCCCATGCCGGATTAAAGCCGGAAGATGTTGACGCGATTAACGCGCATGCGACCTCGACAAAAATAGGCGATAAGATAGAGGCCGATGCGCTGAAAAATATTTTCGGCGATAGAATGCCGCCGGTATCGGCGAACAAGTCGCAGCTGGGACACGCGATGGGCGCGTCCAGCGCCATCGAAGCGATTCTGGCGATGGAAGGAATGAAACAAGATACATTATTGCCGACAATCAATTACAGCCCTGATCGGGAAATCGTGATCGACTGCGTTGCCGAAGGCGCAAGAAAATTACAGCAGGAATTTGTTTTAAAAAACGCATTCGGATTCGGCGGATGCAATTCGTGCATCGTCTTGCGCAGAACAGGTTAAAAATATGAAAGCTCCGAAAAACAGAAGAGTGTTTGTCGTCGGTTATGGAACGGCCACGCCGCTGGGAAGCACCTTTGAAAAAACATGGAAGAGGGCGGTGAAAGGCGAGGCCGGCTTTCGCAGGGTCACGCGCTGCAAGGTTGAATCCGCCTGCGACGTGGTCGGCGAAATACCGGACTGGTATCCGCTGGAGCTTGACTTTACGGACGCGAAGGAAGTGTATAACTGGAATGCGGCGTTCGTTATCTTAACCATGGCCGTCTGTAAGGAAGCGCTGCAAAATGCCGGCATAACCGTCGATGTCCAGATAGCGCCGCGTATGGCCTGCCTGATCGGTTCAGCGCTGAACGGCGCGGATGCCTTTCGCGTGGCGGTTCATGATCTGGAACACCGCGGCCCGCTCCGGGTCAGTCCCTACCTGTTGCCCAATTTGTGCGCCAATCTTCCTTCCGGCAAGGCGGGAATGCTGCTGAAATTTACCGGGCCGATTTTTTCGCCGCAGGGCGCATGCGCGTCGGGCAATCACGCGATCGGCATCGGGGCAAGAATGATTCGGGACGGCGACTGCGATTTTGTGCTGGCTGGCGGAGCCGACACGCCCATTCTGCCGGAGTTGATCCACGGCTTTGCCAATATGAACGCCACCATCAAAGTGAATCCGAAGGATCGCGCCTATGAAAATCCTTTACAGGCGTCGCGTCCGTTCAGCGCCGACCGGAAAGGCTTTGTCCTTTCCGAGGGAGCCGGCGTTGTCATTCTGGCGGCTGACGAAGCCGTGAAAGCTTACGGGTTAAAACCCAAAGCGGAAGTGCTGGGCGTCGGCTGGTCATCGGACGCTCATCATTATACCAGCCCGAATATGCCGACCATTATCCGCGCCATCCGGGAGACCATCGAGGATGCGGAATTGACGCCGGAAGATATTCAGTATATCAACGCTCACGGCACGTCCACCCCGAAGGGCGACAGCACGGAAATAAAATGTCTGCGCGAGGTGTTCGGGAAAAACATAGAAAAAATTCCCGTATCGTCAAATAAATCGCAGCTGGGGCATACGCTGGGCGCAACGGCGGCCATTGAGGCGGCCCTGACGATTGAGGGAATGAGAAAGAGTTTAATTCTACCAACGATTAATCATATTTCCGATCCGGATTTCTCCGATATCGATGTTGTGCCCAATGAAACGCGTAAACAAAAATATGAAATTGCCCTTTCCAACGCATTCGGTTTCGGCGGAACGAACTGTTGTGTCATTTTCAGAGGAGTGTAGTCATGAGACCCAAACCTTTTAAACCGGACATATACAACCAGGATGAACATTATGTGCGCGACCGGACGACCGGTCTCGTCTGGCATCGCTCCACATACAGGGTTTTGTATATTGATACGGATCGTTCGCAAGTGGTGTATCATTCCAATTACCTGCGTTATTTTGAATTTGGACGGACATCGCTGATGCGGGATCTGGCATACCCCTACAAGGAAATCGAAGACAGCGGCTATGTCTATCCTATTTTCGATCTCGGGATCAGCTTTCATCAGCCTCTGTATTATGATGACGTC
>JAGVUJ010000169.1 GCA_019136325.1 Deltaproteobacteria bacterium
GCCGTTAACACTGTCAATTATTATATTTTCTGACGAGTCGTTCCTGTCGGCTTGAACCGATTCGCACTGTCAAAGATATCAGCGACGGAAGGGGAGCCTGCCGCGCATAGCGGCAATGAAGGCCTGATCCGCACCGGGAGGATATGCGGTGACCAAAGTACGGTCGCGGCGCTCCAGAGAATCAACATTCGCTATCATCCATCCTGAAAGAAAATGGGTTACCGGATTCATTCGATCGGCTCTCGTTTCACTTTGTTGTTCCGGATTGGAAAATTTATGAGCAGGGACCTCATTATAAAATACCGGATGCAGACTCCGGCCATTCATTGTTGAGATACGGAAATGATTTCTAAAACTAAATTTCAGGAGGCATTTATGGGAGACATGCGGAAAAGAAAATGTAATCGTTTATTCGGGAGGCGGCTGAACATTTCGTTACTGATTGTAGTCTTATCTGTTACCGGACTGATTTCCTGCGAATCGATATCGCACAAGTATGGAATGTATAAAGCCATGCAATTGCTTGATCCCACAACCTACAGTGAGGAACAGAAGATTGACGGGGCTCGGGTTATGGTCAAGAGCTGTATGAACGTGAAAAGCGGCGAGAAGGTGCTCCTGATTGTGCAGAATGATGAAAAGCGCAAGATCCTGGGGAAGTACATGGAAGCCGAGGTTCGCAAACTGGGGGCGATCCCCACGGTGGTCATGGTGGAACCCGATGAAATGATGAGTGAGCCTCCAAAGCGCGCGTACGATGCAATGATGAATAACGATGTTATCCTTGCCGCTCTCGGACTCAATCAAATTCAAGTTTTCGCCCATACCAAAGCGAGGAATGTGGCAACCGATGAGAAAAAAGCGAGATTGGGACTGGTGAACACCTTCGTGCCTGGCGTTACGCATGATGACATCATGAAAATTCGCGAACGCACGGAAAAAGTGGCGCGCATTATGGAAAATGGGAGTGTCGCGCATATTACGGGACCGGGAGATACCGATCTGACGTTCAGCGTGAAGGGAAGAAAGTGCGAGCGGTTGCGGGCATCCATGTGGGAACCCGGTGAATGGGGCGCCATACCCATATACGCTGAAGCGGCACTGGCTCCGGTTGAGGGCACCGCCAACGGTCGATATCTTGTAAACGGATTTTTTGAATATGTCGGCAGAGTCACACAGCCGTTCCACTTGATCATCAAGGACGGCAGAGTCATTGAAGTCAGAGGGAGCGGTTCCGAAGCACAGAAGGTCCGGGACATCATTGCGGCAGCGGACGCCAACGGGAGCAATATCGGAGAACTGGGCGTTGCCACCAACCACATAAAGTTGTTTGATGGTTTTTCGGGCACGATCATCGACAAGATGATTCTTGGCACGCTGCACATTTGCATTGGGAAAAATACGACGTTTGAGGGAGGTACGGTTTACAGCAATATCCATCACGACGCTGTGAGCGGAGGGATGACGCTGGTTATTGATGATACAACTGTCATCAAAGACGGTAAGTTCATGCTGGACTAAGCGGCATAAAATCCAATGTGGTTAAGCTGTGGTCGCCGTTCCATTGCTGGAGATGATAAAAAGCCGTCCGTGACTGCCACAGTCACGGACGGCTTTTATGCTCTTATCTTCTGTGCTCATCAACCGCCGTTCTGTAATGCGACGGAGGCCATGATCAATATCTCACTTCGATATCAAACAGGTCGTAATCGTCGGGAAGCACCTTCCATTTCAACATGTGTACGTCGTGGCTGGGAACGAGGATGTCCGCCATCAGATCCAGTTTGTTCAGGGACTGGACGTTCTGTCCAGGATTTAGAATGCAGGGACCGAATAAGCCCCCGAAGCGCGCTCCGAAGACGTTGGCGATGTCCTGCTGAAATTCCGCAGCGGTAAAGTTGATGGAGGCCGCTTTAACGGACATGGTTTTTTGAATCAGATCTCCAAACAGCGTCGGGAAGCGTTTGGCGAAGCCGCCCAGCAGATAGGCGGCATCCCCCAGAAGGATCGCCTTGCCCTTGCTGGTATTCACCATGGTGGCCTGATGACCGGCTGTGTGACCGGGCGCGAGGATCAGATCGATGCCGTCCGCCAGCTTGAAGTCGCCGTTGAGCAGCCTGAACCGGGGAACCAGATCAACCCAGTCTTTATGGGCGACACCGATCGCCTGCGTGCCCACTGGGTAGGTTGTTTCCAGCAGTTCCGTTTCCTGAACAAAAAACTTGGCGTTTGTGAAGAGCTTCATATAGCCCGTGTGGTCATGATGCAGGTGGGAGATAATGACTTTTGTGATCTTGGCCGGATCTACCCCGGCGCGCTTGAGCACCTCCGTAATTTCCTCCTCCGGTTTTCGCGGCACGGGATTGAAGATCATTTTTCCGACGGTCGTTTCGGGATTGAAGCCCGCATCAACAATTATCTGTTCCCCGTTTCCTTCAACGAGAAACATATAAACGGGAAGATCCGCGACGTAACCTCCCAGCAGGGGAGCGCAGACGTTCCCCCAGTCCATGTGAAAATAACCGGTCAACAAAGGCTTAATTTTGTACTCGTTCATTTTCTCCCTCCTTCAATGATTAAATAGTTAGAATATCGACAGACGATATCTGCCGGCCCCTGAAAAAAGCGCAACGAATTGCGCCTTAATCCCTGATTCATATATCTGATAAAGCGAAAACGTATTAATTACTCTACTGAATTTGGGTCCATGGCTTGTAAGAAATATGTCCCGGCAAGTGAAAATCCAGCCCTCATGCGATCCAATGCTTTACATGCGCATAAGCGAGGGCTGGATCTTCCTTAACCTTTTCTTATTCTTTTATTCTGACGACTTCTCTGCCTTCGTCGCAACTCACATAAATAGCGCCGTCGGCGCCCACGGCCACGCCGGAGAAATAATATGAAGGCGCTGCCTGAAATGCAGGCTTCTCGCCCGTTTTCAGGTTTTCAGCCAGGACGGTTTTCTTGCCGCTGGACAGGTCAATCTTAACCAGACGGCCGATTTCGCTTTCAATCACCAGCAGTGCTCCATCTTTTGCAAAAGCGATGCCTTCGGGTCGTTCCAGACCTTTTACCACCACTTTCGGTTTGGGGAGAACTTTACCGTCCGCCACAATCTGCAGAACTTCACCCCGGTACCATTCAGCCACCCAGAGGTTATTCCCCTTGGCCGCCATACCGCTGGGATAGATCAGCCCGTCTTTAAAGAAGGCGACGACGGCGAGGACCATGCGCGTAAACCAGGTCGATTCCTTCTGCTCCTGGCCTGCGTTCTTGAACATGTCCAGAGGAGCCGCAAGAGTTTTTCTTGTTCCGTCCGGCGCAATGGCGACCACGCTGTGTGTTATCAGTTCCGACGCAACCAGGTCGTCTCCAAACTGCATGGCGTAAATGGGACGGTTTCCGTTGATGGTACGCACCACCCGGTCCGCTTGGAGATCGAAAACATTGATGCAGTCGCTCTGCCAGGAGGAGATGATCACGTTTTTTCCGTCAGACGATACAGTGAAGGGCAAACCGAGGCCTATCATTTTTCCGTATTTCTTCAAAAATTCTTCCACTGCCTGTTTCCCGAACTGCTTTTCAAACTCTTCCAGAGCCTGCTGTACT
>JAGVUJ010000012.1 GCA_019136325.1 Deltaproteobacteria bacterium
GACGAGTATCGGTGGTCCAGATATTTCAGAATCCAGTGGTCGTTGAAAACGAGCCCTCCCACCAGGCATTCCGGGCAGGCCGCTTTGACCGAGAAAGTGTTGCTTTTGAAAAACGAAGAAGCAAACACATGATCCTGAAAACCGTATTGCTGAATGAGTCTGCCGATCCATTTGCCGAACTCCCCGGCGGTTTTGCTTTCTTCCTTCATGTCCAGGGAAACCATCGGTGTGACACCCTGTTCTTTCCTGGCCTTAATCATTTCGAACAGATCCACAACCGTCATAAATGGTTCCGGCACCAATTCCGGATTGGCATGATTCTTCGGCAGTTTTAACAAATCATGATATTGATCGCTGAAAGCCCCTTTTAATCCCGTCGCTCTCTTCATCTTGTAGTCATGCGAAACCAGTCCCACCCGGTTTCCGTTCCGGTCAACAAAATCGATGATGTCTGCTTCGATATTCGGAGAATCTGAATGAAGAGCTTTGACCAATGCGGCACGCGAATTCTCCTGGGCAAAAGACGTGTCGCCCCGGTGCCAGGCCGCAGCCGGAAAATCAAAGGTATGACCGGTGACACCAGGGATCAGAAATAAAAATATACTTATCGCAATCCATCCTTTTTTCATTTTCACAACCTCTGTATTCTGTTTGATTGAATTTTATCCGATCACCATGGCCGCGTCGGACTCCGAGCAGAATCTGCCCTGCTCATCCCTGTAGGGATTTCCCCTGCCGGAGAAACCGTGTGAAACGGAGTGCGGCGCCACTGCATTTTGATCAACGTCCTGCCAATTCAGATCGCTTCTGAGATTGATACCGCACTTTTCCAGTTCCTCGATGTCTTTTTCCGTGGCCTTACCCTGCTTCCACTTCTCGAACAGGTCACTGCATGATTTCAATTTTTGTTTGTATTCATTGTAATCCTCCATCACCTGAAGGACATTAATGGTGAGCAAAACAGAGTTCAGCCGGGAAATGCTTTTGAGAAGGCCTTTCGCGTAACTCAATTTCTTGACGGGTATCCCTTTTTCGGCCGCCGCATCCACGGTTGCCTTGGTCCCTTTGGAATTGTTGTTTTGCAGACCGACCAGGGCATCGGATTTATCCACGATGATCCTGTCTCGGTTGTAGCAGGCCTTGGCGTATGAACCGGCGGGCTGCCCGGCATCTTCGACAACATTGGCCCCCGCTTCTTTGGCCGCTTTCAAAAGGCTTCTGACACTGGGATTCTGATTGCCGATCTTTTCCGGCAGGTAGATATCGAGGCTGGAGGCCTTGCCCGCATCGACAGCCGTCTTGATTGCCGCCGCGTCAACCCCATGCGCCCCGCCCGTGGAGATGCGCCATCCGGCGGACAGGGCTTTATTGGCCTGCGACGCCGCCTGCTGACGCATGGCCTCGCTTGCCTTCCGGCTGCCCACAATGGCCATCACTTTCGGTTTGTCCGCCATCCATTACCTCTATCTGACTTTCCTTTTGTACCCTTTCAGCGCTTCCATAATTTCGCCGTTCATGGCATCCATGGTCTTTTCCGCATCGAAGAGGATGGCAAAGAACGTCGCCTGGATGGCATCGAGCACCGCCGAAAGCCTCGTTTGATTGTCCGCCATAAACGTGGAACGGGAAAAGAGATTGATCATTTCCGACACCTGGACGATCTTGGCCTGCTGGGCGTTGTTGAACCCGGCGATGAAAGCCTCCGGGATGCCGTTTCTTCTTGCCTCGTCCTGGCCATGCGCGAGGCAGTCGATCAGTTTCTCGACCATGTAGCGGCCCCATACCTCTCCTGACAAATGCCTCAGCGCATCGCTTTCCTTGACAACTTTCGTGAAGCAGTCCCGGAATGTCCGGGAAATGATCAGCATGAAGTCGATCAGGCAGGCTTCCTTTTCCTTGTTGGCCAGTTTGATGTTGGGAATGACATGGGAGATCGTCACATCGAGCTTGGCAAAAAAGTCATGTCCGGAAAGATCGATGCAAACCGCTTCGTCATCCGACGGCCGGAAGCCACGGTGTTTCTTCTTTCCCATCAGGCCCTGGAAGTATTTGTAAAGCAGGACCAGGGTCAGGACGAAGAATGTGGCCAGCGCGCCCATTTCCAGGTAGCCTTTGACGATGGACACATGCCTGAGATTCAGGAGAGCTTCCACTATTGCACCTGCTTTCCTTTTTGCCACAGCCTGTCGAACTCGAAGGCAAAGGCGGCAATCACCTTTTTATCCGTGATGAACAGCATGGCCTCGTTGCTGTGGTCTTCCGCATCGTTGCTGATGTTGTAACTGCCGGTGGCCAGGGACTTCCCGTCAACAATGATGAACTTGTGGTGCATGGAGCCTCCGGACGGGCCGACATGGCGCACCGGTATGCCTGCACCGGCCAGCACTTTACTCATGCTGGTCTTCTGACGTCCGAGGTTGGTGTCCAGAATAACCTGCACATTCACCCCGCGCTTATGCGCCGCGATCAGCGCGTTGGCCTGTCCCTTTACCGTGAGGGAATACATGGCCACTCTGATGTCCGACTTTGCGCCCCGGTACATCTTGACCAGGTTTTTACCGATGCCGCCCTGCGGGGAGAACAAAACCTTCGTGCCTGCATGAACAGGCAGGACAGCGAGGGTCAACACCATAAAGGCGACGGCTATCTTGTAGTGAGCCTGTCGAACCATTCGTTTGAACATAATTTCCTTCTCATTCCGGTCTATGCCCGGTTATTCACTTTGCTCTTCCATGTTTTGGACATGCGGTACCCCGCCTTCTTGTGGGCGGGCAGCGGCAACGGCTGTCCGGTCTGAGGATTTCTGCCGGTGCGCGCGGCCATGTCCCGCATGGAGAAGGTGCCGAAGCCGGGCAGTTTGATCTGGCCCCTCCCGGTCAGCAGGGACTGGAACGCTTCGATGGTGGCGTTGACCGCCTGGTGCGCCGTCTTCTTGTCGCCGAGCTTCCCCGCGACAATGGTTCGCAGGGTCGTGATCGTCGGTTTTGATGAAACAACTTTGTATGCCATGATAAAAACTCCTTTCCGTTACGTTTTGACGAGTTGCGGATTGACTTTGCGCTTCCACGCCTTGGACATGCTGAAAGAGACCCGCTTGCAGGCGGGAATGTATATCCTTTCCCCCGTCTGTGGATTTCTGCCGTTGTGCGCCCGGACTTTCCGGAGCGCGAACAGGCCGAATCCGGGAAGATGGATGCAGCCCTGGGACGTCAGCATCTCCTGCATGGCCGCCACGGTGGCATCGACACCCTGTTTGGCGAGCGTCTTGTCCCCCAGCTTTTCAGCGACAATGGACGCCATGTCTTTGGCCGTGGGCGCCCTGGTAATAACTTTGTATGCCATGGTAAAACTCCTTTCGTGGTTAGCTTGTCGAACCATTCTTTTGATGTGTAAAAAAGTGACGGCCGTCTTTTCCTCCATTGGGACAGCCGTCACCCGTTTCCCGCCGCATGGTCCTGCGGCGCCTTTGACTACGCTTTGGCCGACGCCTTTTTTGCAGCGCGGTTTTTTGCCGCCTTGTTGAGATCGGCTTTCCATGCGCCGGACATCTTGAAGGCGACCTTTTTGGTGGCCGGGATGTCGATGGTTTCGCCGGTCTTCGGG
>JAGVUJ010000193.1 GCA_019136325.1 Deltaproteobacteria bacterium
AAATCCTTTATGCTGCGCAGTTCTTTTTCTTCGAAAAATGTTTCATGGTAACGAATGAGGGTAATTTTCGATTTTTCGGTATATTGACTGCCGACATGAACCAGGCTTCCGGGAGCCAGGCCCGTTTTTCTGGATCTTTTGTGAAGCTTGGAAGACATATTGGCCTCCTGCTAACGAGACGCTTTAGGTTTAACCTTAACCAGAACTTTAGCCGCCGGTGATTGCCCCTCCGGTAACGATACGCCGATGGGGAGCACTATTTTCGTATCAATCTTTGTGGTGGACAAAATGTTCTGCAGATTAATCGGTTCCGTTTCCACTTTAATCTGTTCCGGATTGGCCTGCGCACTGATGAACACCCGGATCTTGGATGGACTGACACTGATTCTCTGCAACGATAAATCTTGCGCCAGTGCATTTTGCGTGTTGATATGAACCGGGAACGTCCAGGGAATACGTTTAGAAGCGGCAACATGAATTTTGGAGGGAATAATATCGGCGACCGTCAGATTCGACGGAACGTTTATCATATCCGCAGTCAAGTTAAATTCTCTTTTTTTGTCCAGCACCTCAGATAAATCCAGCGACAATTTCAGCGAACGCTCGTCGAGAAGGTGAAACGCCTGCTCGGGCCCTTTCAGAATGACCTTGGCGTCGGTGATCTGCGTTTCATCAATCTGCCAGTTGCGCGGAATATTTTTGTACTCGATGGGCACAATGACATCACGACGGACAATATCCCTCTGATAACCGAAAGCAATCCACAAAAGACAGGCCATGGCGATGGCGATCATTTTTTCCGCCGTATTTTCTTTGAGCCAGTTCAACGCGGGATGTGATTTTTTCGTCGGCGTGTTGCGAACGTAAAACTGTTCCAGCGTTTCGTGCAAAACCGCCGCGCTGGGAATAACCGTGAGATTTTCCATATAGGCAATCGATATAGTTCCCCGTTCCTCGGAAACAACGACACACATGGCATCGGATCGCTCGGAAAGTCCAAGCGCCGCTGTGTGACGCAATCCGATATTGGCATAATGGGACGTGTTCACGGAAAGCGGCAGATGACAGCCGAACTTGGCCACCCGCTCTCCGTTGATGATTACGGCTCCGTCATGACCGATGGAATGAGGATCGAAAAGGCTTTCCAGCAGAGACTCGCTGACAATGCCGTCCAGATCCTTTCCCCCATGGATATGCCGGTCCAGCGGATCCGTGCCCTGCAGAACGATTAAAGCGCCGATGCGCTTTTTTGCCAGATCTGCCGCCGTTTGCGAAATGATTTCCGCGGTTCCTTTCAATCCGGAAAGCGATGGAAATTTTTTGCCGATGTTGCCCAGCATGGCCAGTCTTTCAAAAAAACGGCGTAAATCTTCCTGAAAGATAACCACCAAAACAAAAAGCAAAATGGAAAAGAAAGCCTGCAGGACGATTGTTGTGAGATAAAGTTGAAAGAAACGCGCCGCAAGATAAATGCCGCCCAGCAGGGTGATGCCGATGAGGACAAAGCGGGACGCTCTTGTTTTAAACCAGGTCAGAAGGGCGAAAATCATTATGGCGATAATCATCACATCCAGAATGTCCTGAAGACGAATGCTTTGAATAACGGATAAAACAGATTCTATAAACGCCATAAATTTATTCCCGATACGTTAAAATTTATTAGTTTTGAGAACTTATATCACGGATATGAATCCCAAAGCAAGCCTTAGGGTTCATATTCTCCGCTGCGCGGGATGGATCCCCGTCCATTTATATCGGCATTGGCGTTGCACAATAAAAATATGTCAACACGTGTCAAGAAAGATTAACTCTCGTGTTGACATTTGGCGCCATTGTCACATATCTTTCCCGACATGAAAAAAGCCGTCCGGAATCTCAATACCCAGGGGAATCTCCCTGTCACGGAAAAGCAGCCAAGAGAAAATGTCTGGTGTAACAAATACGGATATTTTATTGATCTCGACGCCTGTCGCGCCCGTTCCCTGCAAAACAAGACCTGCCGCCGCTGCTTTGCTTCCCTGATCCAGGTGCCGCTGCCTTTTTGAAATCAAAAACAATTTGATTGACAAGCACTTTTCTTGCTGTTATAGGACATCCACGTTGAAACTGGAAAGTAATTTATGAAAACAACTTTTAAAACATTAACGCTTAATAACTGGTGGTGGTGGAACCTCACAGGGAGGATTTTCCGCCGCTGATCTTTTTTAAATAAAATACAGGCCGTGGAGATCCTTCGGGAACTTCACGGCTTTTTTGTTTTTTAGCACCGACGAAGGCCGTGACCAAAAATCACGGCCTTCGTCGTTTAAAGGAAAAGGAGAATTTATGTATCAACCCCACTTTACAGAATTTGAAAAGTTAGCCCAAAAAGGAAATCTGATTCCGGTTTACCGGGAAATCCTGGCCGATGTGGAAACACCCGTTTCCGTTTTAACCAAACTCCAAAAAAAGGATTACGTCTATCTTCTGGAAAGCGTCGAGGGCGGCGAGAAGTGGGGACGGTATTCGTTTCTGGGTACGGATGCCGGTGTTGTGTTTAGAGTTCACGGCGACAACGTGACGATTGAAGAAAACGGACAATCTGTGACACGGGAACACAAAGGGCATCCGCTCCGTTTTTTGCGCGATCTGTTGAAGCGCTACAAACCGGTTACCCTACCCGGCCTGCCGCGGTTTTACGGCGGCGCCGTCGGTTTTTTGGGTTACGAAATGGTGCGCTATTTCGAAGAGCTTCCACCCAGCCCGCCGGATGATCTGAACCTGGACGATGCTGTTTTTGTTATCAGCGACGCCCTGATGATTTTCGACAATGTGCGCCACACCATCAAAGTGGTTGCCTGCGCTTATACGGAGGATAGCGACGGGTTGGAAGAAAGCTATCAAGCCTCCTGCCGGAAAATCGACGCCATGATCGAAACAATTTCAGCCGCGGCTTTCCATAAAACAGCGACGGCTGCGGAAGATGCCGTAACTTTTAAATCGAATCTGCTTCCTGAAGAGTATAAAAACGTTATTGAAAAAGCCAGGGAATATATCGTTGCCGGCGATATCATTCAGGTCGTGCTGTCGCAGAGATTTGAAACAGAATGCCGTTCCAATCCTATTGATCTCTACCGGGCGCTGCGTTTCATTAATCCCTCGCCGTATCTTTTCTTTCTGAAAATGAACGATCTGATGCTCATCGGTTCTTCACCGGAAGTCATGGTGCGCAAAGAAGACAATACCATGGAGCTGCGCCCGATTGCCGGAACACGGCCCAGAGGCAAAACCGAACAGGAGGATCGCGCGCTGTCCGATGAACTGCTATCCGATGAAAAAGAGCGGGCGGAACATGTCATGCTGGTGGATCTTGGACGCAATGATCTGGGACGTGTCGCGCAGACCGGCAGTGTTCAGGTGAATCAATATATGGTGGTGGAAAAATATTCTCACGTTATGCATCTGGTATCGAATGTCCGCGCCCAACTGGCCGGAGATAAAGATGCTTTCGACGTTCTGGCGGCGACTTTTCCGGCGGGCACCCTGACCGGCGCGCCCAAAGTGCGCGCCATGCAAATCATCAGCGAACTGGAACAGGTCAAGCGAGGGCCTTACGGCGGAGCCGTCGGTTATTTCAGTTTCAGCGGCAATATGGATTTCTGCATTACCATCAGAACAATGATTCTGAAAAACGGTAGAATTTACGTTCAGGCCGGCGCGGGAATCGTATACGATTCGGTTTCCGAATCGGAACATCAGGAATCCGTGAACAAAGCCCGCGGCATGCTGCAGGCGGTGCGGCTCGCCGCAAACGGCTTTGCAATCAAAAACGGCCATTAGGAGCAAGCCATGATTTTAATGATTGATAATTACGATTCTTTCACGTTCAACATCGTCCAGTATCTGGAACAAATGGGCGAAAAAGTGGAAACCTATCGCAATGACAAAATAAAGACGGATGACATCAGGCGTCTTCAGCCGAAAGCCATTTTCCTGTCCCCCGGACCCTGTTCGCCTGCCGAAGCGGGAGTAACGGTTGAGGTTATCCGGAAATTTTATCAGAATGTTCCGATCATGGGCATCTGCCTGGGACATCAGTCCATCGGTTACGCATTCGGCGCCAATGTATCACGCGCCGGAAGAATCATGCACGGGAAAATATCTCAGGTCAAACATGACGGTAAAACCATCTTTGCCGGACTGCCGAATCCTTTTCCCGCAGGACGATATCATTCTCTGATTGTCTATCCGGAGACACTGCCCGACTGTCTGGAAATCAGCGCGCAAACGGAGGCAGGAGAAATCATGGGATTGCGCCATAAAGATTATCCGGTGGAAGGCATTCAGTTTCATCCGGAATCGGTGCTGACCCCGCAGGGAAAACGCATCATTAGAAATTTTTTGAAATATACAAAATAAAGGAGCCTTGATCATGATAAAAGAAGCCATCGAAAAAGCCACGATGAAAACGGATTTGCCCGAGGCGGACATGATGTCCGCAATGGAAGAAATAATGGAAGGAACCGCCACGCCGGCGCAAATAGCCGCGCTGATCACGGCGCTGCGCATGAAAGGCGAAACCGTGGAAGAGGTCACCGGCGCAGCACGCATCATGCGCCAAAAGGCTACGCGCATCAATGCCTGCTCTTCAACCATCATTGATACCTGCGGCACCGGCGGCGATAAGCTCAACACCTTTAATATTTCAACCACGGCAGCCTTTGTTGCAGCGGCAGCGGGACTCACCGTCGCCAAACACGGCAACCGCGCCGTCTCCAGCGGTTGCGGCAGCGCCGATGTTCTGGAAGCGCTGGGCGTCAATATCAGCGCCGATCAGGAAATCGTTGAAGAATGCGTTCAGCAAATCGGCATCGGTTTTCTTTTTGCTCCCAAACTGCACGGCGCGATGAAATACGCCATCGGTCCGCGGCGGGAAATCGGCATCCGAACCATTTTCAATATGCTGGGACCGCTGACCAATCCGGCAGGCGCAACCGCCCAACTACTCGGCGTTTACGATCCCAAACTCACGGAGATGTTTGCGGACGTGCTGAAAAACATGGGAACCAAAAGGGCTTTTGTCGTTCACGGACTGGACGGACTGGACGAAGTCACGATTACCGGTGAAACACGGGTCGCCGAACTTCATGAAGGGATTGTCCGGACATACAACCTGAATCCGATGGATTATTTCGGCAGGGTGGATTCGCTGGAATCCATTCGCGGCGGTGATCCTGCCGTTAATGCCCGGATTACCAGGGATGTTCTCTCCGGCAAAAACGGCCCCCGCCGCAATGTGGTTTTGATTAATGCTGCGCTGGCGATTGTCGCCGGAGAAAAGGCGAAAGACATCCGGGAGGCGTTGACGATGGCATCCGATTGCATCGACAGCGGCGCGGCGGTGAAGAAGCTGCAAGCGTTGATTGAATTAAGTAACAGCTAGTGACACTCGCGAAGCGCGAATGCAATGACGCGAAGCGTTAGTGGAACTATCGCTAGGAGCGATAGCGACGTAGGATCATAAGTCCCGATATTCAGGAGCGAAGCGACATGGGAATTCTTGACAAAATTATTGCAACCAAAAAAGAAGAAGTGGCACAGTTCAAGAAGAATGTGCCGGAGGCGCAATTGCAAAAGATCATTGCCGGGTTGGACCCGTGCCGTGATTTCAAAAAAGCGCTGACCGGCAGCGACTGCAATATTATTGCGGAAGTCAAATGCGCTTCGCCTTCCCGCGGCAGACTGGTGGCCGATTTTAATCCGCTTAACATTGCGCAGATTTATGAAAACAACGGCGCGGCAGCCATCTCTGTACTGACCGATGAAAAATATTTTGCCGGACACAAAAATGATCTGACGCAAATCAGACAAAAGGTTACTCTGCCGCTGCTGCGCAAGGATTTCATTGTCGACCCGATTCAGATTTACGAAACACGGTGCATCGGCGCCGATGCGATATTGCTTATCGTGCACGTTCTGGGAAAGAAGCTTGCGGAGTTCATGGCAATCTCCATCGAGCTCGGGTTGAGCCCGCTGGTGGAAGTGCACTCGAAAGATGAACTGGATCTGGCGCTCAACATCGGCGCGGATATCATCGGCATTAACAACCGGAATCTCGATACATTCATCACCGATATTAATACCAGCCGCCAGCTCAAAGCGCGAATACCGGACGATAAGATCACTGTGGCGGAAAGCGGCATCCGGAACAGAAACGATGTCGAATCATTGATGCAGGCCGGCATTCATGCTTTTTTAATCGGCGAACATCTCGTCGTGGCTCCGGACATCGGCAACACACTCCGAACCTTCCGGGGAGAGTTTTGAAATGACTCAGATAAAAATATGCGGCATCACCAATAAAGAAGATGCTTTTTGTGCGGCAGATTGCGGCGCAGCGGCGCTGGGCTTTATCTTCTATCCGGCATCGCCGCGTTATACATGTCCTGAAAACGTGCGACAAATCATCAGCGCTCTGCCGGCTAAGCTGGCGACGGTCGGCGTTTTCGTCAATGAAAAACCGGAAGACGTCCGAAAAATCGTTGAATACTGCGCGCTGGATATGATTCAATTGCACGGCGACGAATCTCCGGATTACTGCCGCAATTTTCCGTCATCGTGCATGATCAAGGCTGTTGAATTGAAAAGCATGGATGATGTGCAGCGCGCATATCATTACCATGTCGCGGCTGTCCTCATCGACCGTCGTCATGAAGGGCTTTATGGCGGCACCGGTCAAAAATCCAACTGGGAACTGGCGGGTCGTATCAAAGATAAAAAACCGCTTATTCTTTCCGGCGGATTGAATGCGGAGAATGTTGCCGAAGCCGTGAAAACCGTAAGACCGGCGGCGCTGGACATCAACAGCGGCGCGGAATCCGCACCCGGTAAAAAAGATCACAGAAAGCTGGCTCACATCGTTGACGCTGTCCGGGCGGCGGACACGGCGTCGGGAAATTTACAATTTATATTTAAAAAGAGGGAAATATGAATCAAACACTGCCTGACAAAAATGGGCATTTCGGCGTTTTCGGCGGACGTTACGCCGCTGAGACACTGATGCCCGCTTTACTCGAACTGGAAAAAGCGTATGAAGCTGTCCGGAAAGATAAAATATTTAAAAAGGAGTTTGAAGGGTATCAGCGGGAATATTCCGGCCGCCCGACGCCTCTTTATTACGCCCGTCGCATGACCGAAGCTTTGCGTGGAGCAAAAATTTATCTGAAACGCGAAGATCTGAATCACACCGGCTCCCATAAAATAAACAACACGCTGGGGCAGGCGCTGCTGGCGCGCCGGATGGGCAAGAAAAAAGTTATCGCCGAAACCGGCGCGGGACAGCACGGCGTCGCCACGGCCACGGTCGCCGCACTCTTCGGCATGGAATGCAAAATATTCATGGGCGAGGAAGATATCCGCCGCCAGACCCCCAATGTGTTCAGGATGAAAATACTGGGTGCGGAGGTCGTGCCGGTGAAAAGCGGTACGGCAACACTTAAGGACGCCATGAACGAAGCCATGCGTTACTGGGTGTCCTCTGTCCGCGATACTTTTTACATCATCGGCACCACGGCGGGACCTCATCCCTATCCGCGAATGGTGCGGGATTTTCAATCGGTCATCGGTCGCGAAACAAAAAAGCAGATCATGAGACTGGAAGGCAGAAACCCCGATGTCATGATTGCCTGCGTGGGCGGCGGCAGCAACGCCATGGGAACATTCTATCCCTTCCGCAATGAAAAAAATATCGCCATGTACGGTGTGGAGGCGGCAGGTTTGGGGTTGCATACGTCCCAACACTCGGCCAGCATCAACGGCGGCAAGGTCGGCGTTCTGCACGGCAACAAGACATACCTTCTCCAAGATGAACACGGTCAGGTGCGTGATGCCTATTCCATTGCCGCAGGACTTGATTATCCCGGCGTGGGACCGGAACACGCCTATTTTCATGAAACGAATACAGTCAAGTACGTCACCGTAACAGACCGGGAAGCCGTCAAAGCATTTTCATTTTTATCACTGCAGGAGGGCATTATTCCCGCGCTGGAAAGCGCCCATGCGATTGCCTGCGCGATGAAGATGGCACCGAAAATGGCTAAAAATAAGATCATTATAGTATGTCTGTCGGGACGAGGGGACAAGGACGCCCAGACGATTATTGAAAAAGGAGTTATCCGCTGATGAAACGCATAGAAGAAAAATTTGAAGCGTTGCGCGCTAAAAAAGAAAAGGCGCTGATTGTTTATTTAACGGCGGGCGATCCGTCGCTGAGTGTTACCAAAAAAATAATTTTTGCCCTGGAAAAAGCAGGAGCAGATATTCTGGAAATCGGCGTTCCCTTCTCCGACCCCACCGCCGACGGACCGGTTATTCAGACCGCGTCCCAACGCGCTCTGAAAGCCGGAACTACGTTACAGGGCGTGCTGGATCTGGTTACTGAGGTCCGTAAGATATCCGAAATTCCCATAGTGCTCTTTGGTTATTTTAATCCCATTTTTGCCTATGGTGTCAAAGAATTCGCCTATGCCGCTCGCAAGGCGGGCGTGGACGGTGTGCTGGCGGTTGATCTGCCTTATGAAGAAGCGAGGGAGCTTCGAGATTATACGGACGCGGCCGGTATAGACTTTATTTCGCTTGTCGCCCCCACAACCAACAGCGCAAGATTAAAAAAAATGACGGCCGGCGCGACAGGTTTTCTCTATTATATTTCCATCACGGGCGTAACCGGCACCGCCGTTCCCAAAGTTGAAAACATAAAAATTGATGTGGCGAAAATCCGCACAATAACCGATCTGCCGATAGCAGTCGGTTTTGGCATATCAACACCTCGGCAGGCGCGTGAAATCGGACGTTTTGCCGACGGCATAGTGATCGGCAGCGCGGTTGTGCGCATGATCGACGAAAACAAAGACCATCGCGAATTGCCGAAAATAGTTTCCGATTATATCCGCAATATTAAAAAAGAGTTGCGCTGACACCAAAGAACGACCCCTTAACAGCAGCAGCCTTTATCGTCGGTTTTTTTGCCGGCCGTGTCAACGGGTCCGCAACAGCACTCTCCTTCTTTGCCCAGCATCGAATTGATCACCGCCGCGGCACAACCGACGCCGGAATCCACGGCAATCGCGCTAGCCGGACAATTTCGGCTGCAGGCGCCGCATTCCATGCAGGCGTCGCGATTTTGTATTATAACATGCCGGCCCCGCCGTAGAACACTGCCGGCCTTCGCCGAAAGATCAGCGCTTTCTGCAAACGGCGAGATATCTGTACAAGGAACGCCACCCTTCATCCTGAATACATCATGCGGACAAACATCAAGACACATGCCGCAACCGGTACATTTCGTTTCGTCCAGTTCCAGCGTGACAACATTTTTCAAGTAAACAGGATTTTTCATTTTATTCGACCCTAGTACATCAATATAGCGCCCAGCCACAGAAAAATGCCCACGGCAAAGCAGGTGATCTCCAGCGGAAGGGCCCAGCGCATTTCTTTTTTAACTCCCGACAACGACGTATAAGTGGAACAGCCGGTGAAATTCATTGCCAGATAACCCGATACGGCGGGAACAATCAATAACCACGCTGCGGCTTCTATCCTTCCGGACCATGCCGACAAATTCATGTCGCGCAAATAAAGAAGCAGCAGGGCAACGACAATACCTATCGAAAAACCTTTGACGGTAAAAGCGCGCCCCGGAAGATACGGCAGCAGCAGTGGATTCAGCACGGCACCGCCGATAACAGCGCCGGTCAAAGCCAAGATGGCAAAAAAGCCGACGCCGGCTGCGTTGGCCCGATAACCTGCCGGACCGCCGAGAATGCTTATCGTAAGAAACGCAACGGCCAGGATCAGCAAGGGCTGTATCGCTGAGAAAAGCTCAATGGGAATGAGTACCGCCCTTTCTTTGAGAGGGAAACGCATCTTCCGCATGGCCGGAGTTGCTTTCCAGCCGGCGTCGAGATACGCCGGCAAATCTTCGGCGCGGATCGGACCATAATGAACATGAAATCCCGACTTTTGTTTAACCTTATGAGCGGCCACTCCCGGCGCGGCCAATTGAGGCAAAATTAATTTTCTATGGCTGACAACGTTTCTCAGGCCGCTGGATTCTATTCTTTCGACGAGTTCATCGGTACCGAAAGTTCCCTTGCCCGCCGCACACCAGACATTAATGCCTTTTGTATCCAGCACCAGAATCCAGGACGGGCGTCCTTGAAGCGCCCGCCTCAAATAATCAAAACTCATCTTGTAGTTGGCGGAAACAAAAACAGGCGAATGATTATCCGGATGATCCAGCGCGTAAAGACCGGGATCAATTTTATAATCCATTCGGAAAGCGCTCAAGCGCGCCCTGATGGTTCCCCAGTAATCCTGCCGTGTAAGTTCCGCCGATACCTGCGGCAACCGGCCCGCTGGCGTATCAGCATAGCCGTTGACAAATGACTGATTCAAACCGGGCACATTATTTTCATACTCTGCCGTCGACATGCCGGAACAGCAGGTTGTCTGATTTTGAATGACCGGAAGTTCAAATTTATCCATGATAAAAGTCACGTTTCAAAAACATAGTGAGCTGATGCCTCTCAACTGAATTACCCGATTTGCGAAGCTATGCGAAATATGCATCGTTCTTTATTTCTTAACAACATCCGTTGCCGTTGTTGGCTGATTTTTTCATCGACGAAATAAAAAGGTTAACCGATTCCAGCATAGCAGTTCTTTTCGGCACGGGCATTTTGCCCAACACCCTTTGGAAAAAATCGGCCAGACAGGCCAGAATCTTTTGATGGGTTTCATTGCCTTTTCCGGTCAACATCAGTTTGGCCGCCCGCGAATCATGAATCGCGGCTTCCCGCTTTAAAAGCCCTTTGGTAATCAACGGGTTCACCAGTCGTGTGGTCGTGCTTTTCTCGACGGCAAGAAACTGATGCAGGTCAGCCATATGCAGTTCTTTTTCCCTGGCCACCGCATCGAGAATCATAAACTGATGAAATGTGACGCCTTCACAAAACGCCTCATCCCGGCAGCACGAGCGCATGACCTGCGCGAGTCCGCTTAACACGTTTATTAATTCTATGACGTTTTCATTGGCCGCTTTCGACATAGTTGTATAGTACAACCATATCCGATTTTGTCAAGAAGAATCTTCGCTGCACACACGAGCGGCAATGCGGCAAAGATTGAAGCCCACGCGGAACTCTCCCCCGAGCCTCACGGGATTGCGGAGGACATGGAGACAATGCGGTTTTTGTATTACAAGGCCGGGCCAAGCGTAATACGCCACACTTAGCGAAAAGCTTAAGAAAAAAAGTGCTGAACCTCACACAACTCATGGGAGATCTTTTGCTTATTTATTAGTAATTTAAAATTTAAGGGCGTCCCGCTCTCTTACGGGTTCTTGGGGATGAATCGCGACGACGGCCGGTTGAAGTCCGTATTTCCGACCAGCATCATGATGCGCCGGTCTCGTCATACGGCGCATTGCGATTTCATAACAACCGGTGCCGTTTCATGCGTTGGAAAAAAAACGACTTGGTAAAATCCTAACGGTATAAATTACGATTTGAAAAGTCTCCGTTAATCAGATAAAAAGAATCAGGAGGAAAAATGAAAATTACGTTTCTGGGAACCACCGGCTGGTATGATACCGATTGCGGCAACACGATTTGTACGCTGCTGGAAACAACAAAAGCGTACATTCTGCTGGATGCCGGAAATGGTATTTATAAAGCGGGCAGCTATATAAAAAAAGATTTGCCGGTTTACCTGTTGCTCAGTCATTTCCACATAGATCATATTGAAGGCCTGCACACGCTGGCCAAATTCAATTTCCGGTCGCTTCAGATACTGGGGCAAAAAGGAACGGCATCAACCCTCCGGGCCTTCCTCGCTCCGAAGCATTCTCTGCCCATTGATAGACTGCCTTATTCCTGCCAGGTAACCGATATTGCAGAAGGCTGGCATGACCATCCTTTTAAATTTCAGGCGCTGCCTCTTGTGCACGCCTCCAGATGTTTCGGGTACCGGCTGGAAATTGATGGCAGCGTTGTCAGTTATTGCACCGATACCGGTTACTGCAGGAACGCCGAAATCCTCTCCGCCAACGCCAACCTGCTTATCTCGGAATGTGCGTTCCTCAGCGGACAGCAATCCGATTCCTGGCCGCACATGAATCCGCAGCTCGCCGCAAAGCTTGCCGTGCAATCGAAGGCCAAAAGGCTCGCCCTGACGCATTTTGATGCGGCGTTATATACAACAACGACAAAAAGAAAAAAAGCGCAAGACCATGCGCAAAAGATATTTCCCGACACTTTTTCCGCATACGACGGACTGCGTATGGTCATTTGACCTGAGACGCGGACGTATTCAAAAACCAAGAGGGAAACAACCGGCTAAACATTTTCCATTTCTTTTGTGACAATGGCATTCAGTTGTTCCATGGATTCGTCCATCGTGCCCGTGTTTAAAATATAGGCATCGGCCAGTGCAATAGGAATGGCCGTGCCGTATGCAATTTCGCGTTGATCCCGTTCATTAAAATCCAAAGGAGAATCATCATCTCTTCCCCTGGAACAAACACGCTCCAGCCGTAGGCTTTTCGGCGTCATGACGGCAACAACTACGCCTTCAGCCTTTTCGCGAATGAGTTCTATTTCCTGCCACGACCGCATACCCTCCAGAAAACCTGTCTCGGCTCCGGATTTTAGAATCTCATCCAACGCGAGTCTGGTCACGCCCAAACCGTCTTCTCCCCTCAAATCATCGGACACCTCGGACGTTGTGACAGGATCCACCTCCAGTCCGCGCATTTTAACCTCCGCCCGGACAATATCACCCGTGGAATAATAGACCATGTCCCGGGACCCCGCATAAATCCTGGCGATATTTTTTCCCGCCGCCGGCATGCCGACAATGATGAATATTTTCATTTGTCCCCCTTAAAACAAATTATTATTCATTGCATTCCAACTCAGCGCAGACATTGCAGGCGCAATGTCTTAACATCGGTGGGTTGAGTATCCCCGGAATGTGTTTAATTCATTTTACGATAAGATACCCTTTTATGCAAGCATCAGCGTTTAGTGTTGTGATTTTCTCTGTGTTAGTTTGGTTCCTTCGCTGATGGTGTCGTCGGGGTAGGCTATCACTTTTTCTTTTTCTTTCAAACCGGAAACGACCTGCGCCGCCAATCCGTTTCTCTGGCCGATTGTAAGAAGGCGTTTTCGCGCACGGCCATTCTCTGCTACAAACACCGCCCACTCCCGGCCCGATCGGAAAAGAGCGCTGGCCGGAATCTGCAGAATGTTTTCGTCTTCCCAGATGACAAAGTGCGCTTCCATGCGAAAACCGTCACCTAGGACAGCCCATTGATTGCGGGGTGATGTAATATCCGCCAGCACAAGAACCCGCTGCTCTTCAACACCCAGACTGGATATTTTTGTAAATCCCGCCGGCTCGATCAGACGCACGGTGCCGTTGAGCGGCTCGTCATTGCCCCAGCGCTTGAAGAGCACGGCCGTTCCCTTTTTAATTTTGACGGCATCGGACGAGAGAACTTCCACCAGGACTTCAATATTTCCGGGATCGCCGATATCCATCAGCGGCTCTCCCATATTAACGGCGCCTTCACTTTCGTGGTAAACTCGAAAAACGGCGCCGTTTACCGGCGACGTCACGGCCACAATATTGCCGTTGCCTTTCACGGATGAAAAATTGCGCAGCACGATTTTGGCCCGTTCCAGTTCGGAGAGAGCGACGCTTACCTCCGCCGCAGCCGAAAGCTGGAAGGCCCGAGCTTTCTGCGCCTCGGAATTTATCTGATCGAATTGATCTTTCGATATGGACCCTTTATCGTAAAGGGCTTTTAATCGCGCCTGCCTTTGCTCAAGGTAAACAACGTCAGACGTGGTCGCCTTCTCTCTTTCTATCGCTGCTTTAAGCGCGGCATCGGCAGATGCAACCGCAGCTTCCGCCGTTGCGCGGGTGCGGGGATCCAGAGCCTGTGACTGAAGCGGTTCCAGGGCGGCGACAACCTGGCCTTTGTTTACAGCGTCTCCCACCTTGGCGGCGATGCGCCGCAGATATCCGGCTGTAGGGGCGGAGATGGTAAACCGATCCTTCAGGCGGGTGCGTCCTTCTTCTTCAATGGTAACCTGAAGAGGTCCGCGGACAACGGCAACCAGATCAACGTCCCGGGTTTTGGGAAGAAAACCGTAAATAAGCAACCCGACGACGATGAGAACAATGCTGATTATAAATACCCGTCTGCGCAAGGCATGATTCATTGGTTTTGTCTCCGGTTTCCAGTCTTTTTTATTTTACTCTCTTGTCTTCAGCACCGCCACAAGATCCAGATGGTTCAGCTTGTAACGTACGATCAAACCCGATATAAAAGCCGAAACAATCACGACCGCCGCCGCCTGCGCGTAGGTTCTCATTTCGATCACCAGCGGTATGCGGTAAAGATCCGTCGTTAGCGCATATGCAACATAGGCGCATATCCAGTATCCTATAATAAAACCCAGGGGAATGGCAACAAGAGTTATGAAGCCCAGTTCGCCCAGAAGAATGTAGGCGATCTCGCCCCGGGTGTATCCCAGGACGCGCAGCGAAGACAATTCCCGGCTGCGTTCCGATAAGGAAATCCTCGCACTGTTATAGACAACACCGAACGCAATGGAACACGCCATCATCATGGCAATAAACGTAAAAAAAAGCATTGCCTTGGCCATGATATCGTAAATGTTGCGAATCTCATTTTGCCGGACGACAATTTCAGCAATCCGCGGCATTTCCACAAACGACTGAAAAAGTTTCTCCCGGTGCTTTTCGTCGGTGACCAGATAAGCGCCGGAGATGGCGTCTCCTTCATTCATGAGGCGATTCAACGCATTCAGATTCATGTAACCCATGACGCCCAGATACTGTTTGGCCAGAGCGACAACCGGCACCTGACGGACGGTTCGGGACCCTTCCAGCGCCTCAACGGTCAGCATATCGCCTGCCTTAACGCCAAGAATTTC
Organism: Deltaproteobacteria bacterium; assembly: GCA_019136325.1. Next base: position 15,006 of record JAGVUJ010000193.1, read on the forward strand.
TCCCAGATAATCCGTCAACAGAATGCCCGATGGGGGCAGGGGGATGGCGTTAAGATTTCTATCCAGCAAAACACTCAGATGGCTGTCCGGTTGTATTCCATTAATGACGGTCTTATAGCTGCGATGACCGAATGTCATCCTGACGGGCACGCTCCGGAAAGCTTCGCCGTTGCTGATGCCCTCCATTCTTTTGAATTCATATAACGCCTTATACGACGTCGGTTCGATGAAGCTTACCGTCATATCCTCTTTCTGCGACATGACAAATTGAACATGAACCATATAATCGATACAGTCCTGAAAAAATCCGCTGCAGATCATGGTTGCGCACGCCGTTGCGATGCCGATAATCGCGAGAAACGTTTTGATCGGCTTTCGTTCGATATTACGGGCGACAATCCTTGACGGCTGGGAAAGAATGCGGCCAAGACCCGTCTTTTCAATCAGCGAAACCCGGTACTTCTCGGGAGCTTCCGGCCGCATTGCTTCCGCGGGTGTCTGTCTGGCCGCCCGCCAGAGAGCATGCATGGTTCCGCCAAGCGCTGCGGCGACACTGATCAAAACAACCGCGAGAATAACGTCCGGATGCAATATATAATAAAAAAACGGGAACCGGTACGTTTCCATGTAAAGAGCGCCCAGCAATTTTCCGAACCAGATGCCGCCGGCAATTCCCAGCAAAACACCGCCGGCAATAATCATAATAACCATGTGCACGTAATGCATGGCTATCCTGAGATTATCATAGCCGAACGCTTTAAGCGTGCCGATCTGCTCGCGCTGCGTGCTGATGGTTCTGCTCATGACGATATTGAGCAGGAAAGCCGCCACACAGATGAAAATCGTGGGATAGATTCTCGAACTGGTTTGGAGCTGCCGGAATTCTTCACTCAGCAACCGGTGGGATATCTGATCTTTGCGTCCGTAAGCGCCGAAGCCTCCGTACCGCCCCAGAATGTTGTCCAGGTCCCGTACAACATCGCTCAATGGCGTTCCCGGATAAACCGTCAACACAACATCGTTGAACGCGCCCTCCATGTCGTAGGCTTTGCTGATGGCCTTGCGGCTCATCCACAAAGCACCGTAACGTTTGAAATCAGGCGTCATCGCGCCCGTTTTCATCAGCAAAATGAATTCCGGGGAAAGAACAATGCCGGTAATCGTCAGCTTCTTCCATTTGCCGTTGATGACCGCAGCGAATTGATCGCCGAGTTTAAAACCGTGCGCCTGGGCAAAGGTTTCATTAATCACTACTTCATTATCTTTGAAAGGATCGGGAAGTCTGCCGGCTCGGATGTACAGGCGGTTGACCAGCGGTTCGCCTTCATCGGGAACGGACGTTATCCGGCCGGTAACCGATTCCTTAAAGCCCTGGATATCCAGCTTGGCGTTGGCGCAAACGCGGGTTTCCACCCGGTTGACGCCGTCGATGTTTTTTATCTTATCCTTGAGGCTTTCCGGCGCCCGCTTTAAATTGACAAAAATATCGGCAAAATTGTATTCGCGGTAAAACTTGCTGCGGGTAAAATCGAGAGAATGCATGGTGCTGATAAACATGATGAAGGTGGCCACGCCACTCATCACTACCAGCGTAATGGCAAAAACCTGGCCCTTCATCAACCAGATTTCCCGCCAGAGTTTTCGGTTCAGTGTCTTCACAACATCACCAATAAATAAAATGTCATTGCGAAGCGGCTCTCAGACGCTGTGGCAATCTTTTGTCATTCCCTCTCATTCGGTATTCGCCGGAGTAAACGGTGGGAATATCACTTTTTTGCTACCTGCCCTTCGGCATAACCGAACATGCGCCAGACTTCAACGTTGAACCTTATTTTTTCTCACCATTGCAGTTCGCTTGCCGATTTCTTCACTTTGTTGATTTCAACACTGGCGATGTGGCCGTTGCTTAAATGAATGACACGATCGGCCATGCCGGCGATATCCACGTTATGGGTAATGATGGCTGTGGCCGTGCCCAGTTCGCGATTAATGCGCTCCAGCGCCTCGAGTACGACAATGCCTGTTTGGGAATCAAGCGCTCCGGTCGGTTCATCACATAAAAGAACCGCCGGTCTTTTGGAAATGGCGCGGGCGATGGCCACGCGCTGTTGCTCGCCGCCGGAGAGCTGCGCGGGAAAATGATTCATCCTGCCAGACAAACCGACAAGTTCCAGAGCTTTTTCCGGCGCCATGGGATCGGGGGCGATTTCCGTGACAACCGAAACATTTTCTCTCGCCGTTAAACTGGAAATCAAATTGTAGAATTGAAAAACAAACCCGACATGAAAACGGCGGTACTCGGTGAGTTCTTTTTCCGTGGCTTTGGTCAACTCCTTGCCCCGGTAGGAAACAATACCGCCGGTTGCGGTATCGAGACCGCCCATAATGTTGAGCAATGTGGATTTTCCGCTTCCCGAAGGTCCGAGCAGAACAACCAGCTCACCCGCATAGAGTTCGAGGTTCACGCCGCGCAGGGCGTGCACCTCCACTTCGCCCATGGGGTAAACCTTGGTCAGGTCACGAACCTGAAAAAAGTTTTCTTTCTGCTGATTCATCGGCTGCACCGGTTTTCTCATTCATTTTGTATTGATTGATGACGAGACAGAATGCTTAATACGTATAGCTGACGGCGGCGCCGGCAGAAAACCGGTCTGCGTACTGCCCTTCAACATTCAGACGAAACCCTTTGGCAAGCGGCAGATCCAGGCCCGCAAATCCTCCGGCGTTTAATTTATTGTGAATGGAAAACTTACCGGCGGTGTATCCCAGATCGGAAACGCCGGAGGAAAGCAATAATTCGGCTTCCGAATAATACAGATACGGTCCGGCATATAATTTCGTTCCGCAGGGAAGAGCGGTTTGCAAAGCAACACCGATATTGACGTCCCAGAGATCCTGCACCTTGATTTTTTTACTCCGGCCGACCTGATCGGTAAAATCGTTTAAATAATATGTGCCCTGAATCAATGCGCCGATGCCGACCTTTTCGCTGATCGGATAGAAAGCCTTTCCGCCGAGGGTTGTAAAAACCGTCTCGTTTTCCCTGAAAACATCCGCAATGTTCAAATCGGATATTCCGATCCTGCCGTATATCTCCCAGGTATTTCGGCCCCCATAAGATGCCTGGGAATAAATTTCATTCTGTCTGAATCTCAGGTCGGGCCCTTTTTCGTATGTATCTTCATGGTAACGGTAGCCGATGGCGGTGTTCAGTCCGCCCGCTTC
>JAGVUJ010000099.1 GCA_019136325.1 Deltaproteobacteria bacterium
TTATACCGATAATCATCTCAACGATTCTCATTATAAATTTTTTAAGTGACAAGAAAACGAAAGAAGAGCTCAGAAACAGCATTCACAATCTTGAACACTCGCGTGACGATCTCCTCAAACAGATGGAAATCAATTATAACAATTCTCAATTGGTTCACGAAATTGGCGCGATAATCAACCGGTATATCAATGTCGAAGATATTCTCGAAAACTCAACCCAGATCTTTGAGAATCGGCTTGGATATGACCGATGCCTGATACTTTTTTCTAATGAAGATGAAACCAGGCTTGTGTTCAAGGCCGGTTACGGATACACGGATAAGCAGCTTGCAATTGTTAAAGCAACGGAATTTGATTTGACCAAACCTCAATCTAAAGGTGCTTTTGTCACTTCTTTTCGTGAACAAAAACCGTATCTGATCAATGACATTAATACCATTACCGGCAGGTTATCTCAAAAAAGTCTGCAGTTCGTCAAGGATATGGGATCCCAATCTTTCATTTGCTGTCCCATCATTGCCGACACAAAATCAGTCGGTATACTGACGGTTGATAATTTCAAGACAAAGAGAACGCTTGTTCAAAGCGATCTTAGTCTGCTAATGGGTATTGCTTCCGTTCTCGGCGTAAGCATAAGAAATGCCCAGTTGCATGATGAACGCAACCGTCAACTTAAATCGATTTTAAAAGCGTTGGCGGCCAGCATTGACGCACGAGATCCCTACACGGCAGGCCATTCGGAGAAAGTCACTGAATACGCAGTGGGGATATGCAAGGAAATGAATATGCCATCCGATTATACGGAAGTAGTGGCTGTGGCCGCTTCCCTGCACGATTACGGAAAAATCGGAATTTCTGATGCTTTATTGAAGAAAGAAGGACTTTTGACCGATGATGAATATGAAACAATCAAGACGCATGCTGTTAAAACACGCAACATTCTTGAGAAAATAGATTTTCACGGCCAATACAGTCTTGTTCCCCAGATTGCTGAAGCGCATCACGAAAAACTTGACGGAAGCGGATATCCGCGGGGTTTAAAGGGAAATGAAATTCCCATCGGCTCAAGAATAATAGCGGTAGCCGACTTTTTTGAGGCTATTACGGCCAAACGTTTGTATCGTGATCCCATGCCGGTTGAGGAAGCATTTGCAATGCTGCGCAGAGAGAGCGATGTCCATTTCAGCCGAGAGATCGTTGAAGCGTTTATTAATTATTATTTGGCCCGGAACCATCTGTCTTCATAAATTTGAATTGAACAATAACATTACTCAACATATAGGTAGGTATGCAAACAGAATCTCAAAGTTATTTGATGGAAAACACCGAAGAAGAAAAAAGATTAGATATCAAGACTGATCCTGATGCGGTAAGAGAACAGGCCTTGTGGTTTGGCATAGGCCCCGGAACGCGCGTGCTGGACGTGGGTTGTGGACCGGGTAAAACCACCGCTCTACTGCATGAGCTAATTCAGCCGGGGGGTGAGGCTGTTGGTGTGGATATTGCGGAAAGCCGCATTAAACACGCTCGTGCATTTTATGGCGGAAAAAAGGGGATAGCGTTTGAGATTAAAGATATTCGACTGCCGATAAAGGACCTCGGACAATTTGATTTTATCTGGGTGCGTTTTGTCCTGGAGTATTACCGTGAGGGTGCTCTTGACATCATCAAAAACATAAGCAACAACCTAAAGCCGGGCGGTTGCATGTGCCTGCTCGACCTGGATCATAATTGTCTTTGTCATTGGGAAATGCCGCGTTCCCTGGAAACAATTCTTATAAAAGCGATGCATCACGCGCAGGATAACTACAATTTTGATCTTTATGCGGGCCGCAAATTTTATGCTCATCTTTACGATCTCGGTTTTGAAGACATAAACGTCAATTTGGTTCCCCATCACCTCATTTACGGAGAACTGAAATCTTCCGACGAATTCAATTGGATGAAAAAACTGGAAGTCGGCGCCTTGAAAGCTCCGAAAATATTCGAGTCCTATCCGGGGGGCAGTAAAAAGTTTTTAGAGGATTTCAGGACTTTTTTTAAGGATCCGAGGCGTTTTACATATTCTCCGCTGATTCTTTGCAAGGGGAGAAAGCCTTTATAAAAAGGCATGAAGCACAAAACGTAAACCCGATAAAAATTGTATAAAGCATAAAATCATTTGAAGATGTTTTGCATGGGCGGGGTTCATGATGAAGTTTATTCAAAATTTCAGACATGATTGGCAGCAAAATATAATTAAACGTCCTCCTCCTCGACGTATTGTAAGTATTTTAAAAAAAGCATGGCAACTTGAAGAATACTATGCGGGCATTTTCGAAAACAATAATTATGCGGTGCGCGGAAATACGGGGATATCCACGGCGGATGCGGAATATTCAGCGATTGTGCCGTCCCTGCAGTTCGATGTGCCGGAAGACGCCAAGCGTGCGGAGGAAAGTTCCGATTTCCGGAAGTTCAAATTCAAATACAATCTTCCGTTTAAGAAAATTGATCCCCGTGTCGTATCGTCAGCGCTGGCGACGTCTCCTAAAGTAAATAAAAAAATTCTTATCAATCTGATTAATCACCTGCATTTTACCAAAGAACAGGTTTCCATTCACATTCGCGATCTAAACACCGGCGATGAAATTCTCCAGCAGGGAGAGCCGGGACCGTATCTCAATGATACGGTGACCATCCGTTTTATCGATCCCGGAGCATTCGATCTTGAGCGGCATCATCCCTTGAATCTGATTATAGACAACCGCAAATCCCTGATCGTTTTCCCGATTGATTTGCAGTCGGTCAATCATGAATCTATTGTTTTTAAGATGCCCGAGGTGGCTCATTCTTACAGCAAACGCCAGGCCGTGCGTCATACTTGCGAAGGCGTTGACGCGGAAATTGTTCAGGGAACGCTCAATGTTCATGGTGTTCTGGAAGACATCAATCCCCATGATTTGAGAGTGTGCATCAGAGCACCGGAAGACATTAATCCCGCCAATCATTTGTTCCTGAAACTCAGCCAGAACGATCAGACGCATTTCATGGGCGAATGTCAGATGCTTCGTTCCGATAATGAGGGCTCATACATTATCCTACAGCCTGTCCATCAGAATCGTCCGGTCTTGTCCCCCCGGAAATATGCCGCTGACCGGGTCAGGATAACGCCGCCGCCGGTGATCAATTTCATACATCCGCTTTGCGGTCTTGCCGTTCAGAACAAGGTTGACGATATTTCAGCTTCCGGTTTTTCCGTAACGGTTTCCGATAATGAATCGCTCCTTATTCCGGGAATGCTTATTCCGCAGATGACTCTCCATCTGCCGGGAATGTTCAATGATTTGGTCTGCGCCGCTCAGGTGGTTTACCGCCTTAAATTGAAAAAGAACCTGGTGAGATACGGATTTTATATTCTGGACATGTCGTTGAACGATCAGAAAAGACTCTTTGATGCCGTAAGCAAAGCCGCCGACCCGCATGTCAACCTTACCGGGCGAGTTAACATGGATTCTCTCTGGGAGCTGTTTTTTGATTCGGGATTCATCTATCCCGACAAATACGGCATCATCAGTCCGTATACGGAAGCGCTGAAAGAGACATACCGCCGCCTTTAT
>JAGVUJ010000286.1 GCA_019136325.1 Deltaproteobacteria bacterium
TCACGGATGACCTGTTGGTCTTCGATGAAGCTGATGATCTGCATGACGCCTTGACATTTCGGACAAACCAAAGGGTCAACCTGATATATTTTTTGAATCAGTCTTGCCCAGCTTCTCCTTAAGGCCTTCACATGACCTTCCGTTTCAAGAATGCAAGGGATGGCAAGAAAGCGCTGGTGGTGGAAGGCGGCGGAATGCGGGGCGTGTTCGCGGCGGGCGTTCTCAACGCGTTCGGCAGTGCGGGATTCGATCCTTTCGATATCTATCTTGGCGTTTCCGCCGGTGCCTGCAACCTTGCTTCGCATCTGGCCGGTCAGAACGACAGAAATTTCGACATCATCGAACGCTATTCCATGGATGGCCGGTTCATCAATTTTGGACGATTTCTTCGCGGCGGGCATTTGATGGATCTGGACTGGCTGTGGGAAATTACCATCAGGGAATATCGCCTCAATCTGAAAAAAATATTTGATAGGTTGAAACAGAACGATAAGGAATACATCATTGTGGCCACATCCGTTGCGACAGGAAAAGCTGCGTATCTCAAACCGGACGAAGAAACGCTGGAACATTATCTGAAGGTTTCCAGTTCCCTGCCTGTTTTCTACAGACATTTTCTGGAGGTCCATTCAGTAAAAATGACGGACGGCGGCGTGGCGGATTCTCTGCCGGTGCGGGAAGCTCGCCTGCGCGGAGCAACCGAAATAACAGTCATCCGGACAAGGCCTTTCCGATACGTAAAAAAGAAGAGCGCTGTTTCTTTGATCTATCCGCTGATTTTCAGGGATGTCCCGCTGTTTGCCGAGGCAATGAAACAAAGACCCGCGGCTTACATGGAGTCGGTGCAATTAATTCAACAGCCGCCCGCTGGCGTGCGCGTTTTTGAAATCGCCCCGCCGTCGGATATAGATGTCGGAAGGATTACCACCGATATTAAACTTCTGCGCGCCGCGTACGAAAAAGGCAGAGAGCACGGGATGAAATTTATTGACGGTTATAAGTCTTGAAAATGAACCGGTTAGACAGTATAGTGAACCATCTGGGTCAGCAGAGCAAACACTAGACCCCATTCCCTCACCCTCTCTTAAAGGAAGTTCTCGATAGAGTTGAAACTCATTGTAAGGTTAAGTTCTGTTCATGGCATAAGGTCAAATGCTGTTCAGAGTAATTCAACTAATCAACTTGATGAGCAGTTAGGAACATTGCTTTCTCAAGCGATGTGAAAAATTGCTGGTATGGCTGAGGGTCAGTAACTGGTTCTATATTGTATTGAGCACTTGCACGGACTAAAAGTTGCGTTTCACCTCTCGGTCTTACCGTAACCGTTGTACGTAAAGCATAACCTTTTAATTTTGTCGCACTGACTGTTCCAAGAAGAGCATCTGCCTTATCAATTACGAATCCCAAATCTTGGAGGGTAGATATTACGGTTCTTAAAGTCTTCTCTTTGTCAGTTGTATCAAATGCTCTGGTTTGAATACTTCTGAGTTGAACTTGACTGGAATCTGAATCAAGTAGTCTGTTTTGAGTGCTTGCGCAACCTAAAAATAGTATGACAAATATCATTGAAATTAGCGTGAATCTAATTTTCATATTGCGTGAGCCTCCAGAAAGATTGATTTTGATAATTTATCAAAAAACTCTTGATATATTTTGGGTTCATCTATGCTTTCTGTCTTGGTTACTTCCCCTTGGGTATTCCATACAATGCGCTGAAAAGTTACCCTAACAGCTATATGTTCATCATTTTGTCCTATGGGTCTCGTAATAACAGAAGCTCTCATCTTCTGCTCTTTGTCAGTAGGCTGAGGAACTCTTGAGAGAGCAGAAAGCAAAATCGCTGCAGCTATGTTTCCAGCACTTACAGCACTTCTTGTCTTTGACGCAGTAATAACCCCTAGTTTTGTTTCACTCTCATCTAGGTTGAAACCCATATCTTGAAGTAGACCAGCACACGATGCGAGAATTTTTGCCTCGTCTTTTGTTTCATATTTTCTCGTTTGTATTTGGCGTTGAGCAAGAGATTCAGGGCTTAAAGAGAGTGCATCTTTGGGAATGCTTCTGCATCCAGTAACTATTAAAATACCAATAATGAAAAAAGGTAACAACCTCTTCATTATAAAACCCCTTTCTTAAAATCTTGATGTATGGTACGCAAAGTCTCGGACTTTTTTATTGTCGTCAAATTTGATAATAATTGTCAATGTTTGCTGTCTGGTAGAAGATGAACCAGCGCTTCCACTATAACCAAATAAAATCAATGAACCAAAACCAGAACTTTCAGAATGGACCCTGTCCGTAGATATTTTGTCATATATCCATACTTCACGTCCTTGTTCATCTGTTGAAACAATGTTAGGCGAGCCCAATGCTTGTGCTACTTCCGCACCGGACATACCTTTTTTAATTTCTTTTTGAACTGTTCCAACAGTTACTTTATCACCCTTTAGAGCTTCTTGAGTATCTGCCGCATGTCGCGTTGCAGAACAACTCGCTAGAAGCGTTACACAAAAAATAACAAAAAGTATCATGATTTTCTTTTGTGTCATCGTCTTATCTCCTTTCGTTGGCACAATTATTTTTAAAAAAATATTGTTTTGCAAGTTCACGATTCCCGCAATCTTTAATACATTTTTTACTTTTTGTATAGATTAATTTGATGCTTTTATCAGAAAGGAAAGGGGTCAAGTTGAACCTCCCCCAGTTTAACGGACACTTCAAAAAGTATACAGGATCGTGGTATACAATGCAAAAGAAAGGAGTGTTCGATGAGAGGCAAGCGACAGACATTTAGCGGGGAATTTAAGCTGGAAGCAGTGAGATTAATGGAAGAAGGCAAGAAAACGCCGGCGGAACTGGCCCGGGAACTTGGGATTAGAAGAAACCAGCTCTATAAGTGGAAAGAGAAGACGGATAAGCAGGGAGGAAGCGCATTCCCTGGTTCAGGAAAACGGATGTCCAACGGCACGCAGGCAGAAGAGATCAGCAGATTAAAACGGGAATTGGAACGGGTTAAGGAAGAGAACGAAATCTTAAAAAAAGCCGCGGCGTTCTTTGCGCGGGAACTGAAGTAAAGTATCGGTTTATCCGGTTGTGGAGAACGCAATATAGAGTAGCGGTAATGTGTCGAGTGCTGGAAGTATCCAGAAGCGGATATTACGATTGGATTGATCGTCCGGAGAGTTTACGAGCAAAGCGTCATCGGGATTTAACGGTTAAGATACGTCAGGCGCATATAGAGAACAGAAAGCTTTACGGTTCGCCGCGTATTCACCAGGAATTGGTTGATCATGGGGAACGGGTAGGCAAGAACACCATCGCCTGTTTAATGAAGCAAGCGGATATCCAGTCAAAGGTACATAAACGATTTGTAGTGACAACGGATTCGAGAAAGACAAAGCAACCGGCAGAGAACATACCGAAAGGGATATTTACAACAGACCAAGCGAACCGGAAGTGGGTATCGGACGTAACGTTTATACCGACCAGAAAAGGATGGTTATATTTATCCGCAATCATGGATTTATATTCCCGGAAGATTGTCGGCTGGTCGATGGGAGAGAAGCACAATACAGAACTGATTGAAGATTCATTAAAGATGGCTGTTGCCCACAGGGGAGACATAAAAGGAGTTCTTTTACATTCGGATCAGGGAGTGCAATATGCTTCAACGTCATATCAGAGTTTATTGAGCAACTTTGGTATTACATGCAGTATGAGCCGAAAGGGAAATTGCTGGGATAATGCACCCATGGAGAGTTTCTTTCATACTTTGAAAACCGAGTTAACAGGATTTGAAGATTACAAGACAAGAGCGGAGGCCAAAGCCAGTTTATTTGACTACATAGAGTTGTTTTACAATCGCAAACGCAGGCATTCTGCGCTGGCATACAGAAGTCCCGTAGCCTTTGAAGGAGCCGGGGTTGACCCCTAACTAAGGTGTCCGTTTTTCTGGGGGAAGATCATTGCTTGACTCATGTTGACAACGATGGAGAGTCTTGGGAGTACATTAAATTATTCAAATCAGTTTTTTCGTCGGGAACCGTTTATTTGAAAAATAAGCGGCTGTCCACAATCGAAACGCCCTTGCCCTGATCGCGGACGATAACCGGATTCAAATCAATTTCGGCGATCTCCTGATTGTTTGCCAGAAGATTTGACACGCGGCAGATCACATCGGCCAGCGCTTCGATATCCGCCATTTTTTTCCCTCTGGCTCCCCGCAGAACCGGATAAGCCTGTAGTTGCCCGAGCATATCCAGCGCTTCGTTTTTCGTCACCGGCGCAAGTCGAATGGAGGTGTCCTTGAAGATTTCCAGAAAAATTCCGCCGAGTCCCGCAATCACAATCGGTCCGAAGACGGGATCCTGACGCCCGCCGACAAAGCATTCCACGCCTTCGGCGGACATTTCCTGAATCAGAAAACCGTCAATTTTCGATCGCGGTGTGAGTTCGTTGAATTGAATTGATAATTATATTATTGATTGATAAGAACTTGCTTTTAGTTGACGGCAGTATAAGAAACGCACTCTTGTGTGTCAAGAATATTTTAGCACAAGATGTGGGGTGCGGCACAAGTGACTGCGCTGAAG
>JAGVUJ010000151.1 GCA_019136325.1 Deltaproteobacteria bacterium
ACGTGATGTATTTTCGATTTTGTTTCTCATAAATGTTCCGTTTGCATGAGATCAATTTCAGCGGCATTCTTTTTGATGATTTTAAATTTAACGCTATTAAATTTAAAAGTCAATCTCTTTTCCTTTATCGTTCAGGAGCGTATTGTTTTTTAACCGGAAATACTCAGAAAAGATTCACAGACTTCAACATGACTTCTTCAAATAGGCGGCCAGTAAATCATCCGCAATTCGATTCATTGCACGTTCGGGATTTTTGACGATCGCTTTTAAAATCCCGCTGTTGTAGAGGGACAAAATTCCATGCAGTTCGCTGAATGTTTTAATAAAATGAAACTCTACATCGATGACGTCCGGATCAGCATGTGAGGAAAGAACTTCTTTTCCGATGGTCATGACAAGATTCAGGTTTCTCATCGAGCTTTGATATTCATCGCGGGAAATCGGCTCTTCAGGCGTTCCGTGATAATCCGATACCTGAGGAACCCGGCGGTTAAACATGATGTCATAATAATTCGGATAATCTTTGGCAAACCGCAAAAACGTTTTGATTATTTGTTTCAGTTTGGCAACCGGCTCCTTTTCTTTTTGAACAGCCTTCGAAAGCATCGTGTATAACAACTCGAATGTTTTTTTATGAATCGCGATGATCAGTTGGTCTTTATTTTTGAAATAATTGTACAGGTTGGCTGCCGTCATATTGGTTCGCTTGCCCAGTTTATACATGGAAAGCTTCTCAAAATTCGCTTGCCCAGTTTATACATGGAAAGCTTCTCAAAACCTTCATCTCGCAGGAGCATCAGCGCTTCTTCGATGATGATGTTTTTTATATGCTCTATTTCTTTTTCGCTTCGTGTTGTTTTGGACAATACCGTCTCCGCTTTAGACGAAGTTCTCCACGTATTTTTGGAAAATCTTCTTCACGGTGGGATTTTTCTCACGTTCATACAATCGTTCAAATGTTCCCTGCAGCCACTCGGTGGAATAGGCAAGTTCCTTGTACAGTTCAAAATAAGCGCTCGCGCCCAGTTGGAAACCGATGCCCGCAAACGTATCCACGACACGGTCTTTCAAGCTGGCAGCGCCTTTTGAGGAGTGAACATTCCACGCTTTGCGCGCCATACCGAAAGCAATATGCAGCGCGCTGATATACGATCCGATTTTTTCCATGGTATCGTACAACATGTAAAACGTGACCAGCGGGCTGTTTAATAAGGAATCCGGAATTCGGCGATTGCTTTCGGTTAAATCGGCAATGGTCAAAGAGCAGAAATAATCCATGGAACCGGGATTGCCGTAAATCAGTTCGTTGCTTTTCAATCCGTTGATAAAATCGAGAGAGCCGGGCAGGTTGCTCAAACACGTCGGCTGAATGCCGATTTTATTTTTCTTGCAGAATTCGATAATTTTTTTGCCGGAATGATCCTCAAGCGAATTAAAATAATCGAACGGCATGCCGAACATGAATGCTCCATGCACGGAAATGCCGTGATCCTGAATCTTTTTAATCCTGGATGCGTAGTAGTCTTCTACGGTTGTTTTCTCTTTTTTAATCTTGGCGACAATATTTTTCCCCACAAATTCAAGATTTCTGATATCCAGCGATTCCAGTCCGATGAAAAAATGCGAAGCGCCGGAGAGCCTGAGTTTTTCCAGGAGCTTGTCGCTGTCGGCGACTTCAATGCTGATTTGCGCCGCGTAATTTATTCTCAGAGGACTGGCAATCATCTTATCCAGAACATCATGCAGTCTCTTGCCGCCGAACAAAAGATTATCCGGCGAGATAAAATAAAAACGGTTTTTAAACGTTGCTCCGTTTTTTTGTTTTTCCAGAAGTTCACGGGTGAAATCGTCCGCCGAACGGGAAGTGAATTTTCTTCTTTCTTCAGGAAAGGAGGAAATCGAACAAAAGCTGCACGAAAACGGACATCCCAGAAAGGGAGTCGTCACGTTGGTTTCAATGATGCGGGAGAGAATCGGACCGATCACCGGAAATTTATCGATGAAGTGCGGTGTGATTTTGGGCAGTTCGATCACGCGTTCACATCCCCACACGCCGTCTTCAATCGGAATAGTTCCGTGATATTCTCTTTGCAAATTCGAATGGGCGAGATCCGACAGAATGTTTTTGATGGTTGATAAATCACCGGCGCCGATAACCTGCGTAACGATTTCGGGATGCGGCAGAATATTTTTCAAATAAAGATCAATGTCGTGAGAGCTTGTCGAAACATGGATGCCGCCCATGACCACAGGTATATTGACTTTGTTCAGAATAAGCGTTGTGGCGCAGGCCGTCGGGAAAGTCGAACTGATCAGGGACATAAAGACAGCCACCGGTTTTTTGCCTTCTTCTAAAATGATCTGTCCGATGCTTTTACGGGTATCGTCGGCTAAAATCACCCGCGCGTCCTGATCCGCGCGACAGATCTGATTGGCAATGTAGTAGGCTTTATAAGGCTCTATGGCCATCTGTTCCAGCATGCCTTTTCTGAGCAGGTTGGTATTGAACGTCAAAAACGCCGTATAATTATCCTCATTGCACATTTCCAGTTTTTTGCCCGTCAAATATTCGACAACATCGGCGACTGTAAAATCTTTGACTCCGATCTTATTCATCAGATCCACCGTTGTGGGATCGTACATGATATAATAGTGATGGGAATCCTTATTGGCGCAATGATGTTCAGCAAACGGTTCTGTCATGATAATCATATCCTGTAAAAGTTTTATTTAATAACCGCAAACCGTAAAAATATTTTACGTAAGATGGAAATTTTTCTTTCTAAACAATGTGAGGCAGGCGTCCACAACGGCGCTGTCATACAGGACCCCGCTGTTGTTCTCTATTTCCTTCAGGGCGGCCTCAATGCCCAGCGACGGACGGTAGGGACGATGAGACGCCATCGATTCCACGACATCGGAAACCGCAAGGATGCGGGCCTCAATGAGAATTTCATCTCCCTGAAGCTTTCGGGGATAGCCCGATCCATTCATCCGTTCATGGTGCTGAAAAATGATTTCGGCCAGGGGCCACTGCGATTCCACATTTTTCAACATTTCATGTCCGCAACTCGAATGTTCCTTAATCAGGGAAAATTCAAGCGTTGTCAATTTTGTCGGCTTTGTCAATATCTCCGCAGGAATGGCCAGTTTGCCAATGTCATGAATGGAGCTGGCCATTTGAATGCCGTCGATCTTTTCCTGAGGCAAGCCCATCTCTTCGGCTATGGCGCAGGCCAGGTTGGATGACCGGATCTGATGGCCGGCGGTGTAAGGGTCCCGGGCTTCGACAGCGGCAACCATAACCTGAATGGTTGTTCCCATGGACTTTTTGAGACTGTCGAGAGCCTGTTGCAGATTTTCCTTCGCTTTCTCATGACCGGCCACTTCCTGCAAAAGTTCCTGATTAAGCTTTGTATAATCCTCGGTGCGCTTTTTGACCCGGTCTTCCAATTCCGCATTGATCAGATCGACATTTCGTCTCTCATCTTCCAGTTGCCGTTTCATCAGGAAATCACGTCTGGCATAAAATTCGATCGCATAACAGGCCATCATGCCAATCAGGTTTGCGCTGATGAAGAAGAAGTTATTGCCCAGAAAAACATCGAACGGTGTCGGGTTAATCCAGGTGGACGCTATTTCGTAACATATGACCTGCAACCATCCGGCAACGGCGGCCCAGACAAAAAAAAGACGGATGAGCGTGTAACCCCACATAAAAACAAGCATGAGACCGGCGTAGTATGAATAACTTACCGGCGGCGGCGCGACAACGATCATCCCGATAATACCGACCCCCGCCAGCGTATAAGCTGACGCAAGAATGAGCTGTATATATTTTTCAAATATCGGAGAGAAAGAAGCAATCAGCACACCGATAAGCACCGGACCAATAACAATGAACCGGAAGAACCAGATCGCGAACATCTGCTGAGGCATCAGCAAAGCATCCAGAGCGCCGAACGCCGCGTAAAGAATTCCTCCGAGAATCATCATGGTGCGGATTTGGGAAAGTGATGCCTTGTAATAACTTTTTAAGAAAGGCGCTTCAAGATGTGACAATTCTCCGGAAAATTTCAGAGTGACCGGATGTATTTTCATTTGATTGATCATCATCATCAAAAAATGCCTTCCTTGAGTCTGAACACGTTAAACGCCCTGAGGATTATAATATCGCTCATGAATAATGCCCCTTCTGTCTTCCTTCAATGCCTGCGGCAGAAAATTCATA
>JAGVUJ010000119.1 GCA_019136325.1 Deltaproteobacteria bacterium
CTAAAATAATCTTTTTGAGAAAACAGGCTTAAAAAGCGGGCGAAGTATAAGGGAAGTAATGCTTTGTGTCAATAAAATATATGGGGACGAGATTCATCCAACTTTTGACGGGAAATCCAGTCCTTCAGGGATTGTAAGGCCTGCTGGACGATGAAAGCATTCCTTTCTTTTTTCCCGGCTCTTTTTCCCGGTGAAGAAACGAGCAGGCCGAAATTAATGTTCATCGGCTGAAATCTGTCAACATGTTCGGGAGATGTGATATATTGGATCAGAGCGCCCAGCGCCGTGTTGACGGGAGGCGGCTCGGATTTTATCCCTTCCGTCATCAACGCCGCATTCAGTCCGGCCAGAAGACCCATGGCTGCCGATTCCATGTATCCTTCCACGCCCGTGATCTGTCCGGCAAAGAATATATTCTCATGATTTTTCAGCTGCAGTGACGGCGAAAGCAGGGAAGGGGAATCGATGTAGGTATTGCGGTGAATGCTCCCGTAACGGGCAAATTCAACCTTTTCCAGGCCGGGGATGAGGCGGAAAATCCGGCGCTGTTCCGGCCTGGTCAGCTTTGTCTGAAACCCCACCAGATTAAAAAGAGTCCCCGCGGCGTTTTCTCTGCGCAATTGAACGACCGCATAGGGTTTGCTGCCGGTATGAGGATCAATCAATCCCACCGGTTTCATCGGGCCGAACGCAAGACTCTTTTCGCCGCGCGCGGCCAGCACCTCAATCGGCAGACAATTTTCAAAATGGCGGGCTTCCTCAAAATCTCTGGCGGCGACTTTTTCTCCCGCCAGCAATGCCTGATGGAATGATTCGTATTCGTCGCGGTTCAGGGGACAATTCAAATAATCCGGCGTTCCCTTGTCATAGCGCGACGCCCAAAAGACCTTGTTCATATCAATGGAATCCGCTTCGACAATCGGCGCGATGGCATCATAAAAGTAAAGTGATGATCTGCCCAGCAGATAAGAAATTTCACGCGCCATTGCCTCGGAGGTCAGCGGCCCGGTGGCGATTATCGTTGTAGTATTTTGCGGAATTTTTGTAATTTCAGCCCTGTACAGCTTGAAGTTCTCTTGCCGGCTCAGTTGATGTTCGACTTCCAGAGAAAACAAATTGCGATCAACAGCCAGAGCGGAACCGGCGGGTACGGAGGTTTTGTCCGCTGCTTTCATAATCAACGAATCAAGCCGCCGCATTTCTTCCTTAAGCAGACCGGGTGCATTGTCGAGGGAGTTGGACTTGAGGGAGTTGCTGCATACCAGTTCCGCCAGATTTTCCATTGTATGGGCGGGAGAAAATTTCTGCGGTTTCATCTCATGCATCTCAACCGCATGGCCGCGCCGAAGCAACTGCCAGGCCGCCTCACAGCCTGCCAGTCCGCCGCCGATAATTGTTACGGGATTATCCATCAGGATTCAGATTTGGCTTTTGGAATTTTTTTGATGTTTTTGCATTCCGGGTAACCGGTGCAGCCGAGAAACTGGCCGTAACGACCGCGTTTGACGGCCATGGGTTTGCCGCACAGCTCACAAACTTCATCCGAGAGAATGACGTCCTGTTTGGCCGCCTTTCCGTCCTTGTCCAGTTTCTTGATATTTTTGCATTCCGGGTAACCGGTGCAGCCGAGGAACTGGCCGTAGCGGCCGCGCTTGACGGTCATGGGTTTGCCGCACAGCTCGCAGACTTCATCGGTCGTTGGCGCTTCCTGAGCAACAATTTCGCCATTTTCGTCTTTGGCCGCGGTCATCGTGTTTTTGCATTCGGGATAACCGGAGCAGGCGAGGAACTGGCCGAAACGTCCTTCTTTGACGATCATATTTTTGCCGCACTTGTTGCATTTGATATCCGTTGTTCTGGTTTCCACGTGTTTGACCTTTCCGTTTTCGTCATGGGTGAAATTCATGGTGTTCTTGCATTTAGGATAGTTGGAACAGCACAGAAACTTCCCGTTTTTCCCCCAGCGAATCACCATGGGGGACTGGCATTTCTCACAAATCAGATCGGTTGGCGTTTCTTCCTTCTTGATGTTTTTCATTTCCGCCTTGGCTTTTTTCAGCTCATCAGCGAAAAGCGCGTAAAATTCTTTGAGTGTCTCCACCCGCTTGCGTTCGCCGGTTTCAATGGCGTCCAGTTTGTTTTCCATATCCGCGGTGAAGGCGATTTCCAGAATGGTCGGGAAACTTTTTACCAGAAGATGCGTCACCATCATACCCAGTTCCGATGGATAAAATTTGCCTTTTTCCAGCTTCACGTATTCGCGTTCCTGAATCGTGGAAAGAATCGCGGCGTAAGTGCTGGGGCGTCCGATGCCTTTTTCCTCCAGTTCGCGCACCAGCGACGCTTCCGAAAAACGCGGCGGCGGTTGTGTGAATTTCTGTTCCGTATTCAGATGGAGTAGTTTTAATTGTTCTTTTTCGCTGACCTCCGGCAAAAGCTTGTCCATTCCGTTGCCGCTTTCTTCCTTGTCGTCCTTACCTTCCGTATAGACGATGGTGAAGCCGGGGAATTTCATGATCTGCCCCTGCGCGCGGAAAAGACAATTGGCGCCGGTGATATCGATGGTGGTCTGATCAAGAATTGCCGGATTCATCTGACTGGCGACAAAGCGGTTCCAGATCAGTTGATAAAGTTTGAATTGATCGGCGCTCAGATACTGCTTAATGTCCTGCGGTTTATAAGTCATGCGGGACGGACGAATCGCTTCGTGGGCATCCTGCGCTTTTTGCGTGTTTTTGTAGGTATGAGGCTTATGCGGCAGATAATCCGCGGAATAACTTTCTCTGATGTAGTCGCGAACGTCTTTGAGGGCTTCTTCGGATATCCGGTAGGAATCCGTTCTCATGTATGTGATGAGTCCCACCGAACCTTCCTTGCCCAGTTCGATACCTTCATAGAGTTTTTGCGCGACCATCATGGTCTTTTTAGCTGAAAAACGAAACCAGCGTGATGCTTCCTGCTGCAGTTTACTGGTGGTAAACGGGGGCGGCGCCGTGCGTTTGACTTCCTTCTTTTCCAGTTTTTCAACAAAAAACTCCGCTTGCTTGATCTTATCGGCAAGCATCGCAGCCTGTTCGCCGTTGGTCACTTTTGCTTTTTTGCCGTCGACTTTGTGAAGTTTCGCTTCAAAAGGAGGCGGATTTTTACCTTCGAATTTAGCCGTCAGATTCCAGTATTCTTCGGGCTTGAAATTTTTTATTTCATCCTCACGGTCGCAGATCATCCGGACGGCGACGGACTGAACGCGCCCCGCGCTCAATCCCCGTTTGACCTTGTCCCACAGCACCGGACTGATTTGATAACCGACCAGACGATCCAGAATGCGACGGGTCTGCTGCGCTTCATATTTGTTGAAATCCAGTTGCAGGGGATTTTTGATGGCCTCGGTAACGGTATCTTTGGTTAAATCGTTGAAGAGGACGCGGTAGACGTTTTTATTTTTGGTGTTGAGAACTTCATTAATATGCCAGGCAATGGCTTCGCCTTCGCGGTCCGGGTCGGGGGCCAGATAAATGTTCTCGGCGTTCTTCGCCGCTTTTTTCAGTTCATCGATG
>JAGVUJ010000170.1 GCA_019136325.1 Deltaproteobacteria bacterium
ATCCCGCCAGTTCCCGAAGGACCAAATAAAGATTTATGTCCGGTAAACGCCAGCAAATCGATATTCATTTTTACAACATCAATAGGATAGCTGCCCGCCGTCTGCGCGGCATCAACACAAAAAACCAGGTTGCATTCCCGCGCGATACGGCCGATATCGGCAACAGGCATAATCGTGCCCGTAACGTTGGAGGCATGGGTCATAAAGATTGCTCTGGTATTTTTTTTGACCGCTCCGTTTACGTGCGCCGGATCAATCAAGCCTTTCCGATCGCAGGGAATGACAGTTAGTTCGACACCTCTGTGCAACTTCGCCCGCAGTGGGCGCATCACCGAATTGTGCTCCATGCTCGACGTGATAACATGATCTCCTGATTTCAGCAGGCCGGAGACCGCGATATTCAATCCTTCCGTGGCATTTTTCGTCATCACGATCCGCAGAGGATCGTCTATGTTGAAGAGTTGCGCAAGTTTTTCACGGGTATTGAAAATAATGCGCGCAGCCTCCACCGACAGGCGATGCCCGGAACGGCCTGGATTGGCCCCGATCTTCTTCATGAATTTTTGCATGGCCGCACTGACTTCCGGCGGCTTCGGCCACGACGTGGCGGCATTATCAAAATAAATAATTCCCATATTATTTCCAGTCCAATCAGCAAAACACCTGCTTAATTCGGTTAAAAATTATATGCTTTCTGAAAATATATCCAATAAATAAAAGTTATAAAAAACAAAACAGTATTTCTTTTTTTTATTGCAACATTCGGGCAGCGGACGATGATTAATTTTCATCCGGAAATGCAGGTGTGTAGCGTTTAATGAATTTGATAAACGCTTGATGGAAAGGGCGGAAGTCAAACTGACGTCGGTAGATTAAATAGAAATTTCTTTCCATGGTGAGTCCCTGAACCGGAATTTCACAAAGCAATCCCTGGGAGAGTTCGCGCGATACGGCATGAATGGAAATCACCGATACGCCCCATCCGGCAATAACCGCTTCTTTGACGGCTTCGGAACTTCCCAGTTCACCGCAGATATTGGATGGAACATGGCTGGTTGCTTTTGTTTTCCTTAAACAGGATTCAAATAATTCTCTCGTTGCCGAACCTTTTTCCCTGATGACAAACGGTTCGTTCAATAGTTCCGCTAAAGCAATTGTCTTCTTTTTGCACCAGGCATGATTTCGGGAAACGACAAGAACGAGGCGATCTTTCCACAGGGCGTCTGCCTTTAGCTTTTTATTCAGAGGATGTTTGCCGATGACGCCCATTTCCACCTCATTATCCATAACTATGTTCATGGCCTCTTCGCTATCGGCGGTTCTGATATAAATATGAATATCGGAATTTGTTTTATTAAAATCACTCAAGGCTCGAGGCAGAATATACGTGGCGGGAATCGTGCTGGCGCTCAAATAAATATTCCCGCCGGATTCTTTACTCAATGCAAGAATCTTGCCCTTCGCTTCATCCCGAAGCCTAATCATACGACGCGCATAGTCGTATAAAATCTTGCCTTCCGGCGTCAACGAGATTCCCGCGCTGCTGCGATTGGCCAATCGCGCACCCAGACAATCTTCCGCATTCTTGATATTTTTGGTCAGCGCCGGCTGGGTCAAAAGCATTTTCTTGGCAGCGCGGCTGAAACTGCCCTCCTCCACTAAGGCCATAATGGCTTCCATCTGCTGCATGGTAATATTTTTGAAACGATCCATAGACATGTAATGCTTATAGCACAATATAATGATCCATGAAAAGAAAATTATAACCATTATTAATAAAGCATATTCCAAAAGATAATAGGCTTAAAACATATTTTCCGGCCTTAACCAAAAAGAATAATACGCATCAAAATATTACTTTTATGAATTTGCTTTTACCATTTCCGGCTGTTAGAAACGGATAAAATATTTCAAGGGGGTTTCATTAATGAAAAACATTTTTTCCTCCCGTATGGGAATAATCATTGTCGGTGCCATTATCGGTATCCTTGCGGCTTTGCTGCAGTACTTCGGCAATCCGGCAAACATGGGCATTTGCGTGGCCTGCTTCGAACGGGATATTGCCGGTGCACTGGGGTTACACCGGGCGGATGTTGTCCAGTATCTGCGTCCGGAAATCATGGGATTTGTCTTGGGCGCTTTCATTGCGGCAATATTCGCTGGCGAGTATAAGCCGCGTGGTGGATCATCACCGGCTTTTTCCTGGGAATGTTCGCCATGACTGGAGCACTGATATTTCTGGGCTGCCCCTGGCGCGCGCTGCTTCGTTTGGCGGGTGGCGACGGAAACGCCATTCTGGGTTTGCTGGGTTTGGGAACAGGAATCTTTATCGGAATTCTGTTTTTGAAAAAAGGTTTCAGTCTGGGACGCTCCTATTCGCAGGCGAAAGCCAGCGGTTGGATTATGCCTGGTCTGATGATCGGTTTGTTCTTTCTTTTAATTTTCAAGGTTTCTTTTGCTGAAGGTGGTCCGATATTCTTCAGCGTGAAAGGTCCCGGTTCCATGCATGCTCCTATTATAATCAGTCTAATCGCCGGTCTTGCCATTGGCGCTCTTGCCCAGCGCAGCCGTTTTTGTACCATGGGGGCTTTGCGTGATGTGATGCTGACCAGAGATTTTCATTTAATCAGCGGTGTGATTGCGCTATTGGTTTTCGCCTTTGCGACCAACATGATTTTCGGTCAGTTCAAAGCCGGTTTTGAAGGACAGCCTGTCGCCCACACAAATCATCTATGGAACTTTTTGGGCATGTCGCTTTCCGGCCTTGCCTTCGCGCTGGCCGGCGGTTGCCCCGGACGGCAATTGTTTCTTTCAGGAGAAGGGGATGCCGATGCCGGTATTTTTGTTCTGGGAATGATTGTCGGCGCGGGAATTTCACATACGTTTGCCATGGCCAGTTCACCGAAGGGTGTTGCGGCTTTCGGCCCTATCAGCGTTATCGTTGGATTGATATTCTGCCTGATTATCGGTTTTGCGATGATGCAGAAAGCGAAATAGGATAATAAATTGATGTTGTTCGGCAAGAAAAATAAAAATGCTTTTGAAGGCGGCGGACTCGTTCTCTTTCAGGCCGTTGATGAAGCCATCACTGCGGAGAAGATTCTCAAGGCGGAAAACTACGAGGTCAAACTGGTTGCCCCACCGCCTGCTCTGCGCAAAGGATGCGATCTGGCCGTGGAGATTAATATCACGGAAAAGCCGGGAATAGAAAGATTGCTCCAGAGCAAAGACGCACATTTCGTGGAAATATTGCCGTTGAAAGGGGCGGGAGAACTTCTTGATGTCGTGAAAACGAAGGATTTCGGCGATTCTCTAATGGTGAAGGCTGGCAATATGAAACTGACGTTTGATAAAAACACAGGCGTGATTCTGAATATTTCCGGCGGCGGCTGTCCTGATATTCCATTTTTACATATCAGCATGCTGGATAAAAAATTAACGGAAGCCTCTTCTCCGAAGCAAAAAGGTTATACGCTCTGCGCGCTAATGCTGGATCGTGCATTTACCGAGGCGCTGGATATCTGGAAGAAGGAGGCAAACTGAAATGCTGCTTGTTTGCGGAACCATTCCTCAGAAACATTTATCCCTCATCAAAGGCGATGCTGTCTTTGAACAAGAAAGGCTTTTGATCGACGGTTCGGAAATCCCCTGCACACAGGGAACGGCCGCTCTGATCAGTGCGGCCTGCGTGACGGCTAAGCATTTAAAAAGCGCGCCACCGCAGGTGTTGTTAGCCGGCGATACGGGCAAAGGCAAGGGAAGTCATCTTCTTTACGATTACCTCATCAGCCATCTGTCCGAATTAAATCCCGATGTGCTTTTGATGCACTATATTCTCCCGGTTATGGGACAAATGAAAAAGGTTGTGGCCGCATCAGCGAAATGCAAAAAAAAGCCAGTGCTCATGGCAGATGCTTCCTCGATGTATGCCGCCAAGGGGGCGGGGCTGGCGCCGGAATTCGATATTTTCACTCCCGACATCTGTGAACTGGCTTTTCTGGCTGATCCCGACGCGGTTCACCCGGCCTACATTAAACATCATTTGTTCACCGCCGACGGCACGCAGGCCGAAGCTCTTATAGCGGCAGCCTACCGGCAGAAGGGAGCGGCAAAACTTCTCATTGCCAAAGGCTCGACGGATTATGTCATTGAAAAGGGGAAGATTGCTTGTACGATCTCCGAACCGGATATCCCTACCTTGGAGGCAATCGGGGGAACAGGCGATACCATCAGCGGCATGGCCGGTGCTATGATTGTTGCGGGCCTGACACAAATGGATTCCGCCGTGGCGGCGCTGAAAACCAATCGAAAGGCAGGCGAACTGGTCAACGCAACGCCCGCCACCAAAATCAGGCAACTTATTACCACGATTCCGGATGCATTAAAAAATATTATATAAACAACACAAGAAAGGATGGAAATTATGATTGAGGTAGATGTAAGAGGATTAAGTTGTCCAATTCCTGTTGTCAAAACGAAACAGGCTATGGAAAGCAATCCCAAGGATGAAATCACTGTCTTGCTCGATAGCAACGTATCCAAAGAAAACGTGTCCCGACTGGCGCAATCGAAAAAATATTCCGTCAGTGTTCAGGAGACAACGGCAGAAGAATATAAATTGATTTTGAAGCCTTCCAAATAACAAGCGCCAAAAAATATCAGCTACTGGTTCAATCGTCCTTCGATTGAACCAGCTTCTTCGCTGTAACAGGCATTTTCCCTGTTTCGAAATGTTTTGATTCAGGATTCAAGCCCGAACCAACGAAACCCACATTTATCCCGCTCGGCTTCGCCTCGGGGATAATTCGACCATCAAATTTCAGTGCACTCCGTTTCTGAAATTTGGGTCTCATTAAAACTGAACCTTGGGCGCTGTTTTGGCTTCTTTCGGCGCATCAAAGAACGCAGCCTCCCGGAAACCGAACATGCCGGCAAGCAGATTGGCCGGAAATGATTTGATGGTCTGATTGTAAACTTTGACCGCTTCGTTGTACCGCATTCTCTCCACGGCAATTCTGTTTTCCGTACCCGCCAGTTCATCCTGCAGGTGTAAGAAGTTCTGATTCGCTTTCAGGTCGGGATACCTTTCAACAACCAGAAGCAAGCGGCTTAATGCGCCGGACAGCTCGTTATTGGCCGCTATTTTATCGGGAACCGTACCGGCACCGCCGACTTTGGCGCGGGCATTGGTCACTTCGGTGAGAACCTCTCTTTCGTGTTTGGCGTACCCCTTGACCGTTTCGACCAGATTGGGAATCAAATCATAGCGCCGCTGCAATTGATTTTCCACCTGCGCCCAGGCGCTCTTGACGGCCTGATCGAGCCTGACAAATGTATTGTAATTGCCGGCGAAAAAAGAGTAAGCACTTACGGTCAGAAGAGCAACTATAACCAAAAGGATAATGATCGTTTTCTTTTTGGAATCCATTTTTTACCTCCCCTATCGTGTTAAATTGATAAATTATAACGCATCAACGATGTGAATGATTTTTTCGACTTCGCTGATGTACTTTTTGAATAATACCACAATTTCATCTCCGGAGAGCTTATCCTTTCCTTCCTTAATATCGATGCATTTCAGAAACACATCATCATCGATGGCATAAATCCCGGCCAGCTCTTTTACCGTTTCGCGC
>JAGVUJ010000232.1 GCA_019136325.1 Deltaproteobacteria bacterium
AGGGAACGCGCTTTTAATTCTCATATATTGTCGTCCGTTGCCGGCGATGGTTATCCAGTTTCCCAAAGTCTTCTTCAAGAATATATGGAGGGGGTTCAGAGATCGTTTGCTGGCTCTCATGAAATAGTCGAACGACCTGTCTGTTCGCCGGCAAAACAGATATTAATCTTGTCCAAATCTTTGCAGGACGTTGAACATCGCATGAGCGCCAAACTCAATCGCCCGGACGGGCACCCGTTCGTTGGCGGCATGAATGGTCGCTGAAAAATTAAAATTTTCAGGCAAAAGCATGGGAAGAAAACCGTATGTCTGAATGCCGAGCTTTGATAAGAAGCGGCCGTCGGTGACACCGCTTAGAACGGACGGGACCGTAATCCCTTCCGGATCGGCTTCGTGTAAAATCTGCGATAAAACACCGAACAATCCCATATCCGGCTCTGCCGGTCCCGCGTCAAATTTAATCAATTCAAGGTGAACGTCATCGCCCACAATCGGACGCAGTTCGTTCATCATGTCTTCCGGTCCATAGCCGGGCAGCAGACGCCCGTCCAATTCAACGGATATTTCGCTGGGAATAACATTGATGCTTGCGCTTCCATGCAAAACGGTGGGGCTGACCGTGTTGTGGAACAAGGGATAAAAACCCTTCCCGCCTGCGCCGAGCAGATTTAAAATCGTCCTGGTCATCAGTGGATTGTTCAACCGGCTGAACAGCAATCCTTTTACGCCTCCAAGCGCGCTGGCGATGGCCTCCACCATCATTCTCGACGGCGGCGTAACGTGAACCGGCAAATCATTTTTTTCCAGGTGCCTGAGCAACCTTGATAATTTCATCATCGCGCCGCCGCGAACAGGCATGGACCCGTGTCCTCCCTGTCCGCGAATGGTCGCTTTCATCCAGCAGATTTGTTTCTCCGAGATTGTAATGGGATAGAAGCGTTTGTGGTCCAGATTAACATTGAACCCTCCGAATTCGCCGATCGCATAACGAATATCTTCGAAGAGCTCCGGATATTTTTCCACGAGAAACTTTGTTCCGAAATCGCCGCCCGCTTCTTCATCGCTGACAATCGCCAATAAAACGTTTCCGGCCGGTTTCAGGTTTTCGGCTTTTGCACGCAGAAAAGCAGCCAGCATCATGGCGATGCCGCCTTTCATGTCCAGAGCGCCTCTGCCCCAGACAACGCCGTCGACAAGTGTGCCGTCAAACGGCGGGAAATCCCATTGCTGGTTCTCCGTGCCCACCACATCAACATGACCATAGAGAAGAATCGGGTTGGCCTTTCCCCTTCCTTCAATATGCGCGATCAGATTAGGCCTCTCCGGTTTTCGGGCAATAATGGTGGATGGGATTCCGGCATCATTCAACAGGTCGCGGATATAGCTTATACAGGCTGCTTCATTGCCCGGTGGATTGGTTGTGTTGAATCTGATCAGTTTTTGCAGTATCTCTGCAGGTCGAAGGTATATATTGGAATCTATTTTAGCGGCAGGCACGATTACTCCTTTTTTGAATTTCAGGGATATTATACAGACAAACAGGACAAAAGTACATTGACTTATCGATAATTTATCACCATTCAGTTTATCATTTGCCGAAATGGTACCGCGTGTGAGAATTTTTCCGCCTGGTTGAATATTTTCTTAAACAAATTGATTGCTTTATCTCCGGGATTATTTGTGGCCCGCATACGATGCTTTTCATGCAACAACGTTCAAAATGCATTTCCGCAAAGAATCGATTGATTTTTTTCAGTTCATGCTTGAAAGGCATTTCGGAATGGCCCGATGATGTAAGAAATATTTATTGATGGATTGTCCAGGATTAAAAATACCTTGACTTAAAAAACAGAGTGTCTTTATAGTCATGACGCCGAAAGGCCAGTCCGTATCTGTTGTGCAATGGTGTCTTATGATGATCGGGGATTCAGCAAAAAAAGCTTACCTGGAAGCAAATCTTGGCAAAACGATTCTGCCGTTGTCCCTTCTCGAAAACAAAACACTGATCGGATCTAATCCATTGGAAGTTTTGTTGTTTTATAAAAAAGATTGGACGTATGAACAATTCGCGGAAGCCTTTCTGAAAGCGGCGCATCATTTCAATCTCTTTTCGAGCCGCTTGATCAGGATGGATGAGGATCGGTATGCGTTACACTACTGCGCGGACGGCGTTGAGTTTAATTTTTTACCGCCCATGGATGCCACCTCTGATAGCGTCGATATTGAGGATATCCGGAAGAAGATCAAAAAGGTTAAAACATTGCCCGGCGGGCCGCTGCTTTGTCTTACGGGCATTGCCGTGAAAGACGGAAAATTCGGCGGCATCAGTTGTTCGCACGTGATTGCTGACGGATTCTCATTGATTCTTTTCCTGCATTTATGGGGGTGTATTATCGAAGGCAATGAGCTCCCGCTGCCGTCGCCTCAACGATTATTCAAGGGAGAACCCGTTAAATCCGAACGGATTGATCCATCGTTCTTTCCCCCTTTGTCTGATTTAAACGATGAAATACAGAATCGATATCAATCAAGTCATGCCCGGATCTATCAGAAAAGAGAGTATTTTTCGGATGAATTTCTCCGTGAACACAAGCAGAAGGCAAAATCAACCCATGAGAAATATGAGGTTTCCGATAATCAGATTATGGTGTCCTGTTTATTGAAAAAATATCATCATCACATCTTGCCGGATACTGACAAGGTCCGATTAAGGCATCCCGTTAATTTGAGAGAGATACACCCCGACATCGATCCCATGTATATCGGCAATGCCTTTTTCTTCAGCTGGACGGAGTTTACCAAGGATGAAATCGATCAGCTGTCCATATATGAGATTGCTTACCGCCTGAAAGAATCCATCCGCAGCGCGAGAGATAAAAATTTCATTCAGGACATATCCTATGTGTCGAAATACGGGATCGAATTCAAACCGGATATGTTCAACCATTACAATGCGACCGATATGGATACGGATATCCTTTCAACCAATTTAGCGCATATGAACGATCTGGCGTCTCTGGGCATCGGGCCGGATAAGGGACGCTTTTTATATGTTGATTTGCCGATTCAAAACAGCTTTATCATGTTAAAAGAGAAAAGCGGCGAAGTGTTTGCGCAGATCACCAGCCGATATCCTCTGCCGTCATAGTGCGTGATTGCATTCCATGAGAGTGCCTGTGTTGTCATTCATTGCACAAGCGCGGAATTCTTTGCATTTCCGAAGCAGGATTGCCTTATGGTAAAAATTTATCTTGACTTATAGGGGTATAATTTCTAAATGAAGCCCCATTTTGCAGATGCTATAAGGGCGCCTGGGACTATTAAATTCAGGTAAAAAAGACGACGAAGCGTTATACCCGGCGGAAACTATAACGATCTTTAACAGGTGGTTTGACGTTGATCATTACGGCTGCCGGTAATGTTCCATTTTCCCGGAACATAAAGGTTTTATCATTTTGTTATTGAAGGCATTTTGAATGTTAAAAGTAATCAAGAGTTTCTGATCCGGCCAGTCTCGAGTTGCGGACTGAAGCATTGCTCGAAATCGGAGCGGACAGCAGAAGTCAGACCGGTGAAAACGGCCTGACGCCGTATGGAACCACTCCCGGACCGCGCAATGCCGTGCCTCTTGGCTCCTGCACGGCATCATCACCCCTTCAACGGGTTTTCGATGCTGCGGTTACCCAGCATGACCAACTGCGCGATGCTCATATGCAGGGCGAATTGCTGCAACATATCCGTCATCGTTATCGCCGGATCAGGATGGATCTCCGTCGTCATTTAAGAATCAGCCGACAGGATGTGCGCATCGCGTTGACGCCGTCCGGCACGGATGCCGAGCTTCTGGTTTTGGCGCTGGCGCTGGGTGATCGAAGCCGTCCGCTTCTTTGACGCGGTGGTGCCTCACGGTCCGCGGCAGGTCAAGGATACTCCCGTTTCTTCAGCCATTGCCGGGCTTGTCCATGTTGAAATGATACCGATTCGCGATGCCAACGGTTGCATCCGCGAACCGGAGGATATCGATTCGGAGACCGATGCGTTGATCCATGAAGCGCTCGCAAAACGGGAGCGCGTGCTCATTCATATCGTCGCACACAGCAAGACCGGCATCTTTGCTCCGGGGATATCCGCGGTAAGAAAGGCGCAGCGAAAATATCCGCGCGACATATCCGTTGTCGTTGATGCCGCTCAGGGGCGATTCAGTCGTAAAAGCCTGAGCGCTTTTTTAAAAAATGGTTTTTATGTTCTCTTTACCGGATCCAAATTCTATGGAGGTCCTGCTTTCTCGGGCGCTCTGATGGTTCCGGGTCGTTACGATTCCATGATCAGGACGCTGCCGCCGCTGCCAGTCGAGTTTGGCCATTATTTCAGCCGATGGGATTTGCCGGAGGAATGGTCTTCATTGTCTTCGGAACTTCCATACGACTATAACCTCGGCCTGCTGCTTCGCTGGTTTGCCGCGTTGGAGGCTATCAAAGCTTACTATTCCGTACCGGGACGAAACCGGCTTGCCATTTTAAAGCGTTTTGAAAATGGCGCATTAAAGGAATGCGGCGCGTATCCGTGTTTCAAATGTGATCGGGTTGAACCCGTGCAATTTCCGAAAGGGAAGGAAAGGCTCCTCGAGTCGAGAACGAGTGTGTTTTCATTTTTTATGCGCGT
>JAGVUJ010000011.1 GCA_019136325.1 Deltaproteobacteria bacterium
AAGGCGCAGACCTTCGGAAATGGCTTTCTGTTTGAGCAGCATTCTGCGGACATCCGGATGTTTAATGATCGGCACGGCGGGTGCGTCTTCAACCTTCATGGCCATCATGATGACGTCCTGGCCCTGAATTCTCTGTTTCGCGTAATCCAGAGCATGCAGATAAGCGGCCATCGCGAGAGATGCGCCCATCATGCCGACGCCCTGACGTTCTTCGTTCATCATGTGGAACATGATCGGCATACCCTGACGTTCTTCACCCATCAGATAACCGATGCACTTGTTGTCCGAACCGAAGTTCAGCGTACAGGTGGCGTTGCCGTGGATGCCCATCTTGCTTTCGATGTTGCCGCACTGGACATCGTTTGCTTCTCCAATCTCGCCCTTTTCATTGAATCTGAATTTGGGAACCATAAAAATGGAGATGCCTTTTGTTCCCTTGGGATCGCCTTCGATTCTGGCCAGAACGGGGTGAATGATGTTCGGGGTCAGATCATGATCACCTGCGGAAATAAAGCTCTTGGTGCCAACGATAGAGTAGGTACCGTCTGCATTCTTCTTGGCGGTGGTTTTTAAAGCACCGACATCAGATCCTGCGCCCGGCTCGGTCAGACACATCGTTCCCGCCCATTCTCCGGTGTACATTTTTTCCAGAATGATGTCGCGAAACGGATGCTGGAAGAAGTCTTCCATCAATCGCGCACAACCGTGGGAAAGACCGGGATACATCACAAATGCCTGATTGCAGGCCAAAAACATATTTGCGGCGGCGGCGGCGATAACGGCGGGGAATCCCTGTCCGCCGACTTCCGGCTGATCAGCCATAGCCATGTAGCCGTTTTCGCAATAAAGTTTCCATAATTTCTTATACGCTTCGGGCGTCGTAACTTTGCCTTTGTCAAATGTCGCCTCGACCGGTTTACGATGAACCTCGTCAGGATAGGTGGGAGCAATATCGTTCTCTGCAAATTTTGCTGCCGCATCAAGAGCCATGATGCAGGTATCCGCATCAAAATCCTTGTAACGGCCTTTGCCTAACAACGTTTCCTCAATCTTCAATACTTCAAACAACTGGAATTTAATATCCCGTAAATCAACCCACAAACTCGCCATATAATCCTCCTTAAACTTTGTTAATTATATTTTTTTGCTCATTACCGACAGAGCGACTTCCTTTCACCTTAAAAAAATGCTTTCGCTGCTGAATTTCCGACAAAACCACGATTAATTTTTATGTAATATTTTAAAATTAAACACTCATGACCGAAAGTCATTTTGATGTCTTATACATCCCAAAACTGACTCTGTCAACAAATTTATAATATTTGAGCGTTTTACGTGTCTGCTTG
Source organism: Deltaproteobacteria bacterium (assembly GCA_019136325.1). The sequence goes on from JAGVUJ010000011.1 coordinate 1,347, forward strand.
AATAAACTAATTAAATAACAATATTATAACAAACACTTATAGACGACATCTTTTTATTCGGCCGATCCATTGCCGGGCCTCAAAAACAAAAAAATCCCCGGAATAATTGCTCTCAATCCGGGGATTTTTTGCTTATTTTTTCTGTTCACAAATCATTTATTCGCAGTTTCCAGATAATATTGCGTGATTTCATATACGGCGTAATCCATCATGAGCATGATTCTCATGATACTGTCGATGGCCTGATTGTGTTCCAGAGCATCAATAAAAATGGCCTGAAAATCGGCATAAAGCCACATATGACGACGCATAAGCACCAGTCCGTAAATCGCTTCCTGCAGGGGAAGACCGATTTCGTGACATTTTTTCGCATATTTCCGGAAATATTCCTGAGTATATTCGATACGATCATCGGGAACGAGCAATTTTCTTAAATTACGGTAAAAATCAATCGCGTAGATAATCAGTTTTTCCTTTTTGATATTCCGATAATGAGTTGTTCGATTATTTTTTTGAACCTCCATAGCCCAGTGTTCAGCGATTTCCTCGGCGTTCTGTTCCGTGATATCCAGTAATTTTATAGAATCTACCATAAGAAGTTCTCCTTTCTATGAGATTAAGTCCGGCCTTAAAAATAAATTTTCGTCTTTATTAATTTTTACCTTTTTCCTTCTCTCATCAGCGCCTGGTATTCTTTGGTCACTTCATAACACGCATAGTCGAACAATAAAATTGTACGTCCGAGAGTATCCAATGCCTGCCTCTGATCTATGCCGGAAGTAAAGATGGCCTGAAATTCGGCATACAGCCAGATATGTCTTCTCATCAGGATCAGCGCATAGATCGTTTCTTTGGCGGGGATGCCCATCGCGAAACTGTCCTGAGCATAACTGCGGAAATATCTCAGCACATCATCGGTGATTTTCTCATCAAGGAACATTTTGCTGAAGTTCTGATAAAACCGCACACATTGACGGGTGATCTCTTCTTCATTCAAACTTTTATACGTTGGTGTCTTAGCGTTGCTTCTGACGTCTTTCAACCACCTTGCCGCTACCTTTTCCGCATGTTTCTCTGCCAGCTCCAGATACTTAATGGCATACGTTTTCATAAACATACTCCTTTCTGACATTATTGAGTTTGAATGTTTGATTATAATATAAAGCATGAGAACAAATTTGACAATATTTATTTGGTCAAAAAATGTTTTTTATATAACCGCCGGTCAAAGATGACGGGGAGTCGTCCGACATAATAATTCATTGACATGGAAAAATGAAAACCATATAGTTTTTTCCAAAATTTTTATCTCTGTTCAGTAAATACATTCGAGGAGACGCTCAATGATAACCATCAAAAAGCTCATTCTGTTTCTGTTATTCTGCATGATAGCCGCCACATTCGGTTGTACATCGCTGGGAATGAACAGCATGCCGGTGGAACAATTAAAAATAAAATATGCCGACCAGGAATCTGAAATCATCGAAATTGACGACATGAAAATTCATTATAAAGATGAGGGACAGGGCCCGGTTTTAATCCTGCTTCACGGCGTTTGCGCGTCTCTGCATACCTGGGACGGATGGGCGGCAAGACTGAAAGATCGTTACCGTATTATCCGGTTGGACATTCCGGGCTTCGGATTGACCGGACCGGCCCCTGATAAATCTCAGTACCGCAAAGAAGAAGCCGTCAGGCTCTTCGAAAAAGTCGTTGATGAAATGAAACTGGAAAAATTTTATCTGGCGGGAAATTCCCTGGGCGGTTACATTTCCTGGAATTACACGCTTAAACATCCGGACAAGGTCCAAAAACTTATTCTGGTTGATTCTGTGGGATTCCCCCAGCCGCTGCCGGGACTGCTTTCCTTTGCCAGCAATCCGCTCATTAGACCGTTCGCCAGGCATACGATGCCGCGTTTTCTTTTCGACGATGCCGTTGAACAGGTTTACGGAGATAAATCCAAGGTTACCCAGGAACTCAAAGACCGCTATTTTGATCTGGCCATGAGGGAAGGCAACAAAGGATCCTATATTGATGTTTTCACAGAAATGAGAAGATTGTGCAACGATGAAAATCTCTCTCAGGGAATAAAGGATCTCAGCGTTCCGACCCTGGTGATGTGGGGCACAAAGGATGAATGGATTCCTTTTAAATATTTCGAGAACTGGAAGAAAGAATTGCCCAACGCAAAATTCGTTCAATACGAAGGTGCCGGACATACGCCGATGGAGGAAATGCCCGACGAGACCGCCCGCGATGCCGATCTGTTTCTTTCAGGCAAAATGTAAAATAATTGATTGGTCGACAGACTTCATCATTAAAAAAGAAAGGGAGTTCCTGATATCAGGAACTCCCTTTTTCATGGATACGTTTAGATCACGTATTATACTCTGCTCAACATGGTGGCGCCGGCATTGCCGAAAGCGCCGCAAAGAGAAGCAACACCGTATTTGGCATCCTTCAATTCATTCTTCATGATGCTGTGCAGGGTAACCAGGATGCGGCATCCGCTTTGTCCCAACGGATGACCGAGCGCCAGAGCGCCGCCCCAGATATTGACGTTGTCAAAAGGAGCGTTCTGAGCAATACCCAGTTCTCTTACGCAGGCCAATGCCTGGCTGGCGAAGGCTTCGTTGAATTCCCACACACCGATATCGCTGACTTTCTTTCCCGTGCGCGCCAGAAGTCTCTGGACGGCGGGGATAGGACCGATACCCATCACGGTGGGATCGCAACCGGCTAAAGCGCCGGCTTCATATTTAATGCTGTAGGAGAGTCCCAGTTTGTCGGCTTTGGAGCGTTCCATCAAAAGCAGGGCAGCCGCGCCGATCGTCAGGGGTGAAGAAGTTGCTGCTGTGACAACTCCATCCGGTTTGAATGGAGTTTTCATCGTTGCCATTGATTCCATAGAGATGTCGCCGCGAATCCACTGGTCGGTGTCGGCCATAAAGGGTGTGCCGTCATCTTTCAATCCTTCCATCGGGATAATTTCGTTCTTGAATTTTCCGGCCTTGGTGGCTTCAAAGGCTTTTTTATTGCTCCAGTAAGCCATGTTTTCCATATCTGGACGGTTGACTTTATAAACTTCCGCTACTTTTTCAGCGGTATTGCCCATGGGCAAGTCAAGAATGTTGTAACGGTTGGCCAGACGCGGTGCGAAATCCATGTGCATTGCCATGAAAACTTTCTGCATGTCTTCCACACCGGCAGCAATGTAGGTATCGCCTTCACCGCACATAATGGCGCGGGCGGCATGCTGCGTAGCTGCCATGCCCGAGGGACACTGCATGGTCAGGGTGTTGGTGGGAACGGATTCCGGGAATCCACCGGCCAGCCAGGAAAGACGGCCGATATCATTCTGCATGCCGGTTATGTTGGCGCAACCGACAAATACGGATTCGATATCTTCGGGTTTCACTTTGGGATTACGGGCAAATAATCCGTCATAAACTTTGGTCAGGACTTCATCGGGTCTCAGGCTTCTGAACCAACCTTTTTCATTGTGCGCCCGGGAATTCGGCGATCTCACGCCATCAATAATTACACACTCACGCATTGTATAGCCTCCTCTAATTTATTGTTTTTATTTTATCAAAAATGCTGCACCTATTTATCACGTTATCATGCAAACACGCGGCTCTTATTCCTGATAGCGTTTGATAATAACGGGCAGAATTTTTCTTTCCTGCACATCATTACCGAGCTGTAAATATTTAAGCTCTTTGGATGCCGGGAATAAATTGTCCAAGATCAACAGCAGACGCGAAGCGAAACGCCGATTGTCTGATAAGCGATAAAATATTGCATTTTGACGGCGGAAGTATAAGCAGAAAGAACTTTCATGTCAATAAAATATTTACCGGTTGGCAAAATAAAACTGCCGGAGACTTCTTTTAAGATATTATCCGTTAAGAATTTCTTTTTTATATTGTTATTTATATGAAATGATTCATTGTTCTGATGATATCTTCATCAAGGTTTTCGCCCCGGGCGGCGTAATCATCAACCACGGATTTCAACCTCCGGTATGTGTCCTGATCTGCCAGATCATCAAGTTTTCTTAACGATCCGCTGCGCCTGCCCAGCCGGAAAATCTGCCTTTCCGCCGGAGAAAGTTCAAAATACTTTTCTATTGCCGCCAGCATTTTCTGCTTATCTTCAGGAAAAGTACCTTCGAGTTCCTCCAGTAGATTTAAGATATGATCACTGGCCAGGTACGTCCCCCGAACATCCAGATTTTCGATGAATAATTTTATTTCCCGGAGAATATCATCGTCATGCAGCGGGATGAATTCGCCTTTTTCCATCAAACCATCCAGGTCCGTTCCCGGCACCACATGGAGCGTGCGCAGACGGATAAAATCGGGGTTGACGGCATTCATGACTCCGGCGGTTTCCAGGGCATGCTGACGGGTAAACTTTTCTCCTCCCAGCCCCGGCATGACATATTCGCTTAATTCGATACCCGACGTCCGGACATTGAGACCGGCTTTGATATGATCACCTGCGGTCACGCCTTTGTTGATCAACGCTAAAACCTCGTCACTTCCACTTTCCATGCCAATGTGAATGCGGGAAAGACCGGCGTTTCTCAGTTGTTCGAATTCGGCGACACTCTTTCTGGCCGCGGTATGTGAGCGGCAGTAAGACGTTATCCGTTGCACATCGGGAAATTTTTCCTTTAAAAAACCAAGGATGGACAAGAGATCGTTTGTCTTCAAGATCAGCGAATTGGCATCCTGCAGAAAAACATTTTCCCCGCCGTAATAAAGCCAGGCGGCAACGGAATAAATATTTTCATGATAAAAATCTTCGCTGTTGTAGACGTGTCGCAAAACATTACGCGTAACGATGCCGCCCTCCCCCAGTTGCCAGGAAAGACCGATAATGTTATCGGCAATATCTTTCATCATCTGAATGTCTTTCTTGACGTCATCAACACTGCGCAACTCGAATTTTGTCCCGCGATAGCTATGGCAGAAAGCGCACTTGTTCCACGGACAATTTCTGCTGACGCGAATCAACAGGCTTGTTGCTTCACTGGGTGGACGAATGGGTCCTTGCTCAACGTAATGATTCATAACCGGCCTTCGCAATATTTTCGTGTAATATAATGATCATCTGTTCAATGGCAACAGCAGAAAATTACGGCAGGTATAAAAGGGGATCGCAGGCTTTACCTTTCACGCGAATTTCAAAATTCATGTAAATTTCACCGGTTTCATCTTTTTCGCCCATCTCGGCGATGATGTCCCCTTTCGCGACACTTTTATCGATGCTGACCAGTCTTTTCTTCAGATGCGTATAGACGGTGGAAAACTTGTCTCTATGGCGGATAATCATTGTCTCGCCGAAAACCGGTAATTTTGATGAAAAAATAACCGTTCCGGATTCTGCGGCCTTAACCTTTTTTTTCGTCCCGGCAACAATTTTTATCCAGTTATTGTTCGTTTTATTGGGCTGAACACCGAAACGGGCCTTGACGTCGCCGCGCACCGGCCAGATGAATTTGTTCCTGCCCGGATTCACTTTTTTTTCGGTGACGAACGTTGCGCCGACAGATTCCTTTTTTCTACCGGAGGATTTACCGGACGGAATCGTTGCTGCGGCTGTATCCTGAATATTCTTTGCGGGGGGAGACTCCTTGGGAACGAATAATTCTTTTGGGCCGGGTGCCTTGCTGTTTATTTTATCCTCGATACCGGTTGAATCATTTTGGGACTTTGGGGGTTGCCGGACACCAACATCCGCATCTTTACCATCGGCGGTATCATCGATGACCCGTTCGGCGGACGGAATGAACAGGACTGAATTTTCATGAATGGAATTCACATCATCAATCTTATTGACTGCGACCAAATCCTGGACTGAGACACCATAAGCACGGGCGATGCTCCAAACCGTTTCATGCTTTTTCACCAGGTGATAAACGCCCGACGCCTGAGCTTTTTGCAATTGAGGGGGCAAACAGGAAAAAATAAAAGAAATCAGAACAATAAAAAAAAACGATTTTAATGAAGGAGCTATTTTCCCCATCCGCTCTCCCCTATCAAACTGACAAAGCGGCATCCGCCCAGATCCTCCCGGATGATTTCCTCGGGATTTTCTTCGGAACGGGTAAGCTTATAGAGCGTTTGCACATCGCGATCTCCCGATGGCACGACCATCCTGCCGCCGACCGCAAGCTGACTCAGCAAATAACGGGGAATCTCCGGAACGGCAGCCGTTGTGATAATGGCATCAAAGGGAGCTTCTTCTTTCCAACCGTAGGATCCGTCGCCGACCCGGATGGCAACATTGTATAAATTCAAGCTGTCAAGAATTCTGCGGGCGTTGGTTGCCAGTGACGCAATCCGTTCCACCGAAAAAACCCGATCCGCCAGGCAGGCCAGAACAGCTGTCTGATAACCGGACCCCGTGCCTATTTCCAGAACCCTTTCCCTGCCCGTCAACGCCAGCGCCTGCGTCATGAGAGCGACAATATACGGCTGTGATATGGTCTGATGTTCGCCAATCGGCAGAGGGCTGTCGTAATACGCCTGTTCAATCAGGCCTTCATCAACAAAAAGATGGCGCGGAACCGTTTCCATCGCTTTCAGCACGCGCACATCGCTTATGCCACGTGCCTTGATCTGCGCTTCCACCATCCGCATTCGTGGTTTTTTGAATCTGTCCATTAACAAACCGCCTGCATCTTTTTTTTCTTTTCCGGAACACCGTAAATTTTCTGCACCATGTCGTGGCGCCTCAACCCCAGCGCTTCCCTCGTAACGATCAAATAATAATATTGAAGCTGGGCTTTCCGGCGAATAGAATTGAATTCTTCTATTTTACAGTTTATCTCTTCGTAGAATATCTTTTTCTGGCGCAATGCCACCGAATGATCGTTTTTGCTGTCCAGAGCATGGATCAGCGATGTGATAATTTCTATTTCACCTTCGATGCGTTTCATCTTTTCCAAAACTTCTTCCACCGCCCAGCTGGCACGTGTCAACACCGCGGCTTTTTCCCGCAATAACTCCTCGAGCACGCTGTCCTGCTGATCGCTTTTTATTTTTTGTACAGTCTTCTGATCCATGGTTTTCAATGCATGTTGCTTGTTTGAGCAACTATCACTGACGACGTTATTTTTCAACAAAAAACGGGAATGTAAATTCTGCGCCGGAGGTCGGAAGGCATTTTCCCCGCGGCACTGGAAAGGCGCATGATTGCCGCGATTAATCCCTGTTTCCGCGATAGACGCAACCGGATTCCGGACTTTCCTGAACGACCACTTTGCTCAATTGGGGCAATGAAATATGCAGACGATTCCATATCCACACGGCGATATTCTCCGATGTGGAATTTTCCAGTCCGTGAATGTCGTTTAAATATTTATGATCGAGGTCATCCAGCACGGGCTGAAAAGCACGATCGATATCGGCAAAATCCATCACCCAACCGCAGCGGAGATCAACAGGCCCCTGAAGGTGAATTTCCACGCGAAAGGAATGACCATGCATGTCCGAACATTTATGCCCCGCTCCGGCATTCGGCAGCCGATGCGCCGCGTCGAATTTATAAACTTTGAAAATTTCCACGTGTTCTTCCCTTATCGAATACCTAAAATTTTATGGGTCTGTAAACTCAACCGCCATTGTGGATGCGATAAAACATATTCCAGCGCCGCACGGACATTCATGTCCTGATCCGGGGACGCCAATGGCTGGAGGAAAAAATGCTGAAAATCCAGCGTCGCATATTGCTCGGGGTCAGCACCTTCCTGCGGGAAAACAAGTTTTAATTCCTGTCCCGAGCGCAATAATAATTGAGCGCCGGCTTTGGGACTGACACAAACCCAGTCGATTCCTGCCGGCGGCACTATCGTTCCATTGGTTTCCACGGCGATTTCAAAACCTTTTCCGTGCAAAGCCGATAGAAACTCCGCATCGATCTGCAACAGCGGTTCTCCGCCCGTGCAAACAACAAAAGGTCTCACCGGATCTGAGCTCTTTCCCGGCCACAGTTTACGAATTTTTTCAGACAACTCTTTCCCGTTTTGATAAACCCCGCCTTCCGGCCCATTGCACCCGACAAAATCCGTATCGCAAAATTTACAAACGGCTTCCCTGCGATCCGATGCTTTGCCCGACCACAAATTGCATCCGGCAAAACGGCAGAATACCGCCGGACGTCCCGTATAAAAACCTTCTCCCTGAACGGAAAAAAATATTTCTTTAATAAGATAACTCAAAACCGTTAGCCTTTATTTCGAATATTTTACAGGATCGGTCAAACCGGCGTCGCGAAAACCCTTCAGACGTAAAAGACAGGAATCGCAGGCTCCGCAGGCCCTCCCGGAGGGCGACGGATCATAGCAACTATGCGTCAGACTGTAATCCACGCCCAGTTCCATACCCTTGGTGATAATCTGCGCTTTGCTCATCTTAATGAGCGGCGCATGAATTTTCAGCCTTTGTTTGTTTTCAACGCCGGATCGGGTGGCCAGGTCGGCCATCTTTTGATAGGCGGCAAGATATCCGGGACGGCAATCGGGATAACCGCTGTAGTCCAAGACATTCACGCCGATAAAAATATCCCCGGCTCCGATCACTTCCGCCCAGGCCAGAGCATGGGACAGAAATATCGTGTTGCGTGCCGGCACATACGTTACGGGAATATCTTTTTTCATCTGAGCCGCTTTTCTGTTCTTGGGCACGCTGATATCGGCCGTCAGTGCGGATCCGCCGATTTTACGCAAATCGAGATCCAGGATCAAATGCCGGGCCGCTTTATTTTCTTTGGCAATCCGCCGGGCCGCTTTCAACTCCACGGCATGGCGCTGGCCATAACTGAAACTTAAGGCGTAGATTTCAAAACCCGCATTCCGGGCAATCGCCAGCGTTGTGGCGGAATCAATTCCGCCGCTTAATAAAACAACGGCTTTAATCTTTTTTTTTGTCATGTTGATACCGGATACCATGGCATTAAACGACGCGGGAAGAAGATTCAATGCCAAAAAGATTCATCGTATTGAGGGATGTTTGCCGCGCGACGTCTTCCCATGATATTTTTTTTATTTCTGCGACTTTCTTCGCCGTATGAATGATAAAAGCCGGCTCGTTTCTCTTGCCGCGGTGCGGCACAGGCGTCAGATACGGAGCGTCCGTCTCCAGCAACAGCGATGACAACGGCACATGTTCCACGACACCCCGCGTTTTTCCCGATTTGTCAAACGTGACCACGCCGGGAATGGAAATATAGAATCCGAGATCGATACATTTTCCGGCCATGGCATAATCGCCGGAAAAGCAGTGAAACACTCCGCGTCTCACACCGGACGATTTAACGGTCTCGAGAGATTCCCGATGCGCTTCGCGATCATGGATGACGACGGGAAGCCTCAGTTCCTTCGCTAATTCCAATTGTTGAGCGAACATTTCCAGTTGCTTTTCACGAGGCGATATATTGCGGAAAAAATCCAGGCCGATTTCCCCGTAGGCGACAATCTTTTTACTTTGACAGATAAGTTCCTTCAACGCGTCCAGAGTGTTTTGATCCGTTTTGGCCACGTCATGGGGATGAACGCCCACCGTCGCATAAATGTTTTCGTATTTTTCAGCGAGCGCGGCGGCCTTGCCGCTGAGGTTGAGATTGGTTCCTACCGTGACAATCCTGTCAACTCCCGCTGCTCCGGCTCGCCTGATAACCTCCTCACGGTCGGCATCAAACTCTCTCATTTCCAGATGAGCATGGGAATCAATCAACATAAAAAACTATTTCTTGTCTTCATCAAGAGTGACTTCTTCCGCATTGTCAGATACGTCGGGAAGTTTTTTCACAAGCGCCTGCACATCTTTTTCGGAAATTTCGCCCTGCATAAGTTTGCGCGAAAGCATTCTTCTGTCATGGCTGATTGATTCTGCGTTGACTTTTCTTGACATATGATCCCTTCTCCTTGCGTTAATGAACGTTTGGCTTCTAATATATTTTTACGATTTAATCAACTGTGAACCCTTCCGGCTGCCGAAATGAATTATTTTTTCAAACGGGGATCCAGCAAGTCCCGGATGCCCTCCCCCAGCAGATTATAGCCGACAACGGTAATCAGGATCGCCAGTCCGGGGAAAAGAGAAAGCCACCAGGCGATATCGATATTATCCTTGCCAGCCGTCAGAATGTTGCCCCAGCTCGGCGTGGGCGGTTGCACGCCGATGCCCAGGAAACTCAAGGCCGACTCGGTAAGAATCGCCCCGGCAATGCCCAGTGTGGCCGCAACCAGAATGGACGCCATCGAATTGGGCAGAATGTGCATGAAAATGATGCGAGAATCGCTTGCCCCGATCGCTCTGGCAGCCTGAACGAAATCCCGCTCGCGCAATGAAATAAAATCAGCCCGCACCAGCCGGGTCACGCCCATCCAGCCGGTCAGTCCGATGATGATCATGATGTTCCAGATGGAAGGTTCCAGAAAAGCGATGACGGCCAGAATCAGAAAAAAGGTGGGAAAGCAAAGCATAATATCCACGAATCGCATAATGACGGAATCGACCCAGCCGCCATAGTATCCGGATACAGCTCCCAGCAAGGTTCCGACGATGATGGCCAGTCCCGTGGCCACAAAACCGACTTTCAGAGAAATTCTTGCTCCCCAGATCATTCGGGACAGCACATCCCGTCCCAGTTGATCGGTTCCGAACCAGTGATGCATCGACGGCGCGGCCAGGACATGGTTTAAATCGATCTGTCCGGGATCATGGGGAGCCAGCCACGGCGCCAGAATGGAAATAATCAGCAGCAGTAAAACCAGCGCGCCGCCGGTTAACATCAGTTTGTTTTTATATATGGTGGACCATGCATTCATCTTTTTAAGCCCATCAGGATATTCGTATACGCGGGTCCGCCACCGCATACGACACATCGGCAATCAAATTACCCACCAGGGTCAAAATCGCGCCGATCAGCAGAATCCCCATAATGGTTGGATAATCTCTCGCCATCACCGACATATAAAAAAGCTGCCCCATGCCGGGAATCGCAAAGATTGTTTCGAAGATAACACTGCCGCCGATGAGTCCGGGAATGGACAGCCCCAAAATCGTTATGGCCGGCAACAGCGCGTTGCGCAGCGCGTGTCTGTAGATAACGTCTCGTTCGCTCAACCCTTTGGCGCGAGCCGTCATGATGTAATCCTGCCTGATCACCTCCAGCATGTTGGCCCTCATGTAGCGGGAAAGACCCGCCAGTCCGCCGAAAGCGGAAACAAGAACCGGCAAAACCAGATGCTTGACCAGATCAACCAGCTGTTCCCAAACGCCGAGGTATTCATAATTCAAGGAACGCAGACCGGAAATCGGCAGCCAGCCCAGATGAATGCCGAAAAAAATCATCAGCAGCAAAGCCAGCCAGAAAGTGGGCACGGCAAAACCGATAAAAACGAAGACGGTCGTCACCTTATCGAAAAGCGAATCCTGATGAACGGCGGACAATACGCCAATCGGCACGGCGACGGCGATAATGATCAAAAGCGATAAGAAATTTATCAAAATGGTGATGGGCAGTCTTTCCATAATTTTATCGGCGACCGGACGATGATCGGACGAAAAGGAAACGCCCAGATCTCCGCGGCCGATTTTTTTCAACCAGGAACCGTACTGAACATAAATCGGCTTATCCAGTTCATATAAAGCATTGAGCCGTTCTTTCATTTCCTGAGAAGCTTTCGGATTCATTTCCGTCTGTAAATCGGTTGGCGAACCCGGCGCCAGATGCATCACAAAAAAACAAATAATGGTAATCCCCAGCAATAGCGGAATCATAAATAATGTTCTTTTAACGATATATCTGAGCAAAACATTCCCCTGACGTATTATTCAATATCTCATTTTAAAAACTTTAATAGTTCCATTCTGTTGATATTTTCAAGCGACGCGGTAAGGTTATTCGGGTTGTGAGCCTCCAGGGTGACAGTCGGGGAGACTTTCATCTTCCGGAGAAACTGAAAAAGGTCGTCAAAAGGAAACGTCCCTTGACCCACCGGAAGATGCTCGTCGCGCTGTCCGAAATTATCGTGCAGATGCAGATGTCCCAGATACTTTCCCAGTTCCTTCAGCCAGACACGCAAAGGTTCATGGGAAAAAACATTAAAGTGTCCCGCATCAAAACAAAAACAGACGCGGTCGGAAGAAAGCGCTTCGAATAATCGGCGCAGAACCCAGGGATTTTTTTCGTACACATTTTCCAGCGCAATAATTGTGTTCACATCCTGCGCCAGCGCTGATAATTCCTGCCAGGTTTTGACGCTGCTCTCCAGCCACAAATCGTCGCCGAAAACATAATAACGCTCGTCAAAGGACGCATGACAAACAACTTTAGACGGATGATAATAAGGCGCAAGATCAAAAACCTGCTTTATCCGGTCAATACTTGTACGCCGGATTTTATCATCCAGCGCGCCCGGACGTAAATCGATAAAAGGCGCATGAAAAGTAAATTTTAAGCCGGCATCGTTAAGGACATTCGCGATTTCGATACATTGTGCTTTATCCAGACTCTCCAGAACCCAGTGATGAAAATAGATTTCCAGATTCAGTTGCTTTTGAAGAATCCTCTCCAGATGCTTCGGCAAAAGATGATACGGCATATGCGCATGAACTTTGCTGATAATATCCTGCATTACAACCCTTTTAATTAATTGCTGAATTGGACCGAGAAAGCTGTTATCATAGCTGTATCTTTTTCACAACGGCCAAATGACTGAAACAAAACATTCCGACACCGCACTACACGTTGATTAAAACAAGCTGAAAATTAAATATTTTCTTCAAGCTTTTTGTTTTCTTCAAGGGGACATTTTTTGTTTTTGAAGAATTCAAAATAGAGCAATGGCACGGCGACCAGGGTGAGAATGGTTGATGCCACGGCGCCGAACATCATGGCAATCGCCAGTCCCTGAAAGATGGGATCGAAGAGCATGACAAACGAACCGACCACCACGGCGGCCGCGGTCAGAACAATCGGCCTCAAGCGCACGGCTCCCGCCTGAATCAGGGCCTGGCGCAAATCACCTTTTTCCTGCCATTCCATCTGAATAAAATCGACGAGTAAAATGGAATTGCGCACAACGATACCCGCCAGAGCGATAAATCCGATCATGGAAGTTGCCGTGAAAAAAGCGCCGAACAGCCAGTGCCCCGGCAGGATGCCCACCAGCGTCAGCGGAATGGGCGCCATGATGACCAGTGGTGTCACAAAATTTTTAAACCAGGCCACCACCAAAATATAAATAATGATGAGCACGACGGCAAAGGCAAGACCCAGATCCCGGAAGACTTCATACGTGATGTGCCATTCGCCGTCCCATTTCATGGAGTAGCGGTCTTCCAGCCAGGGTTGGCTCGTATAAAATTGTTTAAGCTCATAGCCTTCGGCCAACGGCAATCGGGCAATCGCCGACTTCATTTTCAGGATCGCGTAGACCGGGCTTTCCTCTGTTCCGGCCACGTCACCCGTTACGTAGGTTACCTTTTTCATGTTCTTGTGATAGATGGTTTTTTCCTCTATGGTCTCCCGCGTCTTGACCAGCTCCGCCAGGCGAACCTGCTGTCCCGATGCCGAAGGAATGGTCAGCGACTGCAGATCGGTCAGGCTGGAGCGTTGTTCAATGGGCATGCGTAAAAATATTTCGACCGGTTCTTTTTCCGTGGCCATGTGCACAAGGCCGGCCCCTCTGCCACCCAGGGCAATACTCAAACTCTGCGCGATGGATTCCGTCGTGATTCCGCTGGCGGCGGCTTTTTCGTGATCGACGTCGAAAGAAATTTTACGCTGATCGTCTTCCACAAACCAGTCCACATCCACAACGCCATCCGTTTTTTCAAAGATGTCCCGTACCGACTTGGCAATTTCGATCTGCCGGTTCGTATCCGGACCGTAGATTTCCGCGACCAGTGTGCTCAGTACCGGCGGACCGGGAGGAATTTCCGCCACCTTGATACTCGCCCCGTAGCGGTCCCCTATTTTTTTCAATTCCGGGCGCAGGCGTTTGGCAATCTCATGGCTCTGGTCATCGCGTTTATCCTTGCTGACAAAATTCACCTGAATATCGGCGACGTTGCTGCCCGACCGCGTAAAGTAATGGCGGACAAGACCGTTGAAGTTGTAAGGCGACGCCGTGCCCACGTAAGACTGGAAATCGGTCACTTCCGGCACCGTTTTCAGATACTCCGACATCGCCCTGGTCAGCGCCGCCGTTTCTTCCAGCGTGCAGCCTTCCGGCATATCAATAACCACCTGCAGTTCGCTCTTGTTGTCAAATGGCAGCATCTTCATCGTTACCTGTTTCAGCGGAATAAGAAGAACAGACAGCAACAGCAATCCGAGAATAACGGATAGGGCCACCATCCGCTTTTTCTTCACATCAATCAAAGGGCTGAGGAATTTTTCATAATATCCGGCGATTCCCTGTTCCTCTTTTTCTTCTTTGTGACGTACGTTTTTCAGAACAATGTAGGCCAGCCAGGGGCTGACGATAAAAGCTACCAGCAGTGAAAAGAGCATGGCCGCCGAAGCGCCCACGGGAATCGGCCTCATGTAAGGACCCATCAGGCCGGAGACAAAGGCCATCGGCAGCAGGGCGGCGATGACTGTAAACGTCGCCAGAATCGTGGGATTCCCGACTTCATCCACTGCGTAGACCGCGGTGAGCGGTTCAATCCGGTGCAGGCGGAAATGGCGGTTGATGTTTTCCACGACAACTATGGCGTCATCCACTAAAATGCCGATGGAAAAAATCAGCGCGAACAGCGTCACGCGATTCAGCGTGTAGCCGTAAAGATAATTGATGAGAAGCGTCAGCGCGAGCGTCACGGGAACGGCGACGGCCACGACAATGGATTCGCGCCATCCGAGAAAAACAGCGATCAGGATGATGACCGAAAAGGTGGCAATGAGCATGTGATACAGCAATTCATCGGATTTTTCTTTGGCCGTTTCGCCGTAATTGCGGGTCACCGTCACCTGAACATCATGGGGAATCAAATGCTTCTTCAGCGCTTCGACTTTTTTCAAGGCCTGATCGGCAACAATGCTCGCGTTGGCTCCTTTTTGCTTGGCAATGGCAATGGTGACGGCTTCGTACTGGCCGACCGGATCACCGGTTAATCCTTTTTTGGCCGCCGCAGGTCCCATACCCATGAAAACATAATTGGACGCCTCTTCCGGTCCGTCGCTGATTTTGGCCACATCCTTCAGGTACACAGGTCGTCCGTTGAACACATGAAGCACCAGATTGCCGACATCCTGCGCGTCTTTCAAAAACCGCCCCGTCTCCACAACGGTTTCGTTGTTGCCGGAGGAAAATTTACCGGAGTGCACAACGATATTGGCTTTTTCCAGAGCGTTCATGATCTGAAAGGCCGATAGATTGTAGGCGCGCAGACGCTGGGGATCGAGCGTCACCAGAACCTGGCGGCGCTGTCCGCCGATGATGGAAAATTCAGAAACATCGGCGTTCTTCTTGAGCTCACCGCAAAGCTCCAGCGCGACGCGACGCAGTTCGTACCCCGTGTATTGCGGAGATTTGCTCCAGAGGGTCAGTGCCAGGACGGGAACGTCATCAATGGATTTGGCCTTGACCATCGGTTGGGAAACACCGGGAGGGATTTTGTCGTAATTGGACATGAGCTTGTTGTAGAGCTTGACCAGACTGTCTTCCATGTCTTCGCCGACATAAAAGCGCACAATCGTCATGTTGAAGCCGGGTTTGACAATCGAATAGACGTACTCGACACCCTTGATTTCCGACAGGAGTTTCTCCATCGGGATCGTCACGCGCTCTTCCACTTCTTTGGCGGAAGCGCCGGGATAGTTGACAAAAACGTCAATCATAGGAACGACAATCTGCGGCTCTTCTTCGCGGGGCGTGACGAGAACGGCGAATATGCCGAGAAACAACGCGGCAACAACCAGCAA
>JAGVUJ010000145.1 GCA_019136325.1 Deltaproteobacteria bacterium
AAATATCATACCTGTCGGAATATGGGATCGATTTCCGTCCCGACGCCATGAAGCAGTATTTGCCTCATAATACGGATACCGACATCGTTTCAACCAACTTAACGCATATCAACGACCTGGAATCCCTCGGTTTGGGCTCGACCATGGGGAGTGTTCTGCACATCGGTTTGCCGCTTCAGCCGTGTTTTACAATGTTAAAAGAAAAAAGCGGAAGCATGTTTGCGCAGATTACAGGCAGATATCCCTTCACGTGAAAAGGGGTGTGGACGGTTTGATCCGAATGAGACTATTGAAAGAAATGGCAATCGGGTATAATATAATGAAAAGGCAGGAGAAGATCAGATGATCGCTCGCGGATGTTGATCCGCGGGAGGAAAGTCCGAGCTCCGCAGGGCAGGATGATCGCTAACGGCGACCGGGGGTGACCCCAGGGAAAGTGCCACAGAAAAGATACCGCCCCGCACGTGCGGGGTAAGGGTGAAAAGGCGAGGTAAGAGCTCACCGCTTTTCCGGTGACGGAAAAGGCATGGCAAACCCCATCCGGAGCAAGACCAAATAGGAGAACGCGCAAGGGCGGCCCGCCCGATGTTCTCGGGTCGTGTCGCTTGAGGCGGCGGGCAACTGTCGTCCCAGATGAATGATCATCGTCGCGTCCAGGGTAACCGAAACGCGAAACAGAACTCGGCTTACGATCTTCTTCAAGCCTTTTTATCAAAAAAAACCGGAGAATTTTGCGGTTACAAGTCCTTTCCTTTTTTGACGGCATCCTTGTAAAGCGTCCAGATGCATAAACCGACGGCCAGCAGAAAAGAACAAAGCATGAAGTTCGGTGTTGTGCCCAGTAGTTCATCAACGATATAGCCGACATAGAGAAACAAAAATGAAGACAGGACCATGGCGAATCCCCATGCCGATAACATCAATATTCCGCTGAATTTATGGATCGGTTCCCGTTCTGTCTTCGGTTTTTTGCCTATCAGATATCCCCTCATTGCACTCAATCTATATCAGCATATGGAATTTAAAATGTGTTCGGTAAATCTGGCCGGGTACACGGACGTCATTTAGTCCACTTGAATAAGATCTATAAGACTTTTGGCGAGGTCTATTCCGGTGTCTGTAAAGATGGCGACTAATATGAAAATAAGAATGAATATGATTATGAGTTCGCTCGTCCTGATTTTCTGATATTTTTTTTTCAGAACGACAAGAATAATGCCGCCGATCATCAGAACCAATAAATGGACAAAAGGGAAATTGCTCATGTTAACATCCTTTTTAAGGTTGGAATTAATTTCATGGAAACAAGCCTCTATCGTTGGAATCCGATCGCCCTTGTCATCATTATATATTATGTCCGTTAAAGTTCATACGTTTTTTTATGGCGGTGCGTTAATAAAAAAGGCCGGATCGAAATCCGGCCTTTTTGTGTTGCTTGTTTTGTTCAGCTAATTATTTGTCGTCTTCATCATCGTCGAAGTTTAAAGGACCTTCTGAACCTTTGGGAACTTCCGCCTGTAAGGAACGGCTGATTCCGCGAACCAGAAGCAGCATAATGAAGAACAGAATAATCATGGATGCAATGAGAATAAAGATAACCGTTGCCGTCCACGCCTTAGCTTCTTTTTCAATTTCCTTGGCTACTTTCATAGCCTCATGATTGTATTTCTCAACATCCAGCCCCAATCCGATCCATCCGAAACCGGCCGGTTCGGGAAGATTGGCTGCGGAAAATTTGATGGGCGCATAGGCAACAAACTTTGTTAATCCGCCGTATTTGTACATCAAAATTCCCGTTTTGCCTGCTGTTGCTTCCTTGGAGATGTTAAAAATGTTGTGATCCAGGAAACCAAGCTGGAACATATTCAACGCTTCCGCCCCTTTCTTGGCGAGTTCTTTGGCGTTGTCCGCCGCAAGGGTGGGAACCGTTGTTCCGTTTTGGTTAAGTCCGACAATATGGTAATCGGCGGGATGAGAAACGACATAACCGCGATGATCTACCATGTAAGCATAATTGCCGGTCGAGGCGTCAGTTTCAAACACCTTTTCCGCCTGTGTCGGAACAAGTTGGTCCGTAAACTCGGCCAGATGGCGATAATCCAGAGCCAGTGTGATTAAACCTGCAAATCCATCCTTACCGAAAACCGGTGTGGCGAAACGGACATATCCGGCAAATCGCTGCCCTTTATCATAGGCCGCCTTGTCGACATAGAAGCCCGTGACCGGAGAAACATATACATCACCCTTGTTCAGATTTTTTGCCTTGGCAAAATAATCTTCCGTTTTATATGTCGTGTTTGCCGGATTGCTGACATTCACCAGTTTGTTTGCCGGCAACGCCTGACCGTCAACGATTTTAATCTTTTCGTTGCCGTTTTTGTCAATCAGAGCCATCTCGCTGTAAAGCGGGATCAATATCTGCTGAACTTTGCCGTCGCGTTTGACCCATACAGGTTTTTTGTTTTCAGAAACAAATTGTTTGTACACAGCTTCCGTTGAGGGAAGAATCGTTGCGACTTGCAGATCTTTCTTGCTTTCCGCTAGGAATTTAGCAACTTCATTGGCCGTATTAACGGCTCTTGCCTTTATATCTTCCTGGGATTTCTGATCGAGAACATTAACAGTTTTCTCTTTTACGGTGACCCCCAATTTAAACATGCCGTTAGCGATTAAAAACGCCATTAGTGATAAGGGGATTACTATCAGCAGGAAGAATACGCCTCCTATATTAAAAAACCGCTTATCTTTTCTAGTTTCTGACATTACTATTTCCCCCTAACCTTTGTTATTTTGAAGTTAATTTATTTTATATTAACCCAAAAAATAACGCATGTAAGGGTTAGCATAGAGAAGAATCAGAGAAATAACCAAAGCGTAAATGGCGATGGATTCCGCCATGGCCATACCGACGAGCATAACCATCATGATCTTGCCTTGGACACCGGGGTTTCTTCCCACTGCCTGACATGCGCCGTTTGCAGCGTTACCAATACCTGCGCCCGCGCCGATCGCGCCCAGTCCCATTGCCAGGCCGGCTCCGATCATCGCGCCAACAGCAAAATAAACTTTGATGTACGATTCACCAGCTGGAATAGCTTCTGCGGCAAATACGAACGGACTTGCTACCAGCAGAACTACCATGCATGTAAATGCTGTTAAAATAACTTTACCCAATTTGTGTGACATTGTTGATCTCCTTTCATAATAAAGTGTTTATTATTACTTCTTTTTTCCATAACATAAATCCGCAATCGTTGGAAAGAGAAATAATTTAACCTTAGTTCTGCGCGGATTTACTGCATGACTTATGCCATATCTTCAGCATGAAAAGTATTTTCAGGCATGAATCATTCATCCGATGAAAAAATATACTGCTAATGCATTGAGATTGTTTCACTTAATGATCATATAAAAAATACATAAGACGGTGAAAAAAAGAAACCGGGATTATTTTCAATTATTCGGAAATCATTCGAATGGCGACAGCGTTTAATATTTTGTTCAACGTGTTTATAAAAAAACATTAAAATGGATTCGGGGAAGTTTTGGCCGGCATCAAAAATATTTTCCGTCATTGGTCCGCGTGTATCCGGAAGCCATGATGTGGAGAAACCGGGAAACATTTTATTTATATTTTTATTGAAATTTTCATCTAAGGCCGTTAGTATCTTTGAAATAAAAGAATAGACTTCTATTAAAAGGATTATTATGCAGGAGCTTCTTACAGCGATAACGTATCCGGTCGTTTGGCTTATTTGTTCTTATGGTTTAAAGATTGAGAGCGGTTTGGCAAAGCTTCTTATTTCATTGACGGCTGCAATTCTGGTTTATGTCCTGATCGGGATAAAACTTTCCCACAAAGAAAACAAAGAGGATCAAAAAGATTAGGTGACTTTATTCAGTAAAACAAAAATCCTTTTCTACAAAGCTGCAAAATCGCGCATATTGTTTGCCAGTATTACCGTCATTATTTTATTTCTGCTGCTGGCTCTAACGGTCAACAATTCCCACGAAAAAAATATTGTCGAAATATTCAGCCGTCAGCAGCTGGCCAATGTTCAAAACACGGCAACAAGAATGTCGGATATTTTCTCTAAGGTGGGCGAAAACCTGGCTCTGTTTTCTCATCTGGTGCCTGAGTCCAGAATACCGGCGGAAAACATTGATAATTATTACAGGATATTGTCCGCCGACTGGGAAAAAACACTTGATAAAATTGTGTTTTTTGACGCTGAGGGCCATGTCAAAAGCGCTTATCCGAAGGATGCCTCGTCGGCAGTTAATTTTCTCGACCATTTTGCCATTATACAAAAACAACAGAAACAATATCTGGATCTGGCTTTGCCGGAATCAGCGGGCGTGAAACCAAAAGCGAACCGATATCTGGTTGTAGGCTATCCGGTTCATGATCGAAAAGGTGGATTTGGCGGCGCCTGGCTGGTTTCGTTTTCTCTCTCCGCTGTTGTGGACAAGTATAATAAGCAGACCTTTAATCATGAAGCGGGGGAAATATTTTTAACGGATGAAAAGCAGCACATTATGATTAACAGTGATGCAGTCTTCACCGGAGAAAATATCAGCGATCTTTTGACGGATATTGATAAAAAGAAGATCGATGTTTCTTCAAATGACGGCGGTTATTTTCAAGCGGTCGTCTATCGGAATCACAAAAAACAACGCAGTATCATTGCGTATTACCCGTTAAAGGCCGGAGATAAAAAATGGACGGTGCTTACGGTTGTTCCTTACAGCCTGATTATTTCCCCTCTGCGTAAAACTTTTTTCTACACGCTTTTCAGCTCCTTGCTGCTCATTATTGTTGTCATTATTGCCAGCATGTCTTTTGCCTACAAGGAGGGAAAAAGATTACGCACCAAGGAAGAAAAGAAAAGGCTCAAAGAGCGCAAGGACTGGCAGGAAAAACTGCTCCGGGAAAAGAAAACCATCGAAGGGATTATCGAAGGTTCGCCCATTCCCAGCTTTGTCATCGATAATGAACACAACGTCATATTGTGGAATCGTGCCTGTACCGAACTGACCGGACATTCCGCGGCAGAGATGCTGGGGACGAGTAATCACTATAAGCCGTTTTATTCCGTGACGCGTCCCATGATTGCAGATTTGATCGTGGATAACGACATGGAAGGTCTGGGCAGGCATTACGGGACGAAAAACGTCAAAAAGTCCGATAAGGTTGTCGGCGCCTACGAAGCGACGGACTATTACGCGAATCTCGGCGGACAAAGCCGCTATCTGTATTTTCTGGCGGCGCCCATTTATGATGAAGAGGGAAAAATCATTGCGGCAATCGAAACGCTGCAGGATGTCTCTCGGGAACGGGAAATGACAAAAAGTCTGAGCGAATATGCCGAAACCCTGCAAAACGAATTGATCGAAAATATCGAACTGCAGCGGCAGATTCAGGACTTGTATCATTATCTGCAAACCATCGTTAACAGTCTGCCGGATAAAATTTATGAAATTGATGAAAAGGGAATTATTAATTTTATGAGCCGCAGTCTGAGAAAAAAAGGCGACTCTTTTCGCGAATTCAAAAACAAACATTTTGTCGAGTTCGTGGCTCCCGGATATGAAGATCTGGTGCTGTCCAAGTGGGAGGAGGCAAAGAAAGGAATTTATAAACCTTACGAAATTGAGGCGATCAGCGAAAGCGGCCGGAAATATAACCTTTTGATTACAACGTCACCCGTCATCGGCACCAACCATTATATCATTGTGCAACGTGATATCACCGAGTTTAAAGACCTCGAAAAGAAACTCTACGACAGTCAGAAGCTGGCGGCTTTGGGTCAGCTTTCTGCCGGCATTGCTCACGAAATACGCAATCCTCTGTCTTCGATAAAAATGAGTCTCCAGATTCTGGGCAAACGCATGCATCCCGAGGGGAATGACCTGAAAAGGTTCAAAATTGCTGAAAAAGAAGTGGATCATCTCGAAACGCTGGTGAACGATATTCTGGCTTTTGCCAAACCGGTGGAACCGAAGAAAACGACGGTGGAGGTATCCAGAGTTCTGGAACAGGCCATCGCAATGTCGGAGAAAGGCATTACCGATAAAAAGATTGAGATCCGGATGCGCTTGAACGATGTTTCTCCGGTGACGGTGGACGCGGCGATGATGGCGGATGCTTTTTTAAATGTCATCCGCAACGCCGTGGAAGCGGTGCCCGAAAACGGCAGGATTGATATTGCATTGACCTTTGCCGATGAAACTCGCCAGTCGGTCGCCGTGGAGATCAGAGATAACGGCAGCGGAATCGACGACGCCGATATGCCGCATATTTTCAATCCGTTTTTTACCCGCAAAAATTATGGTACCGGTTTGGGGCTTTCTCTGGTAAAGAAAATTATTGATATTCATCAGGGAACGATTAGTGTTTCCAGTAAAAAGAACGAAGGAACGAAGGTGCTGATTGTTTTGCCTGTTTCAACCGAAGGCGCACATTCATCCCTGATAAACAATAAATAAGGTAAGGTCTTATGCCGAGCATTCTTGTGATTGATGACGACGCTTCCATTGCGGAAACACTGGATTTGTATCTTACGGAAGAAGGTTACAGCGTGCGCATTGCGCTGACCGGCACGGACGGTTTGAATCAATATGTGCAGGAGCCCTCCGATGTCGTCATTCTGGACATCCGCCTTCCGGACATTGACGGTTTCACCGTGCTGGAAGATCTCAAGGAAGAGAATGAAAACGTCAAGGTCATCATGATCACCGCGTTTCATGATATGGAGACAACCATTAACGCGATGAAGTGCGGCGCATTTGATTATATCCATAAGCCGATCAATGTTGATGAACTCGATCTGGCGATCAAGAAGGCCCTGAAATCTCTCGAAATGGAAAAAAAGATCGACGGCCTTTTGATGGAACCTTCCCGAAGTTTCCGGGTGGGGGATATCATCGGCACCGGCAACGAAATGCGGGAGATTTTCAAAACCATCGGGACCGTTTCGCAGAGCCGCACCACCGTGCTGATTCAGGGGGAAAGCGGCACCGGCAAGGAATTAATCGCCAAAGTCATTCATAACAACACATCGCCCGATGAGCCTTTCATTGCCGTCAACTGTTCCGCCATTGTCGAAACCCTCCTGGAATCGGAATTGTTCGGCCACGAGAAAGGTTCTTTTACCGGCGCCGTGGCCCGCAAACTGGGCAAGTTTGAACTGGCGCGTTTCGGTTCCGTTTTCCTGGATGAGATCAGCGAGATGTCCGTCAATCTCCAGGCGAAACTTTTGCGCGTCTTGCAGGAAATGGAATTCGACAGGGTTGGCGGAAAAGAAAAAGTCAAAGTGAATGCCCGGATTATGGCGGCGACCAATAAGGATTTAAAGACCCTGGTCAAAGAAGGAAAATTCCGCGATGATTTATATTACCGCCTCAACATTGTTTCCATCACGCTGCCCCCTCTGCGTTCGCGCCGTCAGGATATTCCTTCGTTAATAGATTACCTGCTGACGAAAATTAATCTGGATCTGCACAAGAAAATCATCGGTATCTCCGACGAGATGATGGACGTGTTCATGAACTATCACTGGCCGGGCAATGTCCGGGAACTGGAAAATCTTCTGGTGCGTGCCTGCGTTGTAGCCAAGGGGCAGGTCCTGGGAGTCAACGATTTTCCCGAACTGGGGAAGGAGGAGACGACGGAATCGCCGGAGGATACAACCGCTGATTTGTTTAATCCGTCGGTCCCGGGGGGATTTTTAACGCTCGATGAAGTGGAAGAACGCTACATCAGAAAAGTCATCAAAGAGACGGACAAAAACAAAGGAGAAATTTGCGACATCCTGGGTGTTTCCCGGCCCACACTGGAACGCAAACTGGAAAAATACGGCATTACCTTCGAGCGGGAATGAAGGGGCGTCCAAACGATAGCGGGCGGTGTCTGATGGATCCCTGTTTCACCGTCTACGTTTCAGGGGTGTCCTCCTCAGAATCATCGTCACCGCAGCAATCCATAGCCTCGAAATCAACATCGGTCACACTCGATCCGCCGGGCTCGACACCCGTGCTTTCCGGTGTGAAAAGATAAATGGCGCTGCTGGGACTGACGACGTAAGCCTGGTCGCCGTCAAGATCGTCAAATGCGTATTCTCCGTTTTCATCGGTCGTTGCAAAAGCGGAGCTGTAGCCGGACAATTGCACCGAAATGCCGGGAAGAGCCGCTCCGTTATACGTTACTCTACCTGAAATACTGCATTTGTCTTCATCGGTATCATGATATTTGGGTATTTTGAAATCGTCGGCACCGTCGCCACAGCCCGTGACCACCATAAAGATCAGCGCAAGACAATACAACAACACTTGAGTCAGACCATGTTTTTTGCTCATAAGGATCCCCTAAATAATGCTGTTTAAATTTGATGGAGCTTGGTGAAGTTTTTGAATTATAAGAAATAATTTCTTGAATGTCAAGAAATGGCTGATGGGAAAGCGAGGCATCCGTTCTATTGGTTGTTTTTAAAAATCGGCCTATGGATTTCTCATCGCCAAAGATAAAAATTGTAAAAAATAAATACATGGAGATTGAATCAAAAAGTGTCTTTTGATAAGTTTCCAATAAAGAGAAAATGAAAAAAGTCGTCTTACCGATATTACTATGACAAAAATCACCGATGCGGCATTTGAGACGAAGGCATTACGGCGGTTGCCGAATCCTCCGGCGGTAATGCCGGAGATAACGTGTGAAGAACGATCCGGAGCCGACAAGTCGTCTTTGACCGTCAGCATTGTGATACCAACCTTCAACCGGGCGTATGCCCTCTCTCTCGTTCTTGATTCATTTTATCAGCAAAAATTTGTCAGGGAATTAGTGGTGGTTGATGATGGAGGGTCAGACCATACGGCCGTTGTTCTTGACCAATACCAGAGAAAGTATCCGTGGATAAAAACCATTTATCTCAGAAATGAGAAGCGGCGGGGAGCCCCTTATTCCAGGCGGCGCGGGCTTCAGGCAGCCGGCGGAGAATTTGTGCTATTCTGTGATGACGATGATTTTCTGGAAGAAAACTATACGGAAGTCTGTCTGGAAAAATTGGAAAAGACGCGGGTGGATATTGTTTCGGGAAGGCATTTTTACAGAAATCGGGGAGAGAGCATAAAATCTGCTGTTGCCCGTTTTCAACAGGGAGGAAGAAACGTGCCTCCGTTTGATTTCCGGTTCTTCTATATTAATAACGATGCGAAATTGAAAAGCGATGTTGAGCTTCCTTTTACACATGCTAATTTTATGGCGAGAAGAAAGTTTTTATTATCCTTTGAGGTCGATACTTTTTACTGCCGGGGAAACGGATTTCGCGAGGAAAACGACATTCAGGCGAAAATACACATAAACGGCGGGAAAATTATTATGACCAATGATACTCACAGTGTGCATCTGCACCCGTCGGAAGCTCAAAGCGGGGGGCAACGCGTCGGGAGCCTTGCCAGGCTTTTCTGGTCTTTGTATTACACATCCTATTTTTTTAAGAAATATTATAAGCCGATTATGGAACGGCAGGGGAAAAATGGATGTTATTTAAAGGGAATCATTATATACTCCGTTTTAACGCTATCGACCTTTCCTTTTTTGTTTGTGATAGAAAAGAATCATCAGGTCAATAAAAAAAAGAACGCATAAATGAGCAGAAGGCGTAGAGATTAAAAATTATGAAAATTACCAGTGCTCAATTTATAAAAAGCGCTGTCTGGCCGCCGCAGTATCCACCGGCAATGATGCCGGAGATAGCGTTTGTCGGGCGCTCCAACGTCGGCAAGTCATCGTTGATTAACACCCTTGCCGGGCGCAAGAATCTGGCGAAGACCAGCAACACGCCTGGAAGGACGCAGTTGATCAACTTTTTTACGATCAACGAAAAGATGTCTTTTGTTGACTTGCCCGGCTACGGTTTTGCCAAGGTTCCTCAGTCGATAAAAAAAAACTGGGGTGATATGATGGAAGCTTATCTAAGGGAGAGGCAATCTCTTTGTCTGGTCATTTTCATTCTGGATATCCGGCGCGATCCCAATGATGACGACGTGTCGTTGCGTGACTGGCTCAGGCATTACCGCATACCTTATTTATATATTCTGACCAAGAGCGACAAATTATCCAACAACCAGGCGATTGCCCGCAAACGGGCGATCGAGAAAATTCTACAGATATCGTCTGAAAAAAACCCAATTTTGTTCTCGGCCAAGACACAAAAAGGTAAAACGGATATCCTGGACTTTCTGGAAAATCACTTAAATGCTCTTTCTGAAAAATGATGACCGGTCAACATTGTTTATTTTTTGAATGCCGGTCAGTGAACGTTGGTCATTTTTTTAGCCTAGTCATATCAATTAGTTATCAAAAAAAATCAAATAAATTAAGCTTGTGCTCTTGACAGTGTAACCAAATTGTGTTAGCCAAAAAACGCCTAGCGGCGCGGCATTAAAAATTTTTTTTAGGTTCTTTAATATAGAAGAAGAGGTGTAATCAGGTGCTAAAAGATAACGAAAAAGTTGGTGCTGTAATGGTAGTTGGTTCGGGAATCGCCGGCATTCAGGCGTCTCTCGATTTGGCCAATTCCGGAATGAAAGTCTATCTCGTCGAAAACGGAATCAGCATCGGCGGCGTCATGGCTCAATTGGACAAAACTTTTCCCACCAATGACTGTTCCGCCTGTATATTGTCTCCCAAGCTGGTCGAAGTCGGCCGCCATCCCAATGTTGAAATCAAGACCCGGCGGACGGTTGATTCGGTCGAAGGTGAACCCGGAAAATTCAAGGTGAAAATGACGTCCGCTCCCCGGTATGTCAACTTGGATAAATGCACCGGTTGCGGCGACTGCGCCAAAGTCTGTCCCGTATCCGTTCCCGCCGGATTCAACGGCAATTTGAGCGAAAGGAAAGCCATCTATCGTCATTTCCCGCAGGCTATTCCCAGCGGTTTCGCGATTGACAAACTGGGGACGTCTCCCTGTAAGGCCTATTGCCCCACACACATCAGCGTTCAGGGGTATGTGGCGCTGATTGCCGAAGGCAAATTCAAGGAAGCGCTCAAGCTCATCAAGCAGGATAATCCTTTTCCCATCGTTTGCGGACGCGTCTGCAACCATCCCTGCGAAACGGCCTGTATGCGCGGCAAAGTGGATGATCCGATTGATATCATGCACCTCAAACAATTCGTCGCTGATTTGGATCTCAACAGCGACACCCGTTATATTCCGGAAAAGAAAGAAAGCAAAGGCAAGAAAGTAGCCGTGGTCGGCGCCGGTCCTTCGGGCCTGACCTGCGCGTATTATCTGGCCATTGAAGGATACGATGTGGACGTTTTTGAAGCCCTGCCCGTAGCGGGCGGCTGGCTGGCCGTCGGTATTCCTGAATACCGTCTGCCCAAGAATGTTTTGAAGGCGGAAATCAAGGTCATCGAAGATCTCGGTGTGAAGATTCATCTCAACAAGAGAATCGGCAAGGATATTTCCTTCGATAAACTGAAGAGCGATTACAGCGCTATCTTCATCGGCTGCGGTACCATGAAGAGCAGCAAGCTCAACATTCCCGGCGAGGATATGAAGGGCGTGGTTCACGGTGTCGATTACCTGATGAAAGTCAACCTGGGCGAAAAAGTGTCGCTGGGCGATAAGGTGGCGGTCATCGGCGGTGGTAACGTGGCTATGGACGCTGTGCGCACCGCGGTCAGAACCGGCTCGAAAGAAGTCTTCATCCTTTATCGTCGTACCCGTGCGGAAATGCCCGCGTCTCCTGAAGAAATCGAGGAGGCCATTGAAGAAGGAATCGAGATGAAATTCCTCGTGGCTCCGAAACGCGTTGTGGGCCAGGATGGAAAAGTGACCGGCATCGAATGTACGCGCATGGAACTGGGCGAACCGGATGCCAGCGGACGCCGTCGTCCCGTGGAAATCAAGGGCTCCGAATTTATCATCGAATGCGACGCCATCGTTCCCGCCATCGGTCAGGAAGCCGACTTGTCGTTCATCACCAAAGAAAGCGGTGTGTCCATCAATAAATGGAATAACGTCGATTTCGATAAAATCACTTACGCGACTAACGTCCCCGGTATTTTCACCGGTGGCGACGTTTCCACCGGTCCTCAGACGGTCGTCAAGGCCGTTTATTCCGGTAAGGAAGCGGCCAAATCTATCGACCGTTATTTGCGCGGCGAGGATATGAAAGCCGGACGTGAGAAAGACTGGACCAAGGATCTGGCGGATAAGGCCGATCTTTCCAATTTCTCCAAAGTTCCGCGCGAGAAATATCCGCTGATGAAACCGGAAGACCGCAAAACCAATTTCAAAGAAGTCGGTCTGGGCTTCAGCGAAGCGCAGGCTAAGGCGGAAGCCATGCGCTGTCTGTCCTGCGGTATCTGCTCCGAATGTTATCAGTGCGTGGACGCCTGTATCGCCAAGGCCATTGACCATGAGATGAAAGTCACCGAGGAAACCATCGAAGTCGGCGCGGTCATCGCATCGGCCGGTTTTGAAATTTTCGACGCCAAGCTGCGCGGCGAATACGGTTACGGCATTTACAAAAATGTCGTTTCAGCGCTTCAGTTTGAAAGAATTCTGTCCGCGTCCGGTCCGTTCTTCGGCCATGTCCAGAGAATTTCCGACGGTAAGGAACCGAAGAAAGTCGCCTTTATCCAGTGCGTCGGTTCGCGCGACACCTCCTGCGGCAACAGCTGGTGTTCGTCGGTTTGCTGTATGTACGCGACCAAGGAGGCGATTATCGGCAAGGAACACGCCAAAGGGTTGGAACCCACCATTTTCTACATGGACATTCGCGCTCACGGCAAAGATTTCGACCGGTTTGTCAATCGCGCTAAAGATGAATACGGCATCCGTTACATCCGTTCGATGCCATCGGTGATTAAAGAAATGCAGCAGACCAACAATCTGCTGATTACATATGTCAATCAGGACGGGACCCTCGCTGAAGAAGAATTCGACATGGTCGTTCTGTCCGTCGGCCTGATGCCTCCCAAGGAAGCCAAACAGCTGGCGGCCAGCCTCGGCGTTGAACTGGAGGAGCATGGTTTCTGCAAGACGTCTCTGGAAAATCCGGTTCAGACCACGCGTCCCGGCGTGTTTGTCTGCGGCGCCTTCGGCGGTCCCAAGGATATTCCCGAAACCGTTATGGAAGCCTCCGCCGCCGCGGCCTGTGCGGAAGGATTGCTCGCGGCGAAACGCGGCACCATGATTACCCCCGTGCAGAATCCGGAAGAAAAGGATATGCGCGGACAGGGTGTGCGCACCGGCGTTTTTGTCTGCCATTGCGGTATTAATATCGGCGGTGTTGTCGATGTTCCCGCCGTTCGTGATTATGCCGCCACACTGCCCACCGTCGTCTATACGGCTGACAATCTTTTCACCTGCTCGCAGGATACGG
The DNA here is from genome assembly GCA_019136325.1 of Deltaproteobacteria bacterium. Next base: position 13,399 of record JAGVUJ010000145.1, read on the forward strand.
CGGTCAAAATGAAAGAGGTCATCGAAGAACAGAACCTGACCCGCGTGGTTGTGGCGTCCTGCTCGCCCCGAACGCATGAAGGACTGTTTCAGGAAAACTGCGAGAAAGCCGGACTGAACCGGTATCTTTTCGAGATGGCCAACATCCGCGACCAGAATTCCTGGGTGCATATGCATGAACCGGAAGCGGCCACGGAAAAAGCGAAAGACCTGCTGCGCATGGCGGTAGCCAAGGCTCAGTATCTCAAACCGTTAAAACCCGGTCAGTTATCCGTCAACCATCAGGCGTTGATTATCGGCGGCGGTTTGGCCGGTATGACCGCGGCATTGTCGCTGGCCGACCAGGGATTTGCTTCCTTCATCGTGGAAAAGGAAGACCGGCTGGGCGGCAATTACAATTATCTTTACAAAACACTCGAAGGTCTGGATACACGCACTCATTTGAAGAGCCTGCTGGATAAAGTATACAAGAATCCGTTGATCACGGTTTTCACCGGCTCAACGATCGAGAAGATCGAAGGTTTCATCGGCAATTATAAGACCACCGTCAAAGCCAAAGACGGAGAAAAAGTGTTTGAACACGGCGTGGTTATTGTCGCCATCGGCGCCTATGAAAACAAACCCAAGGAATATCTCTACGGTCAGAATGCGGCTGTGAAAACACAGCGGGAACTGGAAACCATGATTTACGAGAAGGATTCCAAGCTAGCCGCCGTGAAGAACGTGGTCATGATTCAGTGCGTCGGTTCCCGTGAAAAAGATAGGCCGTATTGCAGTCGTTACTGCTGCTCTGAAGCGATCAAGAATGCGCTGGAACTCAAAGCCGCCGATCCTTCGCGCGACATCACCATCCTTTACCGCGATATCCGCACCTTTGCGTTCAAAGAAGATTATTACAAGAAAGCACGTGAAGCAAACATCAAATTCATCTGCTATGAAGAAGACCGCAAACCGGAAGTGGTGGCCGCCGGCGATAAGGCCGAGGTGAGGGTTTTCGATCCTATTTTGAATGAACCGGTCAGTCTGCCGGCTGATATCGTTGCGCTGAGCGTCGGGGTCGTGCCGAATCCGGAAAACGCAGCCATCGGCCAGATGTTGAAAGTCCCGACCAATCAGGACGGTTTCTTCATGGAAGCGCACGTCAAACTTCGTCCGGTCGATTTCGCGACCGACGGCGTTTTCATGTGCGGCATGTCCCATTCGCCCAAATTCAGCGATGAAACCGTCACCCAGGCCAACGCGGCCGTATCGCGCGCCTGCACGATTCTGACGCTGGATTACATCGAAGCGGAAGGCAAAACCGCTTATGTAAACAAGGAAAGATGTTCCGCGTGCGGTTTGTGTGAAATCAACTGTCCCTACAGCGCGATCAGCGTGAACGTGGCGGAAGGCTGCGCCGAAGTGAACGCGGTGCTCTGCAAAGGTTGCGGTGTCTGCACGGCGTCCTGCCGCATGAACGCCGTGGATCTCAACGGGTTCAACAACGAAGAAGTATTGGCACAGATATATAATTTAAACGAAGGCTAAACGGCTGAAAACCGTCAAGCCGTTGGAAGGAGAATATATGGCTGAAAATGTAGCAACCAAAGAATGGCAACCGAAATTTGTTGCCATCGTCTGCAACTGGTGCACGTACGCGGGCGCCGATCTGGCGGGTATCAGCAGAATTCAGTACCCGACCAATGTGCGCATCATTCGCGTTCCCTGCACGGGACGAATCAATCCGTTCTATATTGTGAAAGCCCTGCAGACCGGAGCCGACGGCGTCTTGGTCTCGGGTTGACACCCGGGTGAATGCCACTATATTTCGGGAAATCTGGTGGCACGGCGCAAGTTTGCGACGTTAAAAAGTTTCCTGAACTACATCGGTGTGGAAGGCGACAGAACTCTGTTTACCTGGGTTTCCGCCTCCGAAGGTGACAGATGGGCACAGGTCATCAAAGGCGCTACGGAAAAAATCAAGGCGCTGGGACCGGCGAACAAATTAGTCAAAAAGATTGATTAAACTTTTGCAATAAAAATTAACGGGGAAACAATAACTGTGGAAAACATCGAAACAAAATTGCGGGAAGAAGCAAACAGGCTGCTTCTGGAAAAAAAGGTTGATGTCATTGTCGGTTATGAAAAAGGCACGTTACCGTTGACAGCGACGCCTTGTTTCATTACCAAGCCGGAAGAAACAGAAAAACTTGTTTGGAACAATCTCTGCACACAGAATCTGGCCAAGTATGTTCATGATTTGATCACCGCTCACAAGAATTCGCAAAAGCGTGTCAAACCGGAAGACCGGAAGAAAAAAGTGATCGGCGTCGTTGCGCGCGGTTGCACCACCCGTTCGCTGATTATTCATCTTCAGGAAAGACAGTACGGACGAGATGAGGTTTATATTATCGGCGTTCCCTGTGACGGCTATGTGGACGGCAAAGGATTGAAAGTTGCGATCGGCGGCGCGGATATCCTTGACGGTTCGCTTGACGGCGGTCAGATTAAAATGAAAACATCCGACGGCGACAAAACCATTGCTTTGAAAGATGTTCTGGCGGAAAACTGCAAAACCTGCCGATTCAACAATCCGATTATTTCCGATGTGATGATCGGGGCTCCCGCGCCGGCGATGAATCCCGATGCGGAATATGACGACGTCAAGGAATTCGAGGGCAAGTCGATTGAAGAACGCTGGGCTTATTTTGCCAAGGAAATGGAGAAATGCATCCGCTGTTATGCCTGTCGTCAGGCCTGTCCTTCGTGTTATTGCCCGACCTGTTTTGTGGAGCAGAGCCAGCCGCAATGGGTGGGCATTGGTGAAGATCCAGCCGATACGCAGGTTTTCCAGTTGATGAGACTGTACCATATGGTTGGACGCTGCGTGGATTGCGGTTCGTGCATTTCCGTCTGCCCCATGGGTGTCGATCTGCGGAAATTCCTCAAGAAACTCGACAAGGATTGCTTTGAATTCTTCGGCAACCGGGCCGGCTCCAGCATGGACGATATGCCGCCACTGGGCAAATATGATGAACATCACGACAAAGGAGACTTTGTCTTCAACCCATAATCAGTTTGAGTAAATGGAGTTTACATGGAAACTTTTCTGGAAGAAGTAAACAAGAAGATAAACGGGGTGCCGCTGCAGCGCTGCTATCACTGCCGCAAATGCACGGCCGGTTGTCCCATGACCAGGCACATGGAATATAACCCCAACAAAGTGATCAAAATGATTCAGAACGGACAGCGCGACAAAGTGCTGAACAGTTCAACCATCTGGATGTGTCTGTCGTGCGAAACCTGCATTACCCGCTGTCCGAATCAGGTGGACATCGCCAGCATGATGGATGTGCTCAGACAAATGGCCATACAGAACGGCACCGTCCGTGAAGCGAATGTCCTGAAGTTCCACGAAGCATTCCTCTCCGGTATGAAGTTCGGCGGACGGATTAATGAACCGATGATGATGGTGCAGTACAAACTCAAGTCCGGTGATCTTTTCTCCGATGCGCTGCTGGGCCTGGATATGTTTATGAAAGGCAAGCTGGCGCTTTTATCTCCGCGGACGAAAGACATGAAATCGGTGAGAAATATTTTTGAAAAAACAAAAACCCGATAAAGAGGTTTAAGGTTAAGGAGGCTACTCTTGAAAGTTTCATATTATCCGGGCTGCTCGCTGCACGCGACGGGAAAAGAGTATGATCAGTCGATGAAGGCCGTCAGTCGAG
>JAGVUJ010000087.1 GCA_019136325.1 Deltaproteobacteria bacterium
CATGGAAGCGCGCCACGGCGCTTATCTCTTTACGTATTTCGGTTTCGGCGGAACATGCACGAGCTATCTGATTATTAAAGAATGAACGCAAACAACAAACCATTGACCTCTCATGCCATCACACCAGTGATCGCGGCAAGCTATATCGGTCCGTCGCTGATGCCGAACGGCAACGCCCTTTGGGAGGAGCACGAACTGCCGCTGAACGCCGACGGTCTGGTCCAGGACATCATGGGACAGCCGATGCGCCGCGCCGGCCGGTTCATTAAAATGGTTGCCTGCGGCGGGCTCGCGTGCTTGCAGCAGGTATCGCTCGATTATTTGAAAGGGAAGAAGACGGGCATATTCCTGGCAACGGGCTTGGGCAATGTTGATGAAATCCTGCCTTTCATTACCGAGGTTTTCAAGCACGGCGGGGGATTTCCCAGTCCCAATCAGTTTGCCAATTCCGTCAGCAATGCCGCCGCGTTTGTTCTGGCACGTATTTGCGACGTTACGGGAACCGTGCTTACCATCTCGCAGGAAGAATTATCCTTCGAGTCGGCGCTGTGGCTGGCGCAAACCTACCTGGAAAGCGACCAGATAGAACTGGCGGCTGTGGCTGGCGCAAACCTACCTGGAAAGCGACCAGATAGAACTGGCGCTGGTCGGCGGTTGCGATATTTTTACGCCAACCGTTGAAGAATACCGCGCAAGGGTTAATCTGAACTGCGGCAACTCCCGCAGGATGCCGATGGGCGAAGGCAGCTCCTGGCTTTTGCTTGGCCGGGATGACGAAAGGAATATCGGTGAAATTCTCGCGGTGGATTTCAGTGAAAAAAAAGGGCTGCCCGATGAAAATGATTTGGCCGATCTGATGCAGCATGGCAATAAAATCCGGGCGAAAAACCGTATTGTTCTGCCCGGATTCCGCACAAAACAAACGGATGACGGTTTCTGGCGGCAAAACGGCTGGGAGATCGACGATTATCTTCCCTGCTGCGGGATTCATTCCACGGCCGCCGCCTTCGGCCTGGCGTTCGCGCTGCGGGAAAAACCGTCTTCTCTTTTATTGCACTATAACTTTCACGCTTCGGGCAAGCAGGCTTTTGTTCTGGCGTCAACGAAATCACTATGACTTTTTCGCAGAAAAAGAAACGGATCGCTCTTGTTCATCCGCGCGGTTTCAACTGGTTTCCCGGCAAACGGGACATCACCGACATTGCCAACCGGATGGTTCCGCAGGGGCTGCTTTCTATCGCCGCTTATTTAATCAAACAGGGTCATGATGTTGTTGTTTACGACTGTCTGGGACCGGGCGCGCCGGTTGATCTGCAAAAGCAGGCTCAGGCAATACTGTGTTTTCAGCCGCAGATCGTCGGGTTCTCAGCCACCACGTCATCGTTTCCCGATGCCGCCGATCTCGCGCAACGGATTAAAAAACAGGCCCCGGACATTACAACTGTCTGCGGAGGCGTTCACGTTTCCGCGCTGGAAGGTCAGCTTTTACGCGATTATCCCGTGTTTGATTTTCTGGTTGCCGGAGAAGGAGAGGAAACCATGGGCGAACTTGCCGCCGGCGTGATCCCCTCAGCGATAAAAGGGTTGATCCGGCAACACGAAGGAGCCATCATCGTCAATGAACCGCGTCCGAAAATAGCCGATTTGGACAGTCTGCCGTTTCCCGCCTATGAAAAGCTCAAAGGGTTCCCCCGCGATTACCATCTGCCGTTATTCAGTTACATCAACACGCCCGGTGCGACGATGATTACGTCGCGGGGCTGCATGTTTCAATGTTCCTACTGCGACCGCTCCGTATTCAAAAAAGGATTTCGCTATAATTCCGCCGAATACATCTATGAGCACATGAAATATCTGCGGGAAAAATTCGGCGTGCGGCATATCAATGTTTACGATGATTTGTTCACCGCCAACCGGCAGCGGATTGTCGAACTTTGCGAAAAGCTGAGCGTTCATCCCCTGGGCATCAATTTTAATTGCGCCGTACGCGTGGGTTACACGGATGACGGCTTGCTGAGCCTGCTTAAAAACGCCGGATGCCTGATGGTCTCTCTGGGCATCGAATCGGCCGATCCGGAAATGCTTAAAAGGCATAAATCGGGCGTATCGCTTGATGACGTGCGCGATACCGTCCGGCGGATTCAAAAAGCGGGGTTACGCGCCAAGGGACTTTTCATGATGGGATTGCCCGGAGAGACGGAAGCTTCCATCAAGAGAACTTCCGATTTCATACTATCTCTGGAATTGGATGACATGAACATGGCCAAATTTACGCCCTTCCCCGGCGCGCCGCTCTGGGCAACCATTAAAGATGAGGGGACGTTTAATGAAGACTGGCGGCTGATGAATTGTCTTAATTTTGTTTTTGTGCCCAGAGGAATTCAATCCAAAGAAAAACTTGATCAACTCTACAACGAACACGTCAAGCGTTTTTATTCCGACAAGGCATGGCGCAAAAAATTCCGGCGGCGGTTGTGGCAACACCGCAAAAGTCTCTCGTATTTACTGCAACATCTGCCCTCTTTCTGGTCGGCAAAAAATCAGTTTGAGCCCCATAAGTAAATATCGTCGAACTTTTCCCGTGCCGCAGTTCGTCGCGCCTCGCATTGACAGCCCGTGAAAACCATGTTAAAACGCCGGCCGATTGGAGCAGAAAGCGGAAAGAGCAGCTCACAACCCATAACCCTGCGGATATCCATCCGCTTGTTGACGATAACATTCTGATAAAATATGCATAAATTCATGCCAGATAAAAAATATGCCGGTCTGCTTTTACTCGCGCTGCTGGGCGCATGCATAGCGACCTTTTGCGACGGGATTCATGTTTACACACAGACGCTTTCTTACCCCGATCCTTTTCTTTTCGGGCAGGCCTGGTGGGTCTTCCCCGGCTTTGTACTGGCTTTTCTTTTCATGGGCAGCGCCTATTATTTTATTGCCGGCCGCTTGCCCTCCGGTGTGCGCGTCAGGCAAAGCGTGTCCCGGGGCAGCTTCAGAGAACTCATTGAAACCGCCACCGCCTTTGCTTTTGTGTATCTTACCAGCGGATTCGGCAATACCGAACCGGTGTTGCTGTCGGTCATTTTTTACGGCACATTCCTGCTGCGCTGGCTCTTCAGTTATGAACGGCTCTGGCTGCTCCTGTTGGCAACCATCATGGCCTTCGGCGGGATGTTTGCAGAAGGATCCCTATCGGCCGCCGGATGGGTAGCGTATCGTCACGTTGATGTTTTTCATGTGCCGTTTTGGCTGGGCGGGTTGTACATGCATGGGGCGTTTGCGCTCCGGGAAGGACTGCGTTTCTTTGTCTATGCGTCTTCTTCAAGCCGTCTGAATTAAGATTGCCGGATTACTCCCTGGCGCCGGCTTTTTGCAGCAGGTCTACAATATCCGCCCTGCGGTTCTGTTTGGCGATTTGCAGCGGCGTGTATTCAACATCTTTAATCTTTGCCTTAACGTTCAAATCGACGCCTTTATCCAGCAAAAGCCTGACGACTTCCGTATGACCTTTTTCCGCCGCGGCCATCAGGGATGTGACGCCATCGCTGTTTTTCGCATTGATATCGCTCCCCCTGTCCAGAAGCAGTTTAACGATTTCCGCATGGCCCCTTTCCGAGGCCATCATCAGCGCCGTGGCGCGTTCGCTGGTTTTCGCGTTCACATCCGCTCCCTGATCCAGAAGAAGCTGAGCCACCGCGGTGCGGCCGTTCAGTGACGCGGCCATCAGCGCGGTGGATCCAGTGCTGTTTTTTGCATTGACGTCGGCCTTTTGATCAATCAGAAGCCGGACGATCTCCGGATATCCTTTGACGGATGCCAGCATCAGGGCGGTCCCGCCGGTGTATTTTGTCTTTAAATTTACGTCCGCTCCTTTGTTCAAAAGCAGATTGACGATCTCGTTGTAACCATTCTCCG
>JAGVUJ010000218.1 GCA_019136325.1 Deltaproteobacteria bacterium
TAGGGCTCGTCGTACGCGGCAAATGATAAGCGGGCTGCAGGTTTTCAGGCGACGAGCTCATTGTCACAATTAAAAATTATTAGGGTGAATTATTATGCAGGTTAAAAAGCGGTTAGGCGAAATGCTGGTGGAAAGCCGTCTCATCACGGAAGAGCGCCTCAAGCAAGCCCTGATTGAACAAAAGAAAGCAGGCTTAAAACTTGGCCAATATCTTACGCGCCTGGGGATTGTCAGCGAGTCGCAAATTATCGACCTCTTGAGCCTTCAGCTTAAGATTGCGAAATATCATCCTGACGACTATCCCCTCGATATGGATCTGGTGCAACTGATACCCATCGATGCCGCGCAGAAATATCAAGTTGCCCCGCTTCGTAAAAAAGGAAGGCTGCTGACCATCGCCATCGTTGATCCTCTTGACATCAATACCCTTGATTTTATAGAAGTATTGACAAATTCAGAAGTTGAGCCAGTGGTTTGTTCGGAGCGCGAACTCAATCAACTGATCAGCTCTCTGTATGGCACGCAATCCGGCCTGACGGACGTCATGGAAAACATAGAAATAAAGGCCCCTGATACCCCGGAGGATGCTGAACCGGAAAAAGATGCAGTGCAGGTTAGTTCTCTGCAGGACATGGCGGGTGAAGCGCCCGTGGTGCGTCTGGTCAATTCAATTTTTGCCCAGGCCATCAAAGACGGCGCCAGCGACGTCCATATCAGTCCGCAGCAAAACTCCGTATCGTTGCGCTTCCGTATTGACGGCAGGTTGATCGAGGTTCCCTCTCCGCCTAAATCGCTTTTCTTGCCGATTATCGCCCGGGTCAAGATACTCTCCAATATGGACATTACCGTTTCGCGCATACCGCAGGACGGCAGGTTTACTCTGAAACTGGATAAAAGAGAAATCAATGTTCGTGTGTCGGCCATTCCGACCATCTATGGCGAAAATATTGTCTTGCGCCTGCTGGATACCAGCGCTGGGGTTTATTCGCTCGACAGACTGGGCATGATCCCTTCCGATATGGAAAAAATTAAAATGGTCAGCGAAAAGCCCTACGGCATGATTTTAAGCACCGGCCCCACCGGCAGCGGCAAGAGCACCAGTTTGTATGCCATCCTGAACAACATCAACAAGCCGGATATCAATATTGTGACGCTGGAAGACCCTGTCGAATACCGCATTAACAATATTCGCCAGATTCAACTCAACCGCAAGGCAGGCATGACTTTTGCCAGCGGGTTGCGTTCGATTTTGCGTCAGGATCCGGACGTCATCATGGTCGGTGAAATCCGCGACACCGAAACAGCGGCCATTGCCGTTCAGGCCGCCCAAACCGGTCACCGGGTACTCAGCACCGTGCATACCAATGACGCCGCCGGCGCTATTTCCCGGTTTGTTGACATGGGCATCGAGCCTTTCCTGGTATCATCCGTTTTGCTTGTATCGTTTGCCCAGCGCCTGGTCCGGACGGTCTGTCCTTATTGCAAAGAAGCCTACATGCCGCCGCAAAAAGCATATGAATCCATGGGAATTTCGCAGGAAGAAGCCCAAAGAGCCAATTTCCAGCGTGGCAAAGGCTGCTATCAGTGTAAAAATACCGGCTATAAGGGAAGAACCGGTCTTTTTGAGGTCCTGGTGAATGATGAGATGATGCAGGAAATGATTCTGATGCGCAAATCCAGCCAGGAAATTAATCGTGTGGCGGTGAAAGCGGGAAAATTGCGCACACTCAAACAGGACGCCGCCGAAAAAGTATTGAAGGGAATCACCACACTGGAAGAAGCCTCGACTGCCGTAATGACCTGATATCCCCAAGAGGAAGCAAGATGCCCTTTTTTAAATACGAAGCTATCAACGAAACTGGAAAAACCGTCAAAGGCACTCTGGATTCGGAATCTCTGCAAGCTGCCAACAATGTCATGTTTCTGCGCGGCCTGATCCCTGTAAAGCTCGAAGAAGAAAAAGAAGATCCGGCCGGCGCTCTCTTGAAAAAAATCAACGCGCTGTTTGAACAAGTCAAACCCAGAGAATTAATCCTTTTTACCAAGCAATTGCGGGCCATGCTCAACGCAGGCGTGCCCATTGTCAAGGCCATGCAGATTTTAGAATCTCAGTCGGAAAGCAAAACTTTACAGAAAGCCGCCAACACCATTTACCGCGACATTCAGCATGGCGTTTCCCTTTCGGAGGCTTTTGGAAAGCACCCCAATGTTTTCTCGCATCTCTATTGCAATATGCTCCTTGCGGGAGAAATGAGCGGAAACTTAAATGGTGTTTTAGAGCGGCTGACTTATATTATTGAGCACGAAGCGAAAATCAAAGCCGATATCAAATCGGCTCTGCAGTATCCAAAAATGGTGCTGATAGCCCTGGGCGTCGCGTTTTTTGTCTTACTGACTTTTGTGATACCTCAGTTTGTGGGCATCTTCAGCAAAACCGGCATCGAGCTGCCTTGGCCTACCAAAGTGGCGCTGACGATGAACGTCGCTTTGAAAAATTACTGGTACATAATGCTGACAGTGATTGTCGGTGTTGTTGTCGGTCTTCGTCAGTATTTCAAAACAGAAAACGGGCAATTTGTCCGGGACAGCTTTATTTTGGCCCTGCCCATTTTGGGTCCGTTGTTCCAGAAAGCGGCCATGTCCAGATTTGCAAGCATATTCGCGATTCTACAGTCCAGCGGCGTGCCGGTGCTGCAGTCTTTGACCATTTTATCCGACACGATCGGCAATGCCGCCATTGCCCGTTCGTTCAATCATGTGCGCGAAAAGATAGAAGAAGGTTCAGGCCTTTCCGCTCCGTTAAAAAACGCCCCTTATTTTCCGCCCATGGTGGTGGATATGATTGCCATCGGAGAAGAATCAGGAAGCATAGAAGATATGCTCACTGAAATTTCCAAGCATTATGACGATGAAGTGGAATATGCCGTCAAAGCCTTGTCCGACGCCATCGGGCCAATTTTAATCGTTGGGCTGGCAGCCGTAGTCGGTTTTTTTGCCCTGGCCATTTATATGCCCATGTGGGACATGACCAAAATGGTTAAACACTGACGTAATCATGGAAATGAAAAAAAATTTCTATGTTACCCTCTATCTTTTAATCCCTTTGATCTTCGCCGGCATCACCATTTTGGGAGTCTTTGCCGCATATCAACTGGCGGCTACTCCGGAAAAGCTTCATCATTCCTTATTGATCAATGTTTATACCTTGGCACTGGCCATTGGCTGCATTTCCTTTGCGGCCGGCTTGATGATTTTGCGCCTCTTTCTCAAGCCGCTTGGCGAATTTATGGAAAAGGCAAACAAGATGCCTGTTTTTTCTGATGTCCCGGCAGATGAAGCAGTTAATATCACCGATGATTTCAGCAGAATCAATCAAGT
>JAGVUJ010000194.1 GCA_019136325.1 Deltaproteobacteria bacterium
CCTTATATGCGGAGATCCCGATGAGGAGATAGACAAGGAAAAAAAGCGTAACCCACAAATATTGTTTTCTGCTGTTGGAGATGAGCTTTTTCACGCCGGAAACACTACCGGCGAATGACTCATTATTTTTTTCCTGTATATCAACCATGGGTTAAGTTTTCTTTTATCCGGCAAAAAAATAAAACATTGAGCATGGATTTTACGCACATTGAATGCGGCACAAAGCAATTATTGTTATGTTTTCTGTTTGATTTTTCCACTCCAGACCGTCGGCGTTATTTCGTGCCATTCGATGCCCTGAATTTGCGGTTTAATGCCGCGAATTAGAATCATCCGGTCTTTTGCGGTCATTTTTTGCACCCAGGGAAGATAGCTTTCGTCCCGTCCCCGGGTAAGCTGTATATGACGATAAATTTTCAGATTATCAGCCGTCATCCAGATCGGCTCAAAACCCAATACATAACGCCAAGGAGCATGAGGATTATAATAGAAAACCTGATAAAATAGAAACATATTGTCATTATACACAATACCGCCATCATCGGGCAGCCATGGTCTGTGTTCTTTATTTTCCATCTCCGGCCACTTGGACACCGCACCCGACCAGCGGCTGCCATAATCATTGGTTACGGCGAGCAGAAGAACTAGACAGAACGTCCCGGCAAGCATCAATCGTTTCCAACTGAAGCTGTCCATATATTTTCCCAGTACGGCCTGAATTTCCAGAGCCATCCAGAAAGCTAAAGCCGGCCAGGCCCAGTCGGTCCAGAAACGTGATGCGAAAAATCCCATTATCCAGCCAATAACGACTAAATAAAATATGGGATTGTCCACAACACGGATATCCCATTCACCACGTGCCTTGCGCCAAAGCAAAAATCCGCCAATCACAAAGAAAACCAGGGCCTCCCCCGCAAACGGCTGGAATTCGCCGACCAATTGACGTGCAAAATCGTTTTTGCCAAAGGCTTCCAGGGCATGAAAAATCATCTGGTGCAAGAAAACCAGCGGTGATCCTGTAAGCATTGCTCCACAGAGTACTCCCAGAAACATTGCACCGGACATAAGCCCAAAAACCCGCCAGTGTCTTGCCAGTGCAAGCGCTACCAGTGGCAACGCCAAAAGATACCATGCGCCGTGAATCCAGGTGGCAAGTGCCGTCATTGCCGACAAGGCAATGAGTTCATTCCAGGGTTTGTTTTTATCTCTGATTTTGTCCCAAAGAAAACAGAACAGCAAAATTAAAGCCATGCTGATAATGTAAGGCCGCCCGTAGAAAAGCCTGTAGATCGATCCGAAGAAAAAAACCGCAGATAAAGCGATCGAGGCAATCCAAGCCTCACCCCGACGGAAATAAAATACCGGAGGCACTGTAAAGACCAGGAAAAGAAACATGACGGAAAAATTCAGCAAAACCGTTTTATCGCATTTTGTAAGAGTTTGAAATGCTGAAAGAATGATATGCCATCCCGGATGACTGTCCATGGTGATTTCCGGACGAATGATAAGAATGTCTGCCCAGGATTTCCCTGATAGAACTTTTGCCACATGCCTTAGAGCATCATCGATGGGAAAAAACCCGTGTCCGATAACACGCAAACAGGTTATCAGCAATGTGCTGAGACACATCAGCAGAACAACTGAGCGGATCAGTTGGTGTTGAGGACTTAAACGGGATTGATTCATTACTTTTTCCGGAAATTAGTAATTCAATAAATCAATAACTTAAAATAAAAGAGATAGCCGAATTTTATTAATTCAGCTATCTCTTGTTACCATTTTTTTCGTAATGTAAAATTTAAGTGACCGTCATAACCGGATCGTTCATGCATCTAGATAAAATTACCACAGATTAAAACTTTTACTGGCGCTGTATTCTGATGGGAAATCATCCCAACCCGTGGGTCCGCCTGTTACATTAACGGTTACAGGACCGCTCCCAGTAATCGTACCCCAATAGTCGCCTACATTTATTGTACCTGATGGTGCTGTCCAAGAGCTAGAATTAAAACTGCCATTTAAAAGTCCCTGTGAATAATGCTGCGACGCATGTGATTGCAGCGCTGCAATGGCACCAGCAACAGCTTTTCCACGAGCCTGACCCTGAAGATCAAAATATCTGGGAATAGCCACAGCAGCCAAGATACCTAGGATAACTAAAACGGCGATAATTTCAATCAACGTAAAACCTTTCTGATTTCTCAACATACTTTTTTTCATATTTTTCTCCTTTCTTTGGTCAATTATTTTTTAATTTTTTACCTTTAATCCAGCAAACACCATGCCACGAAAGAAAAATATTCAATCTTTAAAAAATTTATGTGTTGATTTTTCTATGGTCCTTAATTAACTTATTTTTTTTCTTTTATCAACTGAATTTTTCTTTAATACATTACGTTGGTGTTATAATGGTTATCCAACTTTTGTTGATTTATCTACAATTATTGTAGATTTTTGATGCCGTTTACATTGATTTGAAGCTTCTTAATTCTATGCCAAAGGCTTCTCTGATTTATTCCTAAAATACCTGCCGCCTTTACCTGAATGCCGCCTGCTTTTCTCAAGGCCTCCATGATCATCTCTTTTTCCATTAAATTCAGTTTCTCATCAAGAGGCATCGTGCCGTCATCAGATTCAACCGTGTCCGGCAGACTTTTTTCGGCAATGGCAGGTAAATGCTGCGGTTTTATAATACCGTCTTCATTTAATATGGAAGCCTGTTCAAGGACATTTTTCAGCTCCCGTACATTCCCCGGCCAGGGATAGTCAATGATGTCTTTTAATGCTGAATTGGAAAGTCTTAATTTCACAGGCATGGCTTTCATAAAATGATTGGCCAATAAAATAATATCCTCCTTGCGTTCCCGAAGCGGTGGAATTTGGATGGAAAAGACATTTAAACGAAAATAAAGGTCTTCACGAAATGAGCCGTTTTTAATCATGTCTTGCAGGTTTTTGTTGGTGGCGGCAATAAAACGAATGTCCACCTTAATCATTTTTGTACCGCCCACCCTTTCAAATTCTTTCTCCTGCAAAACCCGGAGAAGCTTGGCCTGCGTATTTAGCGGCATATCACCGATTTCATCCAGAAAGACTGTGCCGCCGTTGGCGATTTCAAATTTTCCCTTCTTCTGTTCTGTGGCTCCGGTAAAGGAACCTTTCTCATGGCCGAACAACTCACTCTCCAGCAACCCTTCCGGTATGGCAACACAGTTTATTTTTATGAATGGGTTGTCTTTTCTCCCGCTGTGTTCATGAATGCCGGCGGCAATTAATTCCTTGCCTGTTCCGCTTTCACCGGATATCAGAACGGTTGAATCCGTCGGCGCGACTTTTAAAATTTGTGTAAAAATGTTGCGCATGGCCGTGCT
>JAGVUJ010000327.1 GCA_019136325.1 Deltaproteobacteria bacterium
GCTGTTCGTGTGTTCTCTTTCCCACCCCACATTTCCCCACTCCTCCAGAGTCTGGGGACCCGGGAAGACCTCCTTATATTGTTCATACAGCGGCGTTCCGGAAAATGGTATGTACATGTAAAAGGGGCTATTGCGGACATTTTTATTGATCTGCTGCAACCGGAAGATAAGCCTGATCGATTCGCGAAGATCATCGATGGTTTCTCCCGGCAAACTGATCACATAGCTGCACCAGATCAGAATATTTGTCTTGCTTAATCTGGCCATGACCTGTTCTATATCCGCTGCAGTTCCCGCCTTGCCGATCAAGGAACGTATTTTTTCTGACGCCGACTCAACGCCGATGGTTAATCTCGTCAAACCGCATGTTTCCAGAAATTGGAAATCGTTCTCGGTATATTCTTTCAGCGCCATGATGTCGCTTCCCTGAACCGCCCAGGACAAACCCAACGCATTCAGTCCCTTGCCCAGAGCGATCATATAGTCCTTGCCCATTGCGAATATATTATCATCCACAAAAAAAACTCCGTTAAAAGAAGGGTGCTTTTCCGCCAGCGCTTTGATCTCTGAAACAATTTTATCCGCCGGCTGTGCGCGAAATCGGCCTTTATTGAAGACGTGATTATAGCAATATCTGCAATGCCGCGGACAACCGCGCGACGCCTGATAGTACACATATTTTTTACCATGATAATATTGAATATAATGATTGAAATCCACCAGGTCGTATGGAATGGCCGGCATGGTTTGCAGGTCCAGGAAGTCCCTGTCTCCGCCATACGTCATCAGACCCTCTTTTTTCACCCAGACGCCTTTGACCGGCGGCAGATTCGGGCCATGCAGAGCCAGCATATCCGAGAATTCCGGAAGCGTCCGTTCTCCTTCGCCCTGGATAACATAATCAATATAGTTGTTTTCCAGCGTCTGTTCGGGCAGCAGAGTCGGATGGATGCCTCCCCAGACAACGGGAACAGATGTTGTCTCTTTGATATATCGGCTGATTTCCAAAGCAAATTTAATCATCCCTCCGCTATAGACGGATAACCCGGCATAGAGCGGTTGCTCCTGCAACGCACTGTGAAGCTGCGCGTAAAAAAGTTTATCAGAAGCAAAAAGGCGCTGGTCAAGGATCGTGATATCGTAAGTCTCTTTCAGAAAAGACACTGCCGCGAGGATACTCAACGGCGGCGCGGGTTTGTTGCGCTGGGCATCCATGTACCCCAGTCGGGGATAGATAAAAAGTATTTTACGCACGAATAGCCTTTTCTTTTGCTGAAACCGATTTTAATCTTGCATAACAACAACCGTCACATACGGGGAAGATGCCCTTCTTTGTCAACTGTTTTCTGAAATGACGATTTTCCGCTGACGTCAGAATCTGAGGCAGCGATTGTTTTTTGAGATCACCGATTCTGACGGATAAACAGGGATAAGCTTCTCCGGTGGAGCTTATGACCATTCCCGACCAGGGTTCGCGACATACGGAATATCGCTTTTCTACGGGAGAGGTGTCAAAATAATTGTGAAGGTCGCCGGCCTGTTTCAGGTATGGATAGGTCCTTAGTTTCGTTTTGACGTGTCTGCTCATCGTAAACAACTCTTTATATATTTCAAAAGTATTATCAGGAAAACAGGATGTGTCATTCGACCCGTTAATGAAGTCAAGCATGTCCGGCCCATGCAGACAATCATTGAACTGAAGGCTGTTTTTTTTAGGAAACGAAACGGTGAAGGTGTCGGCGCCGTACCGCACGGCGCTTTCATAAAGCAGGGGAAGCTGGCCGATATTTTCAGAGAATACGGTAACTTTCCAGTCAAACGCCGGGAATGAGCTCGCCATTTTTTTTTTATAGAAAGTCAATCGGTCTATTTTATCCATCAGAATGGAATAATTGCCCTTTCCCTTTATTCCGTCGTAATATTTTTGGTTTCCGTCAATCGCAATGCCAATATTAAGCACATTGTTCTGAATCAAGTCATTAATCATGGCGTCATTCAAAAGGAGTCCGTTTGTCAAGAGCGCCATTTTTTTCTTTTGTCGCGTAATGCCTTTGAGAATTTCCGGAAAATCCTTACGGCAAAGAGGCTCGCCTCCGCTCAACACAATAACCGCATACCATGGCAACTTTCCGACGATTGCCAGGATTGCTTCAAGGGATAGTTCAGCGCGAGCCGGCGATGCCATTTTTTTTTGACAACAATAAAAACATGACAGGTTGCACTTATGGGTAATATTGAAAAGATAGCGGAAGGGTTTAAACAAGGTTTGGGCCGGTGATATATAATAAGGAAAGCGCGGCCAAACGTTGCAAAAAAAATCATATGTGTCTGAAAGATTAAAAAACAAATGCATGATCAAAAACTTTTCTTCGCAATAAATAATGGATATTAAAAAAGTATTTCAGGGAGCAGCTTTTTTGAGAAAAAAGCATATACAGATTAATAGGGTGTGTCAAAGAAATATTTAATTTACTGACATGTATGATCATTTAAATGGGAATGATTTGCCGACTGCCGTTGCATCAACGGCAGTCCCCTTTGCGTTGGGCAAGGTCCAGCACTTTACAGTCTCCCAGCGCACAGGCTTTTTTAAAATCAGAACATCCCTGTTCTTTCTCGCCCTGTAATAAATAAGCAATGCCTCTGTTTTTATAAGCATCGGGATAATCCGGTTTCAGGCGGATAGATTCATGATAGTCTGCAATAGCGCGCTGATACTGGCCGAGTTCGCTATAGGCCGTCGCCCGGTTGTGGTAGGCGTCGGCGTTGTCCTGCTTTAAACGGATGGCTTGACTGAAGTATGCCACGGCGATGAGATGCCGGCCCAGTTTAAAATAATCATTGCCCCGGTTGTGATAATACTCACCGTTGTGTTGCTGAAACTCAGCGACACGGCACGCGCCTTGATCCAGTGACATGTTCAGCAATGTGCAGTTACCCAGATCACACGCTTTTTTATAATCAAGACATCCAAGCTCTTTGCCGCCTAAATTGAAATAAATCATGCCGCGAGTCACATAGAGATCGGGAAAGTC
The DNA here is from genome assembly GCA_019136325.1 of Deltaproteobacteria bacterium. The sequence continues at coordinate 3,036 of JAGVUJ010000327.1, forward strand.
AGGCTCGATTCGAACCGCTTCGTTCAAATCATCAATGGCGCGCTGGTACTGGCCCATATATATGCCGTAAGTAAGGCCTCTATTGTAATAGGCCCTGGCGTAACCGGGATTCAGGCGGATGGCCTCGCTGTAATCGCGGATGGCCTCCTGATGCCGGCCGACGCGAGCGTACGTATTTCCCCTGTTATTGTAGGCAAAGGAGTAATCCGGTTTGATGCGGATGGCCTCGTTGAAATCCGCAATGGCAGGCGGATACTGTTGCGACTTGCTGTACACATTGCCTCTCTGGTTGTACGCCAGATAATTATCTTTTGTGACATGCAAAGCAACGGCTATTCCTGCCGGCCATAGAATCGTGCTGCGGGTTTGTTTTGCCTGAAACAAAGCCGGAATGCCCCAGGCCGCCATCATATAAATGCCGACAGCGGGCAGATATGTGTAGTTGTCGGACATGGCCCGGAAACTGGATCGAAATATATCAAGAACCGGCAAAATAGTGATGACGTACCATAACCATCCGACCAGCAAATACGGCATGCGTTTCGCCGCGATGATAACGGCAAGGCTGATGACAGCAATCAGCATCGTTGACCCCGCAACCTGCCAGAAGAGCAGTTGATCCGAAAAAGGGTAGAAAACGGCCAGATCATAAGGCCAGAGGGTTTTTGCCAGATAGGTCGTCAGCGAAACAGGCGCGTTGGCCAGGCGGG
>JAGVUJ010000158.1 GCA_019136325.1 Deltaproteobacteria bacterium
CATCGGCCTCAGAAAACTGACCGGTCTTTTGATGGAAGCATCGGAGAAACTTGGCCGGGAAATTAATCCCTACCGGTTAACTGAAATTGAGTTCATCAAAAGAAAAAAAGAAAAGGATCATTTTCTCCAGCAAGTGCTTGAGTCCCCCAAGATATTTATAACAGGTACGGAAGATGAGCTTAGCGCAATGGGCTGATAATGGCTGGTTAAGACCTCACAAAACCAGTCAAAAAGAAATCAGTGACTTGTTAAGGATTGTTGAGCGTGATTTGCAAGACGCAGCAGGCAGCATTTCGGCTGATTGGCGATTTGGCATTGCCTACAATGCAGCGCTGAAGCTTTGCACGATTTTACTGTATGCATCAGGCTACAAACCGGAAAAGACTTTGCAGCATTACCGCACCATACAAGCATTGCCCCTGATCCTGGGCAGTGCATACAAAGAAGATGTAAAGTATCTGGATACCTGCCGCAACAAAAGAAATACCGCCGAATATGATTATGTCGGTGTGGCCGCTGCTGATGATGTGGATGAATTGATTGATTTTGTAAAAGAACTACGTGAAAAAATCATCAAATGGCTAGAAGAAAAACATCCGCATTTGGTAAGCGGGAAATAGTAATTGATAGAATTGTAAAGCGGTCAATCTAAGAAGGAAATTTTGATTGGTATTAGATTGGTTTTAGATTGCAACTGCATCGTAATGAGCGCACCATCCATGCCGCCGAATCGAAGAGGTAACGCGGTGCGTCGCTGCGCAAGCTCTATTTTAATGTTCCGCGTCGCTACTCGGAGAATATAGAACTGGTTCAAAGGAGACTGCGCGATCTTTTCGATTTGTGGTTGGGCGTAACGGAAGGGAAAGCCGATGTCGGAAGAATCGTCCATATCTTCAAACATTATATGGAAAACGAGGGCCAAAATGTTGAAAGCATGAATTACGAAAAGAATCTGCAAGAAAAAATGAAGCATCGGGGATTTTTGACTGATCTGAATCCCTTGCTGCCAGCTAATGCAGCGTGTGATGTTAAGGAAGCCTATAAGCTCATAAAAAATGAAATCGTCGATAAACTAAAGTGATGAAAAATGGCATTAAGAACACACAAACCCAGTGGTATTGCAACTTGGTCCGAAGATGATAGACCACGGGAGAAGTTGTTTCGATTAGGTGCGAAGCATCTTTCGGATTCTGAATTGTTGGCGGTGATTCTCAGAATCGGCGTTGAAGGGAAAAGCGCCATCGATTTGGGTCAGGAGATCAAGGCCCGTTTTAAGACATGGCGGAATATGGCCGATGTGGACACCGCCGAGTGGAAGCAAATCAAGGGATTAGGCATCACCAAGATATCACAAATACTGGCCGCCATCGAAATCGGGCAAAGGATCCAATCCGAGAAGTCAAAACAAGATGCATTGATCAACGATGCCAAACAATTGGCAGAAATCTTTTTGCCTCGACTGCGGGATGAAAAGAAAGAATCTTTTTGGGTCGTAATGCTTGACGGGAAAAATAAAATCAAGGATGAAATGGAATTGGCAAAGGGAACCGTCAATGAAGTCAGCACCTATATTCGCGAAGTTTTGATGACGGTCTTGCGAGGCGCAGCAGCAAGTTTCGCCATCATCCATAACCATCCCTCCGGGAATCCTGAGCCAAGTCAAAATGATATACAATTGACCCGCGAACTGGTATGCGCGGGAAAAGCCATGAAAATAAAAGTCCAGGACCATTTGATTATTGGTGATGACAGATATTATAGCTTTGCAGAACATGGCCAAATCAAGGATCTTGAAAAGCAATGGGAGAATTATATCCACATGAAGTCTGATGGAGGCTGATATGGCGGGCAATCACAATCCCTCTGTAGCAAAATTTTTAACGATCTACAGCCAAAGCGAATTTAGCACTTCCGGCACAAGAGGATACGATTCGCAAACATATGTAGACACTAAGCTAGACTTGAAACTGACTCCGCGTATCTACACACCAGAGACACGATTGGTCGTTTTGACAGGCAATGCCGGTGATGGGAAAACGGCCTATATTCAGCGACTGGAGTCCTTAGCCAGAGACCAGGGGGCAAGATTTTCTGAGCAAACAGACAATGGCTGCACCTACAAGATGGATGGGATCGCGTACCAGACGTTATATGACGGCAGCCAGGATTTCGAAGGCGCCAAGAACGATCAAATACTAAAAGAATTCTTCTTTGATCTGGAGGGCACTGCTGAACCCAAAGGGGCGTTTACAAAAATTATCGCCATAAATGAAGGCAAATTAAGGGATTTCATTCTTAATAAGAGAGAATATTCCTGGTTGGGAAGGCAGGTGCATCACTATTTTGAATCGGACAGTTTTACACCTCATAAATCCTTGATTTTCATTAATCTCAATCTCCGATCTGTGGTAAGTGAGAATGAAAACGAGCCGTCCATATTTGATCTCATCCTGGATAGATTTTTAGATAAAGAAGGTTCCATGGGATTTTGGAACGCCTGTGCTCCTGAGCACTGTTCTTACGCAAATCGGTGCTATATTCGCTACAACATAGAGACGCTTCGCCACCCCGATTTGGGGCCAATCGTCAGACATCGTTTAAAACAGCTTTTCTATGCAGTTTTTTTCAGAAAAATAAGGCATATCACCGTTCGCGATATTCGATCCGTTCTCTCGTACATTCTCATCAACAAATATTCATGTCACCAGATCCAGGCAGACCTTGATCGCGGTTTTTCAGCTATAGATCGGTTTTATTACAACGCCGTATTTCCTAATGACGAAAAAGATCGCCTTGCCCGAACGATGTGCGACCTGGATGTCTCCCTCACATCCAACCCGAAGCTGGACAACTTCATTCATTTTCACGGGCCTGATGATGATTTATGCTTACAGCTTTTAATAGCCGGGCATGAGGAAAGACAGGATCAGCCTTATCTTAGGAAGCTTTTTGAAAGCATGCCCCGGGGGACGGATGACAATGATCCTATCCGCCGTGACAACGCCCACCGCTACCATCGGTCGCTAAGGAAAAAACTTTTCTTCGAGAGTGCAGTAGAGCAGATGAGGGCGGCAGGATTCCCTATTTGGAAAGATTTTCTCCCCTACAATAAATTTGACCGTTTTTCCCAAGTCGTTCATGCAAGGGAAGATCAACATTTTGGGCTACGAAATAATCTAACGCTGGCGATTAGCAAATCGGAACGCATTTACAATGAAATTATCGGCAGTGAGAATCTATGCCTCCGCTCTACTTCTACAACCAAAGCAAACACGAAAGGGTTTTATAGCTTCCCTGCTTCGGATTTCAAGGTCATTGTCAAAGACATCGGATTTCAGGAAGAGTTTTTGGAATACACGCCGAACGCTCTTTATTACCGGCATGTCGGCACTGGCGCCAATCTGAAGAACCCTGTTGAACTCGAAATACCGATTGATCTTTTTGAGGTTCTTTGCCGTATCCGAGAGGGTTATATCCCTGCAGCAAGCGAGGTGCGGACCTTTTTTCTCAATCTCGAAATGTTTAAAAGGAGGATTGCTTCGAAGCGGCCCGACAAGATCTTTCTTACTGATGATGATTCAACTTTGTTTGAAATCAAGAAAGATCCCGTAAACAATCTGATCATGACCAAGGTAGGTGGATAATGGGAATTAGTAGACAACATAAAGCGTTTCGCTTTGACAAAATTATGCCCATTGATGCCAACAACATCATCTTAGAACAGGCGTTTGCCCGTTTTCTTGTGTTGATGAGGACCAAGGGCGTTCCGATTACCACTACAACGAAAAAAACGCTTTATCCCCAAAGCCTTGTTAATTTGATTGCAGATGATCCGACCCACTTTCAGGGGATGACAACCGATGCCCATCGCAAGCAACTTCTTGAAGATTGGTTGGCCAATGAATTTGCCACAACCATCAAGGTCGGACGCAGCGGTGACGGCGAGGCGCGCATTGCCAATATGAAACCGATTCACATGTCCACCATTAAACTGCTCGATCCACGCATCCGCAGCCAGGACCGTGATCTCAGCAAATTTCTCTACAATGTATTTCAGGACAGTGACTTGATCATGGGGAATGAAAGCCTCCTTCTGCCCTATTTAACGGTAGGCACTGAGGATTTTGGCGATCATGACAGTAGAATTGATGAAAGCAATGCATCGGAACTCGACATCGAAACATTGTTCTTACTCCGCCTTCTCAACGATTTCAGAGTCGATAAGGTTGATAAAAGGAAGCGGATCACGCCCCATGATTTTACTTGTCTCGCACAAAGGCAACTGATCATAAACGATACAGCCCGCCTCCTCGTTTATAAAGACTCCATGCCAAGGAGGGAACTTATCGACTACCTGATCATGCTTTTTGCCTTCCATGCCGCCCTTTACTGCCTAAAGAGTTTTCGCTTGATCAATCATTTGTCAGATACAGGTCAATACCGTTGCCGTCATTGCCGGGGCATCAATATGGGAAGCCTGGATCGCCTCTCTGAATGCGAGTTTCAGCCCGATATTTTCGTCGATCTCACAAATGGCCAGGACAAAGAATGCGACCGCATGGCCAAAGACAAAGTGGCCAAACATCATGCCGTAATGTATCGCTATTTTTCTTCCCATTACAAACTGAAGAAGGTCGATGAATTTGCATCCACATTCCCTGGTTACTCAGGCTCATTGGAAGATTTGGTGAAATTCTTTTCTCATAAGGATTTAGACGCCTTTTTCAGAATGAGATTGTCGGAGATCATCTCTGTGGAAGAGAATGAGGAATTGGACCCGGAAATAAAGGCGATAAGAGATTTGAACCTGTCGCCCCTTGAGACCTTTGTCGAGATTGTGACTCAGAAGACGTTTGATACCCGATCAAGAAATCACAAGTCACTATTGGCATCTCTCTGCGGCATGGGAAAAGAGAGCGGCTTTTTGATGGGGGGCCGGGGAAGAAAGAGGAAGTATGTCCTGGGCAATCAGCTTCTGGAACTTTTAGTTCAGTTGTCTGTCGTCGGCCATAACCAAAAACGGGGATTTTTCACGCAGCCGATTGCCATCACCGATTTCGTGGAATTTTTGAAAAAGCGCTATGGGTTGTTAATCGATTGCAACAAAGGTTCGGAAGACACCCCCGAAGGGGCAAAGGCATTGGAAAATAATTTCAATTCCCTGAAAACCCGCCTGCGTCAGTTGGGATTCTATACGGATCTATCGGATGCGTCCAATTCGCAGGTGATTCGTCCTCGATTTACGATTTAGCCTGAGTAGGAGGAGATACGTGACAAAAAGCGTTAAAGACCAACCGGAAATCAGCGATGGGAAAATTGTTGATTTCATAGACGGGAAAATAAGGAAAGACAGCGAGACAGAGCAGATCCGACAAAACTTTGAACGGACGCTCATCGAGGAATACAATTATCATCCTGAAGATGTTTCCGTCGATTTCAAGATCAAGGTCATGGATGGGTCAAGAAAAGTTACGAAGACCATCTCTTTGTCCATTCTTCACGAAAAGAAATCGGCCAAACCAACCCAGGATGATGTGTATGTCCTGATTATGGTCGTAAAACCGAAAACCCAGCCCACCGACCTTTCCGGCGGCACCGAGGACCTGGAAAAGCTGCTTGCTGCTTGCCCCAACGCCGCCTTTGCCTGCTGGTCGAACGGGATTGAGACACTCTATTTTCAGAAGAAGAAAACGAAATTTGATGTTGATATTTTTCCAGTCAATGATTTCCCGCGCAAAGGCGAAGATGATGCCGCGATCTTTACAACGGATCGTTCCCGATTAAGAGCAGCTACGGGCAATAACCTGCTCTATGCATTTAAGCGCTGCCATGACTTCATCCACGCCAACCAGGGTGGCTCCAAAGAGCAAATCTTTTGGGAATTTCTCAAGGTTTTATTTGCGAAGATTCAAGATGAGGAACAGGGCGGACGCCCGCAATTTTCCATTCGCACCCTTGAGGAACGAAATACACCGACCGGACACCAGCTCGTCAAAGAGCGGATTGATGCCCTTTTCAAATCCGTCAAAAAAAAATCGGGGTTCCAAGGATTGTTCGACGACCAGGCCGCGGACATCCGTTTCCAGCCCGATGTACTGACCTTCACTGTAGCGCAATTGGAAAAATACGACTTTCTCCATTCCTCCGTGGATGTCAAGGGTATGGCTTATGAAACCATTGTCGGACCGACCCTGGAAGGCACGCGGGGTGAATTCTTCACTCCCCGCAACCTCGTCAAGATGGCCGTCAAAATGCTCGATCCCAAACCCGGCGATCGCATCCTTGACCCTGCCTGTGGTACAGGGGGCTTCATTGTCGTTGCCTTTAACTACATCGCCGAACAACTCCGTCTGGCGGCAAAAAAACAATGGCGAAACCCCGCTAAGCCGACAGAAGATGAAGAACGAGTAGTAAATGAACAAATCCATCAGGCGGGCAAGAATGTCTTTGGCATTGATTTCAACGCCAACCTCGCCAAGACCGCCCAGATGAACATGGTCATGAACAACGATGGCCGCGGCGGCATCTATTCCGTCAATTCTCTCTGGAAACCTTCCGCCTGGCCCAAAGAGATAGCTACAGCGATTACATTGTCCGGCTACGATATGGTGATTACCAATCCGCCCTTTGGCACAAAGATCAAAGTTGAGGGGAGTGAAATCCTGGGGCAATACGACTTGGCGCACGCCTGGAGCAAGGAAGGAGAACGTTGGGTCATGCAGGGAACGCTGAAAACGGGCGTTCCGCCGGAGATACTGTTTATCGAACGCTGCTTCCAATTCTTGAAACCCGGGACCGGTAAAATGGCAATTGTCCTTCCCGACGGTATTCTGGGGAATCCTGATTTGGAATATGTCCGTTATTGGATTATGGCAAATTGTCAGGTCCTGGCCAGCGTGGATCTCCCAGTGGAAATGTTCTTGCCTCGGACGGGCACCCAGACCAGTGTCCTTTTCCTGCGCCGAAAATCAGATCAAGAAAAATTGGCAGAAAGCCTCTCCGGGGAACCGCCAGAATATTCAATTTTCATGGCCATCGCAAAATCCGTGGGGAAGGATCGCCGCGGGAATACGATTTACAAAAGGGATAAGGAAGGAAGAGAAATCATCAAGCCAGACTTGTATAAAAAATATGCCCATTCGACTGTCCTGGATTTCGCCCCTATCGTGGAACCGACTGGGCGCATTGTAAATGATGACCTTCCGGAAATTGCAAGATTATTTCGAGAAGAGTTCTAAAATATGGCAAGCGGATCTCTGGAAATAAATAGGATTTCGTCACAATTTGTCTCTAAATGTGGATTTCGGCTAAATGCTGCACGATACGCTGCGGCTTCTCAGGCGGCCGAGGACTTTATAAAGCAATCCTCTAGGACACATGTTTTACTTGGAGATATATCGAAGATTTTCTGTCCGGCTGTATCAAGAAGACAGTATGTAGAACAGAACTATGGAGTGCCTTTTTACTCCTTTTCAGATTGTTTGGAACTGTCGCCAAGTGATCATCCATTTATTTCAAAGTCATTTGAGGCACTTGATAGTTTTAGAGTTGATTCTAAATGGATTTTAACGCCACGAGTAGGAACGATTGGACAAATAATTTTCACAAATGAATCATCTAAAGGCGTATGTGTTTCAGACAATGTTCTCAGAGTAGTGATAGATCACAAACTGACTCCTGAATATGTGTTTTGCTATTTAAGAAGCCCGATTGGTCTTTCACAGATTATCAAGAACAGTGCCGGCACGGTTCAAAGCCTTATAACTGAAGACCATCTTAGTAAGATTGCAGTCCCTGTATTGATAAACTCTACTGAAACAAAAGTAACCGAATGTATTTCAGCGGCCCAGGATCTCAGAATATCCGCGAATTTTCTCTTGGCGAGAGCAGATAAATTGGTCCAAGACTGTAACAATTTATGTATGCTTAATATAAATGATGCTGTGTGGTTTGACCCAAACAGAAAAATAGAATCTGTTCTTGTTTCATCTTCAGGGGTGCTTCTCAATAACCATTCCGGTTCGGAATATCGTCTTGATGCCCACTATTACAATCCCCTGGCGCAACTGGCCATCAAAAATATCAGGCAGTGTAAATCGGAAATGAAGACAATCGGCGATGTGACGGAAAGGGTCTTCATGTGCAATCGTTTCAAGAGGAACTATGTTGGTGAGAAATACGGTGTTCCTTTTCTTTCCGGCAAGAACATTATCCAAATAAGGCCGACGGATCTGAAATATATTTCCCTCTCCGAAACATCAGACCTCGATGACCTCAAACTGGAAGCGACATGGACACTGATTACCCGCTCGGGCACGATAGGGAGAACGTGCTTCGTATGGGAAAATTACGAAAATTACGCGGCGACAGAACATATTGTGCGCCTTGTTCCAAACGAAGGGATAATAGATTCCGGCTATCTCTATGCCTTTTTGTCTTCCCCATACGGTAAGCAACAGGTTTTAAAATACAGGCATGGCTCTATTATCGACGAAGTTACCGATAATCAGATAAGAAAAGTTTTCATCCCTTTGCCTTCGGACGCTGATCAAAAAGCAATCGGTGATCTGGTGCGCACGGCCTATGAAAAACGTGCCGAGGCGATTCGCCTGGAAGATGAGGCGCAACAAATATTGATGGACGCCCTAACCCAATGAATTAGACGACAACAGGCTGCTCTTTTGCGAGGTTTGTCATGATCGAACTCAATCAGGAAATGTATCATCGGGAGATGGCCCAGGCCGTCTATGAACACTTGCGGGATTTTCTGCTGACCAAAGAGAGGAACCACTGTCAGCGGGTAGAATATCTCCCCCGCGAAGTCATGGTGATGACCTGTAAAAAACTCCTGGAAGACAAAGCCTTGCAAGCCCACGAGGTCGAAGCCTTTGTCCTGACGGATCAAGTCAGAGAAGTGTACGAGATCGAAAGCGGCGCCCTGATCGAAAAAAGAAACCGCGAATCATTCGGGGTCCTGGTCGCCTTCATTCCTCAGGGGTTGCGACTTCCGGCGGAAGATTCCTATGACATCCACACTTTCAAGACCTACGATCTGACCGGCGTGCTTCGGGCTCACTGCAAAACCATTCTTGCCGGTTTGCCTGACCCGATTCAATCCATCGCCAGAACGATCATGGATCAATCCGCCGTCAAACGGCAATCCGTCGATCGGCAACTGAAATATCTCTTAGCACTAAGGGAAGATGGCGCCGGATGGGAGGATGCCGGTGCCTACCTACATCTTGTCGACCTGATCCCGGACCTGAAACTCGATGATGAGGGCGTTGAAACCAGGATCGACCGAAACTATTACTGTGTGGAGGAATTAAGCAACCCGGATCGCACAATACTCCAGAGCATCGAAAAATTAGTTTCAAAATACGGACTCAAACCGGAGGAGAACAATCTCGCTCAAAACCTCATACGTTTTTTCCGCGAGCGCAATGCCACAGAGACGGACAAATGGCTGAAAGAAATCTTGATGGATTCTACCTGGCGGAGCCAATTGTCCTTTGATAAATGGTCCTTCAAGGACATTGCCAAAGATAAAATCGAAATCCATCTCCAGCCGCTTGAAGACCCCAAGACCGGGACCTTAGCCAGAGGGTTAACCAAAGAAGGCAGCAATCTCGTCGCCAGCACCAGTCTGGCCAACCCCGTCCATATTAAATGGGAAACCAATCCGAGAAATCCCGATGAATTGGGCCATTATCTCGTCACTGTCGTCCGGGATACGGACGATGAGAATGCCGAGGAGGAGCTGCTTCGACGCATTGTCAAAAAAGGGCGGAGCACCCTCAAATTAGGCCTGAAGGATGTCGAATTGGAAGAAGGGGAATCATGCGCCGCGAAAATTGTGATTTACGCCAAAGACAGCGCCGGCCTCACATTGGATAAGGATGAAAGCGAATCCTTCTGGATCGAAAGCGGGGTCAGTATCGATCCTGTCGTCAAGAAGATCAAAAAGATCCGCAATCGCGCCGAAGCGTTTCTTTATGCGGCCCATAAGCATCGCAAGCCCATAGAAATAGACAGCGAAAACTGGGAGGAAGGAAATCCAAAACTTTACCGACTGAAACTGAAAAACCGGGATATCTACCGGATTGTGATCAACAGCGTCCTGTATGACATCGAGCGGCGAAACATCACTGATCCCATGAATGGCGGCGCCTGGCGGATCGACGCCAGAAACGTTCCCCTTCTGAAGGCGGCCGATCTTCAGCCTGTTCCGATTGCTGGTCATAACATCCCATCTTTAGCGCGTTTTTTTGATGTAAGAAAAAGCCTCTTTCAATCCTTTCGGGAATGCGACGCCTTTGGTGTCGTGGAAACATTAGACCTGCGTGCTTTCAGCTCGCTCATTGAGGATTATGCCGCCGCTTATCGAGATATTCTTGACGATGTATGCCGCAGGCTTCAGGCAACAGAGTCGGACGGCGACATCAATAACGTGCTATCTCTGTTTCAAACGATCAACCATCTCGATACGGTGCACATCCGTTTGGGTTCTCCAGATGATGAAGGTGATGCGGTGCTCTTATGTCCCACCCATCCCTTGCGCCTCTTGTGGATGTTGCAATATCAGAACCTCCTTTTTTATTGGGCGGATTCTCTAAACGGCCTCGCCGAAGAAGAGGCCAACAAGCTGCTGAATCCGGAAAAAATTACCAAAATTACATCGCTTAATATACCGTCTGCCATTTCCCTAGGGCATGGAGAAATCTTCGTTAACAGTGATAATCTGGACCTTTACTGGAGCATCTTTCCGAAGAGCAATACAAAAGATATCCGCAAATTGAACAGTTATATTTTTAAACTTTTGAATATCAAGGACAGCAACGGCCACATTACGACGATCACGCCGGAGCAGATCGCGGATAAACTATGGCGTTATCTCAAGCACCATCCGTATGTGACCACATTGAAACTGAACGTCATCAATCCCGGCGACGGGCTTGTTGTGCTCAACGCGATTCGCCTCTTGCAGGCGGATGACGACTTCAAGGAGATGAACTATGATGTCGCCTTCTATGGAGACATGCGTTACGAAATGATGGGCAATGCCTTTGATCGGCTGACCGAAGAAAACCTGTCTGCCGAAGGCATGGAAAAGGATGTGGATGAAGAACTGCTCCGCCCAAATCCCAATCCGCTCTTCCCTAAGCTCCTCTTTTCCAAGAAAAAGGTGAAAGAAGTCGACTGGCCGAACAGCAGCGTCAATGAAGGCCATTTGACGATGGTGATCGACCGATTTGCCACCAAGGTTCTTACGCGACCCGTAGGCCAAGGAGTGGGAAGCTTTAGTCTGCATAATCTGCTGGCGGAATATCGCACAACCTTTGACCTGAAGGGCGATATGGCTACATGGTCAAGAAAAATTATTCCAAATCAAAATAGCGAGATCAGAGAAACTGAAAATTGGGCGCGCTTGAGCTTCGAGATCTCTGATCGGATGTTGCGCCTTGCTTCTTGCTTTTTCAATTGGGGAAAAACTTTGAATGAAGTCCCGGCTGTCCAATTGGAATTGTCTGTCGTGGATAAATATATCATAAACCACGTCCACGAAAATTCCGATTGGGTCTTAACGATTGATCGCAATTTCGGGATTGAGTATTTTGACAATCCCCGCAAATCCAGCGGGAACAGTTATCTGATAGACTATACGCCCGAATTTTTGGACGGTGTGGGACATCGGCTGATTGTTTCCACCTATTGGTTGAGCGAAATCGAAGGTTTGATCAGGGATGGCCTGAAGAAAATGGGCATCCCAGGAACGGGCTTTCACGCCGTCCATATTTTGGACATCTTGAAATCCATCTCCGGCAAACTGGCCCTTAAATTGATCAATAATCCCAAAGACGCCAGGGAGATTATCGGTCTTGCCCTGACAAGGCTCATTCTCGAAGAACAGGGCGATTTAGCCTATTCTGTCCTCATTCCCATTGACTCGCACATTTCTCTTTTTACAGAACATAAACGGCAAGTACATGATGAGACTTTGAGATTGCAACGCTCCGATTTGCTTATGGTGGGATTTGACCAGAATGCCATGAAGCTCCGCTTAATCGAAGTAAAGTTCAGAAGCGGCGCCGGCGCTGGAGAGGAATACGGCCTGAAGGAACAGATCGTATCTAAAAACGAAGACACGCAAAAGGTGATCGAGGCCCTGTTCCAGCCCAAAATCGATAAGGATCGCTTTGATCGTGACATCCAAAATCACGAACTGGGCCGGTTGCTGGAATTCTACCTTGAGCGTTGCATTCGGCATGGGCTTATTCAGGAGAACTCCTCAGATGAGCAAACTATTCTGACAGGAATCAGCAAGATTATTTGTAACGACTTCCATATGGATTTCGAGAAAGCGGGTTACATCTTTAATTTGCAGGGCGTCAGCAAAGCTCCGGAGAACTACAAAGGCAATACCATCCATGTCATCGGCAAGGATAAGATCTCACAGTTATTTGACATCGATGAAGATGCGATAGAACCACAGCAGGAAGAGCCGGAAGAAACCGTTTCACCAGATCGGGATTCAAAAATGGAGACAAAGGAAGCGAAGTCCGATAGTGCTGCAGCACCCGGCAGTTTCACTGCGACAGAGGAAATAGAAACCATTCGGGTTACAGCCGCAGAGGGTGACGAAGATAAAGAATCAACAAAAGAAATCGAAACAGAGGAGAGCAAAGAGGAGAAAACGACTGCCCCCGAATCTCAAAAAACTGATCTGCAAATCTATCTGGGGAAGAACAGTGATTCCGGAAAGGCTGTTCACTGGAATCCCTTCTCCTATATGCCAAAAAAATTATCCAACCAGCATATTCTGATTGTGGGAACGACAGGAGCCGGGAAAACGCAAACAGCCAGCGCTTTCATTGACAATCTTTGTGAACAAAACGTTCCTGCAATAATCTTTGATTTTCAGGGCGAGTACATGGATGCTGAGCTAAAAGATTCCATCGGACAAACCTTCCTTGAACGGACAAATGCCCGAGTTGTTGATGCATCAGACGGAATCCCGATTAATCCCTTTGAAGTGCCTGCGGATAGATTAACGACGAAGAAACAGAATTATCAAAAGGTTGTGTACCAGGTTGCCGCAAGTTTGAAGAGGATCTTTGGATTGGGTGATATTCAACATGCCGAATTGAGAGACGCCATCAGCCAAGCCTATGCCGTTAAAGGCTTTATTTCCGGGAAAAAAGATTCCTGGGAAAACGAGCCGCCATCTATAGCAGATGTCTGGTCGATCTTGAAAGAAAAGGAAAAGGTCGGCAGCGCGACTGTGCGTAACCTTAATCTGCGCATTGAGCCGCTCTTTGCTACAGGTATCTTTCAAGATGTGGGCGGCGATTTAACATTCAATGATATTTTGGGTCATACAACAATTGTTCGTCTTTCCAATTTGGCAACGCCTGAATTGATGGTTGCTGTGAGCCGCTTCATGCTCCAGAAGATTTATTCAGATATGCTGGCAAAGGGACCGACCAATCAAATACGAATCATGGCTGTTATTGACGAGGCCCATAAACTGTCTTACGACGAAACCCTGACGGAGTTGGTAAGGGAAGCCAGAAAATACGGTGTTGGTTTATTGCTTGCTTCTCAGAGTCCAAAAGATTTTGATCGCGTGGCATTTGATCTTATGGGAACCAAAATAGCATTGCATCTGGAAGGAGAAGACGCCCGGATCATGGCAGATAATTTGGGCGTCATTGATAAAAACGACCGTGACATTGCCCGCAAAATGATCCTGAAGCAGCCTAATCTTCAGGCACTTTTACGGAACAACCATCATGAGCCGTACATTCAAGTGGATATTGTGCCGTTTTTTAAAAAACTTAATGAGGCTGAAAAGACTGAATCTTAACACGATTTGCAGAAGATAAAACTCTGTGAGATTATGACATTGATCGATCTACTATATTTGATTGCAAAGCGGTTTTATGACCGAAGCAATTATGGCATAAGTAAGACCAAGCTTATAAAATTAGCTTATCTTGCCGAAATCTATTACAAACGCTTAACCGGCAACAGACTTACAGATGCCGATTGGATATTTTGGCAATATGGTCCATATATTATGGATTATCCAAAATTCTTACAATCAAACGCTTTTGTCCTTGAACCTACCGAAGGTGATTTTCAGCCGATTTTACCAGCCGACGATTATAGTCAAGCAAATGTTAGTATTGAGGAAAAGCTGGCTGTATCCAGGGCCATGGAATTTTCTGATGAGGACCTTAACGAACTATTGGATTTCGTTTATTTTGATACGGAACCTATGATCAATGCAGGAGAGCGAGGAGAAAAACTTGATTTCGATTGTGTAAGACCTGAAGAAGAATACAAAATAAAAGAGTTGATTTTATCAAGGGAATCTCAGAAAAAAATAAGAGGAAAGATCGAAGAATGGAAAAAGAATGCCCGCAAGTAACTTGAAAGGCCTTGCTGGCCTATACGAAACTTGCTGTGAGGGGTCATTTTACGAATGGGCGATCCCGAAAAGAAATGATCTCGCAGCAGGTAACATACCGCAAACTTCGGAGCGTCGTATATGTATGGCGCCAGTTTGGTATAACGATGATGAGGCATTGACACTCATTGAAGATCGTTATGACCCTATGGATGAATTTAACTCCACTTGGAAATTATGCCATTTTTCAAAAGGGCTTAGAGAAGGAAGACTGCCACACCGCCCCTATAAATTATTCAACCTTGAAACTGACGACGATCTTGTGGTTGTTAAGTGTAAAATTAGGCCTGTCTTACTGATAAAAAATGTCATCTCGGACTGGCGGGTGCCAGGTAATATGGCAAAGTTGCACCACACATGGCTTTGCCTACCGATCTTTACGTACAAACAGCGCCACACTCAGCGTTATGTACTTAAAGATCAGGCACTACAATTGCCTCATCATTTTTATTTCCCTCCAGGGACACCTGGATTGGATGCTGAAGGCGTTGGTAAACTGACAGAGTTACAATTCATTCCGGAACAGAATATCACCCCCAAGAAGAAAATGTGTGACTCCCAAAGGATGCAATTGCCGTTCTGTCTTACACAAGAGGCTTATCAAACTGTTATTGGACATTTGGCTAATTTTTTCCCACATACTGAAATTTCCGGAAAAGCAAAGGAATGGTATGATTTCTTTGTTGAACTGGTTAACGAAGAAATAGAAAAAATTAGACCAAGTGCATAGAGGCATCAATAATTTTCGCACTTAATTTGCTATGCTGTTATAGGAGACGCTCATGACTGAACCAACAGCAATCACAACCGTTGACGATGCTTATCTTTGCCAGCTTATTCAGGGCGTCAAGGGACGTCTCGTTTATATGACGCCGGGGATGTCTGATCAGGTAGCAGAAGCGGTGTGCAAAAAGTGGGATGAATTGCCACCTAATGCTATAAATATAATCATCGATGTTGACCCTGAAGTTTGCCGTATGGGCTTTGGAACGATTGATGCCCTCAAAAAATTAAATGAAAAAGCCAGAAAGCTTGGCGGTGCAATACATGAGCAGCCTGGGGTAAGGATTGCGCTACTGATCGCAGATGACATAACGCTATTCTATGCACCGACGCCATTGCTTATCGAAGGCGGTTCAGATACACAGGTTCGTCCGAACGCCGTGAAGCTAAATTTGGTGCCCACTGACATTGCTAAAGACATGGGGCTCGAAAATGTCATAGAGGGCGCCACCGTGGGAACGAAACCCGTAAGTCCTGCAAAAATAATGGAGACTTCAAACGATTTGGTTCGCAATCCTCCATTAAAGTTTGACATTGCAAGGAAGGTACGCGTTTTTAACTCACAGATCGAGTTTGTGGAATTTGAACTGCGGGGACACCAAATCGGCAAAAGGAAGGTCAATATACCCAGTGATCTTCTGGGCTTAGCAAAGGATGAAAAAACGAAGAAACTGTTGCACGGTCAGTTTCAGTTGATTGATGACGAAGACGCTAAAATATCAGGAGCGGAAATTACCGAGCACAAGGAAAAAATTGCCAATGATTTTCTTGTCAATCTTCCAAATTTCGGAAATGTCATTCTTCGGAGTAAGAAGGAAGCGTTTGAAGCTGCGCTTGATGGGCTGCAAAAGCACATTGAAAATTTTCAAAAGGAGCTTGAAACCAAACTTCAGAAAGCTATAGATAAAAATCGCACGGCGCTTGTCAATGCGCTTGCTCCGGCTGTTATCGCGCAGACCCCTGTGCGGTGGAAAAAATTCTTACCTTCAAAACCATCCTCAACTGATATCCGAAAGGTATTGGATTGTGAACTTACAAACCACTTTGGCTCTGCTGAAAGGAACCTTAAGAAAATAGATGTATCTGTAATTTTCAAAGGGGTCACATATGAAACACTAAATGATCCGAATTTCATAAAGATAGCAAAGAAGAAAATACCCCTCCTCGATCTTTACGAGGTGTATGAAGCAGCCAAGGAAGCACAAGGAAGTCTATTCGATAAATGACGGGGATACAACCATACCCTTATTTCCCCGTTATATCGGCATTAATTTGCAATAAATAATGCACACGAAAATCTTAACATGGTTAAAACAAGCATTTCTCATCCCCTGCGGATTGATGAAGTAAAGGTGCCCAACAGTGCCGGCATCATCGGCATGACGTTGTGCCCCGGCAAGAAAATCAACAGTGCCCAGTCCGGCCCATGGAATCGTGATCTGGATATTGATCTGAAGGCCATCCGGGACTGGGGGGCACAGGCGTTGGTGAACCTGATGGAAGAGCATGAATATGAACTTTTGCGCGTTCCGGATTATGTGGAGAAAGTTCGTTCCTTTCCGATGGAATATTTTCATCTGCCGATTGTCGATGTTCACCCGCCCGATGGAAGGTTTATGGGGCTTTGGAAAAGCGCCGGGCCGAAACTGAGGCAAATTCTGCTGGACGGCGGGAAAATTCTGATTCATTGCCGTGGCGGCATTGGCA
>JAGVUJ010000220.1 GCA_019136325.1 Deltaproteobacteria bacterium
ATCATGCTCTGGATTGTCATCATGGGCATGGGGGACGATTATGCGGTTTATTATATCTGCCATTACCAGCGTCATTTCGATGAAAAAAGCCCGGCCATGCACACCATCAAACTGGCGATATTTCTGGCGGCGCTAACCACCTTAATCGGTTTCGGTGTTCTGGCGCTGGCCGACCATGCGCTTTTGCGCAGTATCGGAATTGTCTCTTTCCTTGGCATCACTTATTCCCTGATCGGCGTCTTTTTTATCCTGCCGGTGCTGATGGAAAAAATATTTGCGCCGGTGCAATATCCAACGGGTAAATTTGAAACTGGCTCCCGTGAGCATCTGCGGCGGACCGTTTTGCGCTACCGGCATCTTCCCGCGTACCCGCGCGTCTTCGCCCGGATGAAAATGATGATGGATCCGATGTTCAAAGAACTGGACAAGTATGTAAAAAATCCCCGCCGAATGATCGATATCGGCTGCGGCTTTGGCGTACCCGCCACGTGGCTGCTGGAAATTTATCCGGATGCTCGGGTGTTCGGCATTGAGCCTGATGAAGAACGGGTTCTCATCGCTTCGCGTGTTATCGGCAGTCGCGGTAAAGTAGAAGCCGGACGGGCGCCGGATTTGCCAAACGTCGAAGGAGAAGTGGATTACGTCCTCATGCTGGACATGCTGCATCTGATTTCCGATGATGAAGTTCGGATTGTTTTTCAGCGGATTTACGATAAACTATCTTCAGACGGAACTTTGCTTGTGCGGGCGACTATTCCATCGGATAAGCCCAATCCGTGGAAACGCCGGATTGAAACTACCCGGTTAAAAATGACCGGCATGCCTAACCGGTTCCGCACGGAACAAGAGATGATTAATTTTATGCAACAGGCAGGCTTCGCCGTCAATGTCTTCGCTTCCGACACCAAAGGCATTGAGGAAAAATGGTTTGTGGGAAAGAAATAATAGGAATATTATTCTCTCTGTTATCATTCCCGTCGAAGATGACGTTTAGGTTACGAAAGCGGGCTATGGCGCACTTGAGGACGAATTCAGGTAAACATTCAATAGACACCGGCCTGCGCCGATATGACGAAAAATATCAAGAGCTTGCAACCTCCACTGCCGTGAGCTACAATGACAAATAGAATGAAAGAACTGTCTTATAAAATATTGCTCTTCTTTACACACAGACTGGGGTTGTGGTTCTTCCGGATTTTTTCCTGGTTTGTGGCGACGGGTTATTTTTTTCTTTTCCCGGTGCGCGTGGCCAACAGCTTCGAGTTCTATCGCACCTTGTTTCCGGCTCACGGATTTTTCTATCATCTGTGGTGCGCGTGGCGTCAGTATCATAAATTTACCGATGTCTATATCCATCGCTTCATCCGCTTCGACGCAAACGACATCGAATATATTAAGGAAGGCTGGGAATACTTGGAAGAGGCGGTGAAGAAAAAGACCGGCGCCATTCTACTGATGTCGCACATCGGCAACTGGGAGCTGGCCGCGCAGACGCTCAACAAAAAAGGCCTGCCGATCATGCTGTATCTGGGAGCGAAGCACAAGGAACAGATTGAGCATATTCAAAAAGAGTCTATGGCTAAAAGCGGCATCAAAATAGTAGCGACATCCGAGGATGAAAAATCACCTTTTGCTTTGATCGAAGGAATCAATTTCCTGCGCGAAGGAGGTATTGTTTCCATGACGGGTGATCGTCTCTGGGGCAACCAGACCTATGTCAGCGTAAATTTTCTCGGCCATGAAGTCCATCTTCCCGACACACCGCATCTGTTTGCGTTGATGACCGGCGCGCCGCTGATGACGTTTTTTGTTTATCAGGAAGCCATCAGTAAATATCACATTAACGTTTCGCCGGGTCGCCGGGTGGTTGCCGCCACGCGCACCGACCGGAAAAAGGCGGTGCAGGATTCCGCGCAGGCTTATGCCGAGGATCTGGCTGCATTTGCCCGCCGGCATCCTTTCGAGTGGCATCATTTCGAGCCGTTTTTAGGGAAAAAAATTAATCACTAGAAATAATATCTGCAAATATTTTCTTAAATCAAGAGCAAGTTCAGGAAAAATTCTTATAGAATGTGATACAAAAATGTACGGCAAAAATTTCTTGACAGCCATTATAAAAGGGCGTAGCTAGACCACCCAGACAATATTGTAACGACGCCTAAATCCATAAAATATGGATACGGGGAACCCAAGTTTTCAGGGGCGAATTTCCAAGGAATAGGACACTTCCAGGTCCGAGCCCGTCAGCTAACCTCGTCGGCATGTGGGAGGAAATGAAAGATGATTTTTCTTTCATCAAGTTTATTGCTTTTGTCTGATGTTTCAAACAGCAGACAAAAGCATTCGACTAATTGCTTTTCGCAAATCATTCCAACTGATCTTCAATCTGAAATTATCTTTGATGGTTCAAAGGCCGACTCGGCTTTAAGGAGGCTTAAATGACAATCAACGATTGGCTTTGTATTATATTGCTGCCGTTCATTACGGCCGCACTGGCTTTTCCGTTGGGTGAGTTCATGGCCAATGTATTCCGCGGCGCAAAAAATTTTCTGACTCCGCTTGTTGCACCGGTGGAGAGAATCCTCTACAGGTTATTCGGTGTTGATGAAAAGGAAGAAATGTCCTGGCAGACGTATGCATTTTCTTTGGTGATCTTCAACATCATCGGCATTGCGGTATTGTTTATTCTGCAGCTTGTTCAGGGAAAGCTACCCTTCAATCCCCAGAAGCTGGGAGCGGTGCGTTGGGATACGGCTTTGAATACGGCCATCTCCTTCGTAACCAATACGAACTGGCAGGCCTACAGCGGCGAACAGACAATGAGCTATCTGACACAGATGCTGGGATTGACGGTTCAGAATTTTCTTTCGGCAGCCGTCGGTATTGCCGCCGTTGTTGCTCTCATCAGAGGTTTTGTCCGTAAGACTTCCAAAGCGATCGGGAATTTCTGGGTCGATCTCACCCGTTCCATTTTTTATGTGCTGCTTCCTCTCGCCATCATCTGGTCGCTGCTTCTTATTTCGCAGGGGGTTGTGCAAACATTAAACGGTTCCATTACCGCTCAAACGCTGGAAGGCGGTAAACAGATTATCGCTGTTGGTCCGGTGGCCTCGCAGGAAGCGATCAAAGAAATCGGCACCAACGGCGGCGGCTTTTTCAATGCCAATTCCGCTCACCCTTTTGAAAATCCTACTCCACTGACGGATTTTCTGGAAATACTGGGACTGTTACTGATTCCGATGGCGCTTCCTTTTACTTTCGGGGCCATGTTGAAAAATCGACGGCAGGGCGCGGCAATTTTTGCCGCCATGATGATTCTTTATCTTGCCGGTCTGGGATTTTTTGCATCG
>JAGVUJ010000356.1 GCA_019136325.1 Deltaproteobacteria bacterium
GACCGATAAAACCGGCACCGTCGCCGCCGGCTACATCGAAACCCCGCACGGCCGCCTCACCTACCGCGAAGTGGACTGGCCCGAAATCAAAGAAAAGCAAGCCAACATCGCCGCGAACAAACACGGCGGCGAATTTGACGACGACCTGCTCAAAGAACTTCTGGACGACCTCAAACTCGAAGACCCGCTGGACATTGAGTTGATCGGGTTTGATGAAATACCGTTTCAAGATGATCCGCACACCATGCTGAAAAATTTTACCGGCAATTACGGCGGAGCGAAGGACGACAAAGACCATTACGACGCCCACGCGCAAAACACCGAAGAGCGCTTCCCTGTCACCGTCATCCTGGATCGGCCGGACTACGAAAAATGGCAAAAAATAAAAGAAGGGTTTGGCATCAAAAGCGATAAAATAGCGTTAATCAAACTTATGGGAGGAAACCATGCTTGAAGTATTTCTGGGGGGATATTTATTTCATCCGGCGGCGCTGGACTATTCCGGCGACACCTGCCGCAACGGATGCGCCTATTGTTTTGCCAACATCAACAAAGAAGAGCGGCACGGCAACCTGACCGGCGCCATCAACGCCATCCACAAAAAAGAACCCGTCACCTACCGCGACCTGTTGGTCAAAATGGGATACCCGATTTGCGTATCCAACCGCTCCGACCCATTCACACCACGCAACGCGCGCGACACCGTAGCCCTGTTCACCCACCTGGCGCAGATCCCGAACGGCATTTTTATCCAGACCAAAACAGGCCACGGCATGGATGAGGCCTTTGAAGTCTTGGAAGGCAAAAAAAACGTCGCCATGTATATCACCATCACCACGCTTCGCGATGTCGTCGCCAGGCTGATCGAACCGGGCGCGCCGTCTCCGACCGAGAGATTGCGCATCGCCAAAGCCTTTCACGACGCCGGATACCTGACCATAGTCGCCATGAACCCGCTTTCCGAAGCCTGGATGCCACGCGAAGACCTCGAAACAATGGCCGGCACACTAAAAGCCTGTGGCATCAACCACGTCTGCCTCGAAATGCTCGACATTAAGCGAAAGCGCCTGTCCATGCTGGCCGACAACAGAAAAGCGCGCTTGGGCGACGCTGTCAACACCCTGGGCGATGCAAACCGCGCATATGTTCGGGAGGCCACGCAATATTTCATCCGCGAAGGCTTCGCCGTCGCCAAAAAAGGAATGCCGAACCGGTCGAATTTCTTTTCCGACTTGCAAAACACGCTGGGGTTGACCATGCCCGTCCTGCAAGACTTCGTCAATCACTGCTTTGACCGCTACGGAGACGCCGGCGGAGTCGTCGGATATGACGAATTTGAGGCCGTCATGGCGCGCGGGCCGGTATTTGATGGAACACTGAAGCAAAACAACATCCGCGATTACCTGCTGCGGTCCGGATTTGTGTCCTGGAAGGAAAACAAGCAGGTCCATAGCCACAAAGAACTATTAAAAATCGTCTGGAACGATCCGCGCCACCGGATCAGCATCCAGAACCATTGTTTATACCGGGTGATTGGCAAAAACGACCGTCCGGCAGTCGATGAAAACGGCAATGTGCGCCTGCTGTTCAGCACGACGCCATATTTGAGCCGTAAAAAGGGGGTGATTTGCCATGTTTAAAACCTGGGGCGGCGATTGGTATTAATCGCCGGAAGGGGCCGAAAGGCCCCTTTTTTTATTGTAAAATCGTAAAGTATTGATAATATTACGCAATTATTTATTAAAAAAATCATAAAAAAACCCTTGACATCTTGATGTATATGATATATTTTATCATCAAAATAAAGGCGGCCCGACCACCCGCCGGAAAACAAAAAAACGAAGGGAGAAAAAAATCATGAGAGTATCGCAAGAATTTAATGGCTACAACCAGAGACGTTACGGGCGGCCGTGGATAGCAAAGATCACATCCTGGCCGGTGGGAGGCAAGCCGGAAATAGAATGGGGCCGTTACCTGGGCGATGATGATGGCGGAGAGGTTGAGATTGAGGCCAATCCCGGAGACATCATCCGTACGGGACAGAAAGATCATCGTGGCGGCAACACGGACGCCGGATGGTATGTTGTAATGCCTGATGGATCGCTGGGCGCGTGCGACGCGGCGGAAGCGCGTAAGGCATGGGATGTAAAACAGGCGGATAAAGCCATTGAGCACTCGCCGGTTGACCTGGGCAGCGTGTCGGACGCTGATCTGATCGCGGAAGTTAAGCGCAGAGGGTTGTCAATCTAACAGGTCCCGCCCGGTTACTGGCGGGAGTCGCCACCCTGGGAGACCAATCCCAGGGTCCGGGCGGGAAAGAAACATAACACAAATGGCGAAAAGCCGGAAAGGATAAAATCATGAATATTAGCAAAATCATCGGAGTAGAAGGCGGACATGATGGCTGTTATTTTAAAATTTTGCAAGAAGCTGGGCGCGGAAAAACCAAATATTATCCTTCGATCGACACAAACGGAGAAGAACTCAGCCCCACTGGTCCAAAAGGATTTGATTATTATTGTTCCCACAAAGTCGAGCGTGAGCGTGATACAATCCGCGTAACCGTCGCCGGAAATCCGTGTTGTGCGGAAGACGTTATCAAAAATATATTAGGCTGCAAGTGCCTTGCTTGCGGCCCGACGTCAGTTGATATTTATCCCCAGGAGGTGATCTAATGGCTACAAAATGGCAATCATCCGGGTTGTACGAACACCCGGCAAAGCATCAAAAAGGCGTATTTGGCAATATTGTCCAGTCTGAGGCTGGCGTTTACAATCTTAGAGTCGGCGGAGCGCATATGTCATGCCCGCAAGATTGGGCGGCGGGAATCCACGCGGAAGAAACCGGCCAAACCGGACAGATGATCATCCGCCAGGTTCCGGAAGCCCTGCGACGAGAATTCAAAGCCCTCTGCGCCCGCGAGGGAAAATCCATGCAGGAAAAAATCATCGAATTGATGCGCCAGGCGGTGAAATCATGAGACCATTAACCGTCACCCTTCCCGAAGAATCCTTCCAGGCTGTTCTGGCCGGCACAAAGCGCATGATCGCCACCTGCCGCAATGCCCGGAAGGATAAATATTTTGCATCCAAAACCCCGGATGCCGCCCGCATCAACGGCCGCCTATTCCGCATCACCCGGATCAGTGGCACGCAAACCGAATGGCGCGTATTTTTAGACAACAAGGAGGTAAATTGAATGAAAAAACCAAAAAAGACGCCGCATCTAATGACGATGGAAGAATATGTCGAGTTTGCCACCGGCAACAAGAAGGGCTTAAAAATCTACGATGAAAAGACGGTTATGGAGTTAATGAAAGATAAGTCTAAAAGCAAACCGC
>JAGVUJ010000144.1 GCA_019136325.1 Deltaproteobacteria bacterium
TTCCTGCAAGGCCATCTGAGCTGTAAACGTCAGACGATCCTGCAGACAGTAAGAGCACCTTTCTTTTCCTTTGAAAGCGACGCCCTTTAAAAATTCTTCCATCAAGTAATCTTCCGGCCAGATGATTTTTAAATATATTTGATCCGCGTAATGGCTTAAGGTCTGATAACGCTTTTTATATTCCTGATACGGGTGAATGTTGGGATTGTAAAAGACACCGGTGACCTCGTGTCCCTGTGTTCTTAATTCTTTCAGAGGATAAATCGTGCAGGGACCGCAGCAAATATGCATTAATATTTTCATCTTACAACAACATCCGTCGTGATACGTTGTTCGTTTAGAAAATTTCGGTCTGCCCGGAAGCCTTCAGACCGAAATGTTCATAAGCCCTGGAACAGGCGATCCGTCCGCGGGCCGTCCTTTGCAGATAACCTTCCTGAATCAGGAATGGTTCATAGACATCTTCAATGGTGACCCTTTCTTCTCCGATGGCGGCGGCAAGACTTTCGATACCGACCGGACCGCCGTTGAATTTTTCAATCAGCGTCAACAGCAGTCTTCTGTCCATCTGATCAAACCCTTTCTGATCAACTTCAAAAGCGGTCAGCGCTTCCTGTGCTATCTTTCCGTCAATGGTCCCGTCCGCCTTCACTTCGGCATAATCGCGAACGCGCTTGAGCAATCGGTTGGCTATACGGGGTGTGCCCCGCGCACGTCCGGCCAGTTCCTCGGCGCCGGAAGCCGTCAGTTTCACACCCAGAATAGAGGCCGACCGTTTAATGATCACGCCCAGTTCCTTCGGCGAATAAAATTCCAGACGGAAATGCATGCCGAAACGATCCCGCAGAGGCGAGGTCAGCGATCCGGCTCTCGTCGTTGCTCCCACCAGAGTGAACCGGGGAATATCCAGTTTCATCGATCGGGCAGACGGTCCCTGTCCGATCAGAATATCGATATGAAAATCTTCCATGGCCGGATACAGAATTTCCTCCACGACGTGGGAAAGGCGATGTATCTCGTCAATAAAAAGCACTTCGTTTTCATGCATATTCGTCAGAATCGCCGCCAGATCTCCCGGCCTTTCGATAACCGGCCCCGATGTAACCTTGATATCGACGTTCATCTCTCTGGCAATAATATAGGCCAGCGTCGTTTTTCCGAGTCCCGGAGGACCGTAAAGAAGGACATGGTCCAGGGCTTCCCGGCGTTTTCTGGAGGCTTCGATGAATATGGCAAGATTGCTTTTCACCTTTTCCTGACCGACATAATCTTTTAACATGGTCGGTCTTAAGGTGATTTCAAAATCATTTTCTTCTTCCGCGCATGAAGGACTGATGAGAGAATTTTTTTTCGATTTTTCCATCGCTGATTCCTTATACGTCTTTTTACCCGGCTAGAATTTTCAATGTCTCTTTCAGAATTTTATCCATACTCAATTTTGCTTCGGATGAGCGCAGCACCTTGTTGAGCGCATCCCGGGCAACATTGTTTCGATATCCCAGATTCATTAAAGCGGAAAGGACATCTTCCTGCATGAGATCATCCGCAAGATGCTGCGATTGATCTTCGGGAGCCTCTTCGATTGTCATTTTTTTCAGAACCTTTTCCTTCAACTCCAGGACAAGACGCTCGGCCATTTTTTTACCGACGCCCGGAACATTCACCAGTTTGTTCACATTGCCGCCGGAGATGGCCCTGAGCAGTTCCGGCGCCGCGATGCCGGAAAGGATATTCATGGCAACCTTCGGACCAATGCCGCTGACGGAAATCATCAATTGAAAAAGGTCTCTTTCCTGAAGCGTGTGAAAACCGTACAAATGAATGGCATCCTCCTTGACATTCGTATGAATATGCAACGAAATGACCTGACCGGTTTCCGGCAGTTCATAAAAAGTCGTCAAGGGAATAAAAACCCGATAACCGACACCCTGCACGTCAACAATAATCTGTGAGATGCCCTTGTATGCAATGGTCCCGCTGATTAAAGCAATCATCAGATGGGGGTGTCCTTTAAAAAATTGGCATGGCATATGGCTGTTGCCAGAGCGTCTGCCGCATCCGGGGAAGGCGTCTCCGGCAGATTTAAAATAGCCTTAACCATCACCTGTACCTGTTGTTTCTCCGCTCTACCGTAGCCCACAACCGCTTTTTTGACTTCCAGCGGCGAATACTCAAAAATATTCACATCCTGAGCCGCGCCGGCAAAAATCACCACGCCTCTCACCTGCGCCTGTCTGATCAAACTGCGTACATTTTTACCGTAAAAAATATTTTCCAGCGCGACAGCCTGGGGAACCGTCTGCGCAATCAGAGAGGAAAGCTGCTGATAAATATATATCAAGACTTCCGACAGAGACGAACTTTTCTTCGGCTTTATTTCACCATGAGCAACATGCTTAAGATAGTTTCCTTTTTTTTCAATGATGCCGTAACCGGTGACGTGACTGCCCGGATCTATCCCCAGAATTCGCAATGTTATTCATCCCGCATTTTTATAAATGGTTTTTATGGGTATCAACTCAACGTCTTCATGACCTCTTCATCAATATCGAAATTGGAATATACGTTCTGGACATCGTCGTTATCTTCCAGTTTCTCCATCATCTTCAGCATCTGCTCCGCCTTGTTGACTTCCAGTTTGACGGTATTGGACGGAATCATGCCGATTCTGGCTTCCAGATGCTTAATCCCCTTGTCATCCAGGATTTTCTTGACCGCTTCAAAGGAACCGGGATCGGTGATCACTTCGTACTCGCTGTCTTCCGTTTTCACATCCTCCGCTCCGGCTTCCAAAACCAGTTCCATCAGCGCATCTTCATCAATCACTTTTTTGTCGATAACGATACTCCCCTTCTTGGCAAACATCCACGCGACACAGCCGTTTTCGCCAAGATTACCGCCATGCTTCGAAAAGATATGTCTGATTTCTGCAACCGTTCTGTTTTTATTATCCGTCATAATTTCCACTAGAACCGCCGCCCCGCCCGGTCCGTACCCTTCATAGGTGACTTCTTCATAGGCAGCCGCGCCTTCGCCGCCTCCGGTACCTTTTTTGATTGCCCGTTCAATATTATCTTTGGGCATATTTTCTTCCTTGGCCAGCATGACGGCCTGCCTTAACCTCGAATTGCCTTCAATATCCCCTCCACCCAGCCTTGCCGCCAGAGTTATTTCCTTGATAATTTTAGTAAATATTTTACCGCGTTTGGCATCTATCGCGCCCTTTTTTCTTTTAATCGTGCTCCATTTGGAATGGCCGGACATACAGTTCTCCTTAATGGTTTTTTCATCGTTTTTCTAATAACATAAGGCAATAGGCTTGTAAAGCCTATTG
>JAGVUJ010000236.1 GCA_019136325.1 Deltaproteobacteria bacterium
ACCCGTCCGCTTTCCTGATCGCCATAGATGGTTTCCACGGTGGCATCGATATCGATAGCAATGTGGCTGTATTGAATTCCGCATCGTTTCCATGCCTGTTGTCTCAAACGGCTCATGATTCTCAACAGGGACTGGGCCTGATTGATCCCCAGGCTGTCCAGGTAACGCCAATAAGTGCTGGATGCCGGAAGTTTATCCACTCTGAAGATGCCACAAAGCATGGCCTCCAAGCGAATGTAAACAAAATGCCAGACCCGGTTGAATCCGATAAACATTAGCATCACAAGCCCCATGACCATGGCGTAGTCGCCCAGCTGGGTTTCCCGCTGCGGCGCATGGTAGCTTTCATTAAAATGTTTCTCAAAATCAAACAGCTCCAAAACTTTAGTCAGTCCCAAAAGCCCGCCAAACGGGCTTATCTGCTCGCTGCATGTCCCATAAACCGTTGAAGCATTGATTTTCCTGGCCCTCCCGTCTTTCTGATTAAAGTGTTTACTGATATGCCTTTTCTTGCTATTCTTCTTATGCTTTTTTACCATCTGGGTACCTCCTGTTTACTATTGGGTTATTTGCCTATCCCTTTATACAACAGGTTTCCCAGATGGTTTATTCATTTTTTTGACTATGGCTATGCAGGATTCAGGTTATACGCTCAGCTTCATCGGCTTCTGGCTGTGCCTCGGCGGCTGGCTGGCTATCGCTCCTACGGCCACGGCGACGTTCTTCGGTATG
Source organism: Deltaproteobacteria bacterium (assembly GCA_019136325.1). The sequence goes on from JAGVUJ010000236.1 coordinate 733, forward strand.
AAAAATTATGCGCGCAACTACGGCGTAGTCTTTTTTGCATACGGCGTGGGCGCTATCATCGGCGGCATTATCTCCGGTCAGGCCAAGGACGTCTTTGGAACGTATACCTATGCATTTTATCCCACGGCCGTACTGGCGGTTGTCGGCATGGTGATGGCGTTTGTTCTGCTTAAAGCGCCCCAAAAAGCCTGACGCAGCAGAAGACCATAGTGAAGGATCCTGGCAGGAAGACCTCCCCCGTGTAGCTGACGAGGGAGGTCTTTTCATGTGGACTCAGCGGATGATCTTATGATCAATGGCAACGGACCTGGCGCCGTCCTGTTCCACCATGGAATGGCTGTCGCCTTTGCCCCGGAATCGTTTGACGTTCAGCATAAAGATTTCCAGCTTGGAAAGCACGTTGGGGGGCAGAAGGTTGCCGTCGATTTCAATAGAGATGGCCGGATACTTTCTTTCTCTCGCCCAGGGGGTGAAAAGTCCCTCGATCACGCGGCCGATCAGACAGGCAAATGGCGAGATGTTGACAATGCCCGAATAGCCGTCCATCATCGCGGTCGCCGCAACGCCGCTGGAGACGCTGATTTCGGAATGCAACTCCAGGCCGACGAAATGTTTTTCAGTGTTTTTCATAATTTCCTGCATATCATGTGGTGTATGAGGAACGAGGCCGGTTGTACTCAATGTATTACGGATATTTTTTTCAACATTTTTTTTATACGCATGTTCAATCTTCCAGTTGATGATATCCCGAAATTCACGGGTGAATATGCGCCGGTACCACGGTGCCAGATTCAGTTTCTTTTTGAGTTCGTAATGCCGGACAAAGTCGCAATAGTAAAACCATTCGGCGACACTGGATACTTTGCCAACGATGCCGTGCTTGCTGAATTGCTGAATCAATTCATCAACGGCGAAATCATCACGCCGGACGTAGATTTCTCCCACAATCAGCACTTTCGGGCAATCGTTCATTTTCCGGGCCAGCGGAATTTGAGAAATCGTGCCGGCAATGTCTTTCAATTCGGGAAGGACTCTGGTGATATCCTTTTCGGCGACGCCGAGCATCTTCTGCCAGATCTGATCATACATTTTTATGGCCTCAATCGGATCGGCCGCGCATGTTCTGAGGGATGTTTCAACATCTTTCATATAGTCGCCGATAACAACCGACCACCAGGCATATTTGGTGAATTGAGGTCCCAGTTCGGTGTAGGAGTTGTCCGAATCCATCGTGAAGACCACCACATTTTCGAGGCGCAAATCCTTGAAAAGGTTTTCGTAGAAGACAAAGTACTGGCCGGTCCGGCAGGGTCCCGTTGTTGTGGGTACGAACAGAATATAGATTTCATCCTTACGATATTTCTCGGAAGATAAATATTTGAGAGCGCTGCCCAGAACGAGATGCGACGGCAGACATTCCTTGCCGGAAGCGTGATTGCGCGCCATTTGCAGTGTATAGATATCCGGCACGGGCATGGTTTCCGCGTTGATACCCAGTCCGCGAATCGTTGCGCCGACCAGTTCCGCCGAGAGTCTGCCCATGTTGGATAAGAGCAGTTTAATGCGCGGATTGTTTTTAATCGGTATCTTTTCGCCGGTGATGTCATTTTTGATGTGGATGACTTCACCCGGATTGTTAATAAAACGCAAACCATTATCATACCGTTCTTCACGGATATTCGTGAGCTTGGAGCGATATCCTTCAATAATGTCCAGAAACGCCTCGATGCGCGTATCAACACCGGCGTCGGCGGTATGCGAATCCAGCTCCAGGATCAGGAACGGTTTGGTGCCCATGATCCACTTCAAATAATGCAGCATGAAGGAATCGGGCGCGCAGGAAAAATTGGAAATATAGGTGAGAAAGATGTTGTCCTCGTTTTTCAAAAGAGTGCCGACTTTCATATCCTGCTGGCCGTAATACCAGTACATGTTGGGATATATGGACTGATCCTCGAAGGGAAGAATATCGAACGGGATGACCGAATAACCGCGGGAGGTGTATTTCCGGGGGATGCCCATGTTGGCGTCGGCGGTAAAAGAATTATAGGGACGTCCCAGAATCGCAATTACCGATCGTTTGGCCTGACGAGCCGCGTCAAGCGCCTGTTTACCCAATTCAGAAAAACGGGCGAAACATTCCATTTGTTTTTCGTAAGCGATGTTAAAGGCTGTTTTGGCCTCACTTTCAGGAAATCCCAGCGTTGCGGCCATTGCGATGAAAGATTCGGAGGCTTTTTCAATGCCGTACATGAAGCTGACCACCGGCGCTAAATATTTTTCGTCCGGAATTTCCGGGAAAGCTTTTTTGATGTAATAAGGCAGGCTTTGCGTGATGGGGCAGAAATTGGCCGGCGCAATCGTTTCATAACTTTCCATATCTCGAAAGTGGGGCAGAAAGATATAATCGATTTTGCGGTTAAAAATATCCTGGACGGCCCCGTGTGCGATTTCGGCCGGGAAGCAGTAGCTGCTTTCCACGCGTGCGAACATCCGGAAATGTCTTTGCGCCGGAGCCTGATTCGTTTTTCTGACACTCACTCCTCACGGCACATCCAGCAACGCCTTTTCGCCGCAGAGGTAACCGAGAAGCAATTCATC
>JAGVUJ010000353.1 GCA_019136325.1 Deltaproteobacteria bacterium
GTGTCCTATGCCATCAAGGCCACGCTCAATGAGGCAAATCAGGATCACTTGCAGGCCTTGGAAGAACTCAAAGATCAGCTGGTGGTCAAGGTCCAGGAAGCGCTGAACGGCAAAGCGGCAACAAATTCAACAGCAAATTAAATCAATACTGTCAGCACGTAAAATAAATTTAAGGAGGTTTCAGCCATGATCAACACAGTCACAGTCGTCGGAAATTTGGGAAATGATCCGGAAATCAGATACACGGCGCAGGGCGTGCCGGTCGCCAATTTCAACATTGCCGTGAATGAGAACTACAAGAACAAGGACGGCGAGAAAGTCAAGAAAACGCACTGGTTCAAAGTCACGGCCTTCCAGCGCCTGGCGGAGATTGTCGGGGAATACTGCGCCAAGGGGAGCAAGGTCGGTATCCGCGGCCAGCTCACCCAGCGCACCTGGCAGGATGCCGAAGGCGCCAACCACAGCGTTGTCGAAATCCGCACCAGGGAACTGGAGCTGCTCTCCGGAAAGAACGGCAACGCAGCAGCTGCACCGGAACTGACGGACGCGTCAGAGGCGGCGGGAGCACTGGACGACATTCCCTTCTAAGCGATTAATGCCAGCAACATTACCCAACAAAGGCATCCGGGCATCTACCTGGGGTGCCTTTGTTGGGGAAAGAAAAGAATTCGACAAGGATAGTGGTTTAGAGAATACGTTCACCCGTTGCGATGATCTCCCGGACGAACGGATCGGTTTCATCAAAATCGGTGCGGGCAAAAGAATGGGGTTCAATCCTCAGATCGACATCCCAGCTCAACATTCTTAACTGGACATCCTCGTCCATTCCGTCAATATCGTCGCGATCCCAGAACACGGCCAGATCAATATCACTGTCGGGATGAAATGTGTTTTTTGCATAGGAGCCGTACAGATATAAACGCCAGATCGGCACCTTGTTCTTTTCAAGTGTCTTGACGTAGTCCCTGATCTTTTCGTAGATTATCCTTTTATCTTTTCCTGTAACCATTTTCTCATTTCCCGTATTTTGTTGAGGTGCGTCTCCGTATATTGGCGATCGGCTTTCTTCTGAAACCGGTTCTTATAATCAGGGTATCTTGCCCTGAGATTAAATGTGGTCAGCTCCGCCATGACTAACTTTTGCTCGTCGGATAATTCAAGCGACGCTTTGTGGGCAATTTCCGGCAGATTATGGATTCTGGGATAATCCGCGCCAACTTTTTTTACATGGTATGCCTTCAGCAATTTTTCAACGACCAGATGCCCCAGAAATAAGGACCAGGCGTAATGCCCGTTTTCAAAAAGACTTTCCATGACCTGAAAATCAGAATCCGACGATTCGATCCAGTACTTTACAATATCGTCCTTTTCCATAAAGTCAATCTACATGATTAACCCTTGATTATCAACAAATTATTGAGGTTATTGGGATTACTGTTTTTATTCATGGTACAAAAACATCGGCAAAAATCAAATTTGCCGATACTATTTGACCATAAATGTTAACCAGCTGTATCTTTGGAGAATGATAATGATTTTATGCAAGGATTTTATCAGAAGTCCGACGATGCAAAGTGTTTCAAATGAGCTTCGTCTTTCCCGCCCGATGTTCCTCAAGGGCGCTTTGCGCTAATCTATCCAGTTTGCCGGTCTCGCCGTCCGTTTCCAACTGACGATCCCACTTGGCAGCATCAAAATCTATAAACCAGGCGCGAAAAGCGGACAGTTCGCTGGGGCTAAGCTGTTTGACATTTTGTTCAAGCATTTCTATTTGTGACACGGTAATTCTCCTCTGTAAAATACCCTTTTATTTTCCATTAACGTAATTAATTTTAACATTTGCCCCTGGTAGAAGCAACCTTTAGAGTAATCAATCATGGTTTCCGCTTGACATAACTCATTCGTCTGGATAGAATTACAGGCAAATAAAAACTAATGCAGGTAATATTATCCATGCCGCGAATCAGTAAAAAGCAGGACACAGAGGCCATAAAGCGGGCCAGAGCCATGCTCCACTCTTCAACAGGCGCCTTTCGCACCGGAGAGGCAATCAAGTCGGGAATCCATCCCCGGACCATCTACGCCATGCGTGATCAGGGGGTTATCGAGCGAATGGGGCGCGGGATGTACCGCTTTGCCGATATGCCTTCGCTTGGAAACCCGGATCTGGCGACCGTTGCCCTGAAAGTCCCCAAAGGTGTTATCTGTCTTATTTCCGCTCTTTCCTATCACGAGCTGACCACCGAAATCCCCCATGAAATTTATCTCGCCCTGCCGCGGGGTTCCGAACCTCCAAGGCTCGATTATCCGCCGCTCCGTATTTTCTGGTTCAGTGGTCCTGCATTTGCGGAGGGAATTGAGCAGCACGACGTAGATGGCATCCCGGTGAAAGTTTACAATCCGGAGAAAACCCTGGCTGACTGTTTTAAATACCGGAATAAGATCGGCCTCGAAGTTGTCCTGGAGGCGCTGAAATTCTATCGGCAGAGGAAACGCTTCCAGGCGGACAGTCTCATGCAATATGCCCGGATATGTCGTGTAGAGAAGGTCATGCGTCCCTATCTGGAGGCAACGCTATGACGAGCTCCCATCTCCGGAACATTGCCGCTTCGGTTCATCAGCGTATTCTCAACAAGTCAAGAGAATCTGCACGCCCCTTCAACGATCTGTTACAATACTACGCGATCGAACGTTTCCTGTACAGGCTCTCCCGGTCTTCTTATGCCGGGAAATTCATTCTCAAAGGCGCATTGATGCTCATGGTGTGGGAAGTGCGTGCGTTTCGATCCACGATGGACATCGATATGCTGGGCAAGATGAAAAACAGCACGGATGCCATCATCGCCATGGTCCGTGATGTTTGCCTTCAGGAAGTGGAACCGGATGGGATTGTATTTGACCCGGACAGCATCCGTGGACAGATTATCACCGAAGACGCCGATTACGAAGGCGTCCGCATCAATTTCCGGGGTTCTTTGGATACCGCCAGGATATCGATTCAGCTTGATGTCGGTTTTGGCGATATTGTAATTCCATCACCCGAGCTGATGGCTTATCCGACGATTATCGATCTGCCGGCGCCGCAAATCCGCGGCTACAGCAAAGAGAGCACGATTGCCGAGAAGTTCGAGGCGATGGTCAGAAGGGGTATCATGAACAGCCGCATGAAAGATTTTTGGGATATCCGGTTGCTTTCCCGACAGTTTGATTTCGATGGCCGGACCCTGGCAGCGGCGATTACAGAAACATTCACTGCACGCCACACAGTTATCCCATCTGATCCTGTGGCATTTACCGAAGCGTTTATCCATGATGAGGCAAAACAGT
>JAGVUJ010000311.1 GCA_019136325.1 Deltaproteobacteria bacterium
CAGCCCAAAATGAATTATCCGGACAGCTTTTGCGAATATGAATGCACGGTTTGCGGCCAGGTCTGTCCGACGGGAGCCATCCTGCCGCTTTCTCCGGACGAGAAAAAAATCACACAAATTGGCGAGGTTGATCTTTTAAAAGACCGATGTGTTGTTTACAGGAATCACCAGAATTGCGGCGCCTGCGTAGAAGTCTGTCCGACGAAAACCATCACCTTTGTGAATAAAGGCAACATTCTCTATCCCGTCGTGGATAACCGATACTGCATCGGCTGCGGCGCCTGTTCCAAGGCGTGTCCCACCGATCCCAAATCCATCCTTGTGCATCCGAATCGCGTTCACAAAAAAGCGGTAAAACAGAATATTTCAGACGCGCCCGTCCGGCAAAAGATTGCGGTACCGGAAGAATTTCCCTTTTAGTAAAGTGCCTGCTTCTCAGCCAGCGAATGATGAGCACGACAGCGCTGTTTGTTTGACAGGATCAATCGGAAGAAGATGTATGGGCGCCCACCGGGGCAAGACCTTTTTTCTTTTATGTCGGACGTGAATTTGTTATAAAAAGATCAGACAGGAGGATTTACATGATTGTGACGATTGTAAACGTTTTTGTTAAACCGGAGAATGTCGAGCAGTTTATTGCCGCCACGATGGAAAATCATCAGCATGCGATCAACGAACCGGGCAATCTCCGGTTTGATGTTTTGCAGCGCCGAGATAATCCGGCAGCGTTCACTTTGTATGAGGCCTACGAATCCGATGAATCGGCAGCCGCGCATAAGCAAACCGCTCATTATTTAAAATGGCGCAATGCGGTTGAACCCTGGATGGCTGAGCCGCGTGAAGGAATCGCCCATAACGTTGTGGCGCCTCTGGAAAGATCCGTATGGACTCGATAAGCTCTCTGAACATCAACGGTATTCCCGGCATTATTTTCGGCGCGGGAAAATTTTCAGAACTTCCGAAAATGATCGAGTTGTACGGTCGGGAGGCGCTGATCATTACCGGCGGCGAATCGTTGAAAAGGCACGGACGCTTGAATACGCTTGCTGCGCAGCTTGGTCAGAATCATATCAAGCACAGTGTGGTGTCTGTCTGGGACGAACCGACAACACAAGCGATTGATGCCGTTGTCTTGGAATTACGGAAAACACCGTTTAACGTTGTGGTTGCTATCGGCGGCGGCAGTGTGATCGATTTCGGGAAAGCAGTTTCCGCCATGCTGACCGCGGACGGATCGGTGAAAGACTACCTGGAAGGCGTCGGCACAAAAAAGCCGACCGGCACCAAGATTCCGTTCATTGCCGTTCCGACCACGGCCGGCACGGGATGCGAAGCGACAAAGAATGCCGTGATCTGCGACCGCAAAGAGGGTTATAAGAAATCTTTCCGACATGATGCTTATATGCCCGATATAGCCCTGGTCGATCCCGCCCTGACCCTGACGTTGCCACGGCACATTACGACGGCGTGCGGTCTGGATGCTCTCTCGCAACTGATCGAAGCTTATACGTCGATCAAGGCGGATCCTGCTGTCGATGAACTGGTCTTAAAAGCGCTGGCTTACGTCTCGGAAAGTCTCTTACCTCTGGCGCTTGGACAAAGCAATGATCTGACCCTGCGGTCCAAGATGTCTTACGCGGCGCTGATTTCCGGAATCGCGCTCAGCAAATCCGGGCTGGGAGCGGTACACGGCATAGCCGGACCGCTGGGCGGACTTTGTCCCGTGCCGCACGGCATAGCCTGCGGCAAGCTGTTGTTTCCGGTGATGTCCTTTGTCATTAAAAAGATTGTTGATGAAAAAAATACTGCCGCCCGGAAGCGTTTTGCCGATATTGGGAAAATATTCGGCGGCGATGCCGGTCAGGACGATCTGTCTGGTTGCAGGCAATTTTTAGAGGTTTTGAACACGTGGACACGGAGGCTGAAAATTCCGCAGCTTTCCCGTTTCGGCATGATAGCTGTTCACATGGGAAAAATCATTGAACTGGCGGACAGCAAAAACAGCCCGGCCAAGCTTTCTAAAGAAGACATGAAAATCATTCTGGAAGTTGTCCGCTGATCAGTCGAATGAAAAGGAGATGGTATGAGTCATATCGGTGATGAAAGGTTCTTGGGAACCTGGACATTGAAGTCTGTCGTGAAAAAATCAGCCCACGGCGTTGTGAGCAGACCGTTCGCGGAGCATCCCCTGGGTTATATATCCTATATGCCCGACGGCTTCATGCATGCAATTCTGATGAAGTCCGGAAGACGTCTCGTCGGCGTTTCTCCGGAAGAGTTGAGTGATGCCTTACGCACAAAGCGATTGTTCACGTCTCTGAGATACATCAGGGCGGGCATACGGCACATCATGGCCATGACGTCATTCCTGTCCTATTGCGGAACGTATGACATTCAGGGGAACACCGTCGTGCATCATGTGAAAGCTGCGATGGTGCCCGACTGGATCGGAACGGATCTCAAACGTGAATATCTCTTTCATGAAAATACGCTGACGCTGACGGCACGTGATGAGGCGGGAAATATCATGGACCTGATTTGGGAGCGTGTTGCCTGATTCGGGATACCCTCGTCTGCATTGTCGGAACACCCAACCGATGGCGCCGACATCAGGGAAAAATCAATGCGGATTTCCCGCATGCCATGCGCGTGGTTTCACTTTATGCCGCTCAGGCACCACTCGCGTGCGGCGTCAATGTCCCGAAAACTTTTCGATTCGTAGGCGCCCCAGACTTTTTCAAACGTATGAAACGTTTTCCCCAGAATGTTATGCGATGTTTTCCGGGGAATAATGGCGATTCTCATTTGGGGATTTTTATCGGATGCAATCGCCGCCTGCGTGGCGAAATGCTGGATTTGATCGATGGAAATGTTTATTTCTTCCGCTTTGGAAAAATCCCATATCTGATAACGCAGTTGAGGAAATGATTTGTCGGCATGAATGTGCTTCTGAAGTTTTTCCGCCTCGTCGGCTTCCACGATTCCGGAGAAATGAATGATAATACCCGGTCCGCCTGATTCTTTGCTTAATTTGTTAGGCATAGCGACGCTCTCCCTGATTGGTATGTTATACCAAAAAGTATTTTAATGTTTTTTGTATAATAACACAAACATATTAATCATTCTGTATCTTTTCATGTTCCCGAAGGAATCAAGGGGACTGCTTGTCCGGCAGCCGCTTTACCTGGCCGGTTTATTATCCGTGAAAAGTTGCCGGAGTTTGCTGCTATAGTCACTTTCACGATAAATTTTTAACCACCGGTTCACGATGGCTCCCGCGTATGTTTTAACGAACAGATTTCTC
>JAGVUJ010000105.1 GCA_019136325.1 Deltaproteobacteria bacterium
TGACAAAGTGTTAGAAACGGAGAGATGTCCGAGCGGCTGAAGGAGCACGACTGGAAATCGTGTGTACGCCCCCAAAGGTGTACCGCGGGTTCAAATCCCGCTCTCTCCGCCATTTTAATGAGCCCCGAATTTCAGAAACATAGAGAGTCTCTCTGAACTATAGTGAAGAGCTAGGCGAACTATCCAATCCTGATTAATCGGGATTGGGAATGGTTCCTTGTACGAGTCACACAGGGATAGCCCTGTCTACGCAGGAATAATACAGCATTCGTGATTCAATAAACTTCCGTAAAAACAATAAGATTGCTTATCTGATCAGGACTGGAAAAATTTGAGTTGATTCCTGTTCATTTATCGATTAATAGTCTCAACACGTTCTTTGTTTGAAAAATATGGCCGGGTCCCGCGCAACGGAGTCTTGTGAACCCCGTCAGGTCCGGAAGGAAGCAGCGGCAGCAATGTACGCCATGTGTTGCGGTAAACCCGGTCACCAGTATATCCCATCGCCTGCTTCGGCTGACTTTTAATGAAGAAGTCCGGCTCTTTTGTCGGCTAACGCACAATCCTTAACAACAGCGAACAGGCGTAAAAATTATTCCGCAGTTTTGAAGCAACGTTAGGAGTTCAGTTGGAATACCAGGTTCTGGCCCGAAAATTCAGGCCGCAAACGTTTGAAGAAGTCGCCGGTCAGGCTCATGTGGTAAAAACCCTGCGCAACGCCATAGCCCAGGGTCGCGTGGCGCATGCTTTTTTATTCAGCGGTCCCCGCGGCGTCGGGAAGACGTCTATCGCCCGGATTCTGTCCAAAGCGCTCAATTGTGAAAAAGGCCCGACAGCCACGCCCTGCAATCAATGTTCGAATTGTGTGGAGATTACCAATAATTCTTCGCTGGATGTGCATGAAATCGACGGCGCTTCCAACCGCGGCATTGATGAAATCCGGGAGCTGCGGGAGAATGTCAAATTTGCTCCGGCGGCGTCCCGTTATAAAATTTACATTATCGATGAAGTGCACATGCTGACCGATCCGGCTTTCAACGCGCTTTTGAAAACGCTCGAAGAACCCCCCGCGCATGTTATTTTTATTTTTGCCACTACCGAAAGCCATAAAATTCCGGCCACGATTCTTTCCCGCTGTCAGTGCTACGATTTTCGGAGGATTCCGCTGAAAGAAATCATTGCCAATCTGAGTCTGGTCGCTTCCAGGGAAGGCATTCAAATCAGTTCCCTCGCCCTTTCCTGGATTGCCGAGGCGGGCGACGGCAGCATGCGCGACGCGCAAAGCATTTTCGATCAGGTGATTTCTTATGCGGGCCTGGATATCAAGGATACGGATGTGGAAGAGTGCCTGGGGCTGGCTGCCAGAAATTATCTTTTCCGTCTGTCCGAGGCGGTTTTGAGCCAGGCCGCCGGTGCCTGTCTGATGATTCTGGAGGAAGCCTATCTGGCCGGAATCGACATGAAGTATTTTTATCAAATGCTGCTCAAACATTTCAGAAATCTGCTGCTGGTTAAAATTGCCGCCGCCGGCAGTTCGTCGTTTGATATTGCCGCCGAGCAGATTGAAAAGCTGAACGATCAGGTGCAGAGCGTATCGCGGGAAACCCTTCAGCGTTATCTGGAAATTCTGATCGCGGAAGAGGGAAATTTCCGGCGCAGTCAGGAACCGCGCATGAAACTGGAGACCATCATCGTCAAGATGGCCTATCTGGAGCCGATCATTCCCCTGGGTGACATTATTGCGACTATAGAAAACATCGAGAAAAAATTACAGAGCGGGTTGCCGGTCAACACCGTAAATGCTGCTCCGGGTCCAAGCAGCGCAATATTGGATTCCGGAACGGAAAACGGCTTGTCTGTGGAATCGAAAAATGAAAATATTTCATCGGCGAATCACCTGTCGGATTTGAAAGAACTGCGCGACAATCTGAAAAAGTTTATCAAAAAGGAAAGCCCGATTCTGGCGGCAAAAATTGATTCCGTTGAAATCTGCGGTTACGAAAATAATTGTCTGACAATAGGATTTCCCGCGAACTGCTTATTTCTGGACGAAATAAAAACAAGGCAGAAAGAAAAACTGGAAGAAATAACCGGAAAGTTTTTTCAGAAAAATGTGACGTTGAAAATTGAAACGGTGAATGTGGAAAACGGTGCGGCCAATGGAAATAAGACGCGCAGTCAGGCGAGTATTATAAACGACGTCAAGCGGGAGGCGATGAGACAGCCTCTTTTGCAGAAAGTCATGGATGAGCTTTCCGACGCCAAAGTAGTGGAAATCAGGGTTCAACCGGAAAAAGTAAGTTCGTAAAAAACAATCAAGCAATAAATTGTCAAATATCGGGAGGATAAATAGTGCAGAATTTTAACACCATCATGAAGCAGGCCAAGAAGATGCAGGAGCGCATGGCCACCCTGCAGAAGGAACTGGAAACAAAAACCGTTGAGGCGCAAGCGGGCGGCGGTATGGTTCGTGTTGTGGTAAACGGCAAATATGAAATTGTATCATTAAAAATCGAGAAGGAAGTCGTAAATCCCGAAGATATCGAAATGCTGCAAGACCTGGTCGCCGCCGCGATCAACGAAGGAATTCGTAAAGCTCAGGAAATGAGCGCCTCGGAAATGAGCAAGATTACGGGAGGATTGAATATTCCCGGATTTTAAACCGGATAATGAAGATTTATGAAAGCATACGCACAACCGATCAAAAAACTTATTTCCGAGTTGGGCAAGCTTCCCGGCATCGGTGAAAAAACGGCCACGCGGCTGGCCAATTATATTCTGCGCTCCACCGAAGATGATGTAAGAAAACTGGCGGAGAGCATTGTGGAAGTCAAACGAAAAATCAAACTTTGCCGCATTTGTCTGAATCTGACGGAAGAGGACACCTGCCACATTTGCAGCGATGCATCCCGGGATAAAGAAACCATTTGTGTGGTGGAAGATCCCGACGCACTGGCGGCCATTGAAGAAAGTGGCGGATATCGCGGGATTTATCATGTTCTGCACGGAGCGCTGGCTCCGCTGGATGGTATCGGACCGGATAATCTGCGTCTGGGCGAACTTGTTCAGAGGATCAATGAAGGAAATATCAAGGAAATAATCGTTGCCACCAATACGAATGTTCAGGGAGAATCCACCGCCTTGCTGCTGACCCGGATATTCAAAGATAAAAATATCAAGTTAACGCGCATCGCCATGGGTGTGCCGATGGGCGGGGATTTGAAATATATCGATAAGATGACGATATCGAAATCGTTGGAATATAGACGCGGCATGTCGTAGCATTCCGCTTTCTTCGGCTAACGTTGTTGGCAGCGTCGTCGGCTTCCTCAACGTATTAGTAATACGCCTGCGGGGCCTCCTTCTCGCTGCTGCGTTATCCTTTGAAAGCAAAATGCTACAATGGATTTTGGGGCAGATCGGCGTTGCGGCGTACGTTAAAAGTACGCCGCACTTCTCAGGGCTCGCGTACCTTGCCTCTGACTGTTTTAAAGCGTGGTCAGGCAAGAAACAGTCATTGTCCATTGAAAACGAAACGGCATAAAACAAAAGAGTAAAACAATATGGAAGCGGAAATAACAACCAAGACAAAATTGCGGCGGATTAACGCGGCGAAAATCATCAAGGCGGTAAAAAAACTTTTTATCGAAGCCAATACCGTTTTGGGCGAAGACGTTGTCGAAGCGCTGCATGAGGCACTCTCCCGTGAGGAATCTTCAACCGGCAGAGAGGTTCTGCAGAAAATCATCGAAAACGCCGATATCGCCCGCTGCAAAAAAACGCCGATTTGTCAGGACACAGGCCTGGCCGTTGTTTTTGTGGAACTGGGCCAGGATGTTCACATTACCGGAATGCCATTACACGCGGCGATTGAAGAAGGTGTGCGACAAGCTTACGCCGATGGCTATCTGCGAAAATCCGTCTGCGATCCTTTCACCAGAAAAAATACCACGGATAATCTGCCGGCAATCATTCATGTCGATGTCGTTTCCGGCAGTCATTTAAAAATCATCGCCATGCCCAAGGGCGGCGGCAGCGAAAATTGCAGCGCCGCGAAAATGCTTACTCCCGCCGCGGGAATCGACGGCATCAAAAAATTCGTTCTGGAGACGGTGGAAAATGCCGGCGCCAATCCCTGTCCTCCGATCATCGTCGGCGTCGGTATCGGCGGATCGCTCGAACAGGCGTGTGTGATGGCCAAGAAAGCGCTGTTACGGCCGGTGGGAGAACAAAACAGAGTTGACGAACGAGCAGAACAGATAGAAAAAGAATTGTTGGGAAGCATTAATAACCTGGGCATCGGTCCGGGAGGACTGGGCGGCCGCGTGACCACGTTGGCGGTTCATATCGAAATGATGCCCAGCCATATCGCGTCGCTTCCAGTGGCGGTGAATATACAGTGTCATGTTGCGCGCCACAAGGAGACGACTCTGTAAAAAGCCCACTTGCTGTGTTGCGCTTCAGCATTGAGGCGCTGCGGCGTACACAAAAGCACACCTCACTTCCAAGGCCTCGCGCGCCTTGCCTCTGGAGCTTTTTACTAAGCCGTCATTCCCGTGCTGGCGGGAATCCAGAGAAAGAAGAAGAAAATGAAAATAAATTAAAACCTCACCTTTTCTATAAAAAAATAATTCAATAGTTCTAATCATCTTTTTAGTCATTGCGACAATATTTATACTCAATGTTTATAGACAAGAAGTTCCAATAAAACATTTCATGGTATTCTTTGTGCTTGTAGGAGGATATATCATAGCAGAAATATTTATAAAATTATAATTAAAAAACATGCTGGAAATCCACAAATGATAAAATATTTTAATCTTGTCAGTTCTATTGTTTTGGGGATCTTACTTTATTATTTTTGCACTTTATGTATTTCCAGGGTGATTCTTGAAAATTCGGTGACATAATCCTTAATTAAAATGAAAGCACGAAAAATTAAAACACCTCTGACGAAAGAAGTCATTACCTCGCTTCATGCGGGTGATATGGTTTTATTGAGCGGTGCGGTTTATAACGCGCGCGATGTCGCGCTTGTACGATTGTAAAATCTGAAAATACCATTCAGTTTTCTGCCCTATCTGAGCCAAGTTCATTTTTTTAATGCTAATCGAGTTTCGTCTTGACTTATTATAATTGATAGGTTATTAAACTTAATAATGTGGTATATTAAAGAACATCGCGATATAGAAAAAACATGCCGCAAGTTGCCTGAAGCCGTTGTTAAGAAATACGAACTGTGGAAGGATATTATATTCCGTCATGGACCGGAAAAGCTAAAAGAGTTTCAGGGGTTTCACGATGAAAAGCTGAAAGGAAAACGCGAAGGACAGCGCTCCTCGCGTTTGAGTATGAAATACAGGGTCATTTATACTGTAGAGAAGGAAATGATTACGGTTCTTGTTTTGGAGATAACACCTCACGAATATTAGTAAATTTGAAGTTGTTTTATGAACAAAACAACTTCAATAATGCACATATCCCATCATTGGGATTAGGAGAATTTATGAAAACGAGCAAAAAAACTGAATTTGTTCCCGCAAAACCGCACGTCAGGTTGACAACCGGTGAGGTTATTCGCATGCTTCGTGAATTAAAGGGCTGGACACAGGCCGAACTTGCCAAACGTTGCGGAATCAGCGCGACGAATATCAGCCTTTTGGAAAATAATCGGGTGGAGATAGGGAAAAGGCGTGTGGAACAAATAGCAAAAGCATTTGATATTCATCCTGCGATCATCATGTTTCCGGAATACGAAGGAAAGGAAATACGAAAAGCAGCATAACGAAAACAAGTTTTTCGAGGACACTTAATTCAATGGAAACACGAAAAGTTAAAACACCTCTAACGGAAGAAATTATAACTTCGCTCAAGGCCGGCGATATGGTTTTGTTGAGTGGCGAAGTTTACACCGCGCGCGATGTCGCGCACCGGCGTTTGTATGAATCGCTGCTGAAAGGCGAGAAACTGCCGGTTGATTTGTCACGGGTAGTTTTGTTTTATGCGGCGCCGACACCCACACCGCCGAAAAAAGTTATCGGTTCCATCGGTCCCACGACCAGTTACCGGATGGATTTCTTCACGCCGAAATTAATCGAAGCCGGTCTTCGGGCGATGATCGGAAAAGGGAACCGTTCGCCGGGTGTTGTGGAAGCCATTAAAAAGTTCAACGCAGTTTATTTCGGTGCAATCGGCGGCATTGCCGCTTTGATGTCTCAATGCGTCAAAAAAGTGGAAATGATTGCCTATGAAGACCTCGGTCCGGAGGCGGTTAGAAAACTGACGGTCAGTGATTTTCCCCTGGTAGTTATCAATGATTCCGAAGGCAACGACCTGTATTCTTCCGTACAGCAAAAGTGGCGTATCCCTTCAATATAACAAATCTTTATTGCGTTTGTGAAAATCAGTTGACTGAAATTTGCTTCTATATTATGAATGATAGTCATTTTTGTATCACTATAAGGAGACGAGTATAAATGATAGAAGTTAGATGGCATGGACGAGGCGGTCAGGGAGCGGTGACATCGGTTGAGTTACTGGCTGTAGCAGCAATTGCCGCGGGGAAATATGCTCAGGGATTTCCCAGCTTCGGTCCGGAAAGAAGGGGCGCGCCTGTTGCCGCTTTTACCCGAATTGACGATAAAAAAATCAACGTTCGTTCAGGCATATATGAACCTGATGTGGTTCTGATTCTGGACGCCAGCCTGATCGGTATGGTCGATGTCACGGATGGTTTAAAGCCGGGAGGCAAAGTAGTTGTTAATACGACGAAATCACCGGATGAGATTCGTAAAGACCTGAATTTCAGCGGCACGGTGGCTACCGTGGACGGTACGGGCATCGCCCGTAAGGAAATGGGTGTGCCCATTGCCAACACTACGATGATCGGCGCGTTGTTGAAGGTGACCGGAATCATGGGACTTGAGGCAATGAAAGACTCGGTGGAACACAGGTTCGGCAGAATCGCTCAGAAAAATATCAACGCGATGAAACGGGCTTACGACGAAATTAAAATAAGTAATTGAGGGGTATATCCATATGGCATTGAAATCATGGAGAGAGCTTCCCACCGGCTGTGTAGTTTTTGAACCGGGAAGCGCCAGTGAATATCATACGGGCAGTTGGCGGTCGCAGCGGCCTGTCTGGAACAATTCCAAATGCATCAAATGCGGCATTTGTTATGTGTATTGTCCGGAAGGTTGCGTGCAGCAGACGGAAGACGGCTTTTTTCAGGCGGACATGGATTATTGCAAGGGCTGCGGTATTTGCGCTCACGAATGCTGGCCCCGCGCGATATCGATGGTAGAGGAGGGTTAAGATGGGCAAACGCATTGGAATGGAAGTGGCAATGGCCGTGGCGGAAGCCGTGGGACTTTGCAACATTGATATGGCGGCCGTTTATCCCATTACGCCCCAGTCGCACATCGCGGAACATCTTTCCGATCTGGTTGCCAATGGCGAAATCGATGCGGAATTTGTAACGGTGGAATCGGAACATTCGGCCATGAGCGCGGTGATCGGCGCATCCGGCACCGGCGCCCGTTCTTATACGGCGACCAGTTCGCAGGGATTGATGTACATGCATGAACTTCTGCCGATTGCTTCGGCGATGCGTCTGCCGATCACCATGGCGATCGCCAACCGGGCGGTATCCGGTCCTTTGAATATTTTGAACGATCATAGCGATATTATGCCGCAGCGCGATTCCGGTTGGATTTCCATTTTTGTGGAAAACGGCCAGGAAGCGATCGATATGTCGATCATTGCCTTCAAAATCGCCGAGCATAAGGAGGTCATGTTGCCGGTCAATATTAATATCGACGGTTTCCAGTTGACGCACATGGTGGAACCCTTTGAAATGCCCTCTCAGGAAGAAGTGAATCAGTTCCTGCCGCCGTTTGTGCCGCACGCGACGCTTCATCCGGCGAAACCGGTCACCATGGGCGCTTTCGCCATGTCCGATTATTTTGCGGAAATTATGAAAGCGAAAAATGAAGCCCTGAAAAATTCCAAAAAGGTTATTGTCGAGGTCTGGAACGAATGGGCGAAAATGTTCGGCCGCGCCTACAAACCGGTAGAAACATACATGGCTGATGATGCGGACGTTCTGATGCTGACGATGGGCTCCATGGGGGAGACGGCACAAATGGCGATTGACGAACTGCGCGCCAAAGGTGTCAAGGCGGGTCTGGTCAAGTTAAGACTCTGGCGTCCCTTCCCGTTTGAAGAAATCAAAGACGCAGTGAAAAACGCGAAGAAACTGATTGTAACCGACCGGGCGATATCCTTTGGCGGTCCGGGAGGCCCGGTGTTTTCTGAAATTAAATCCGCTCTTTATGCCGAAGCTCAGCGCCCTCTGATTTACGATTATATCTACGGACTGGGCGGACGCGACGTGCCGGTGGGTGATTTTATCGGTATGTTTGAAAGAGTTCTGGCGGATACGGCCAACAAGCTGGTCGACACCTATGAATTTTGGGGAGTGAGAGAATAATGAGTATAGTAGAAAATTTTGATTTATTTGCCCCGCGTCTGATTAATAAAAAAGAATTATTATCGTCCGGCCACCGCGCCTGTTCCGGTTGTGCTGAAGCGCTGGCGGTGCGGCTGATGGCGAAAGCATTGGGTGACAATACCGTGATCGCTTCTGCGACCGGTTGCATGGAAATCATTTCCAGTATGTTTCCGACCACAGCCTGGAGGGTTCCTTGGATTCATGTCGCCTTTGAAAATGCGGCGTCAGTCGCTTCCGGCATGGAAGCAGGCCTCAAAGCGCTGCGCAAGAAAGGCAAGATTGACGAACGCTATGTAAAAGTCGTCGGCATGGGCGGCGACGGCGCGACAATGGACATTGGATTCCAGGCTTTGTCCGGCGCCATGGAACGCGGCCACGACATGATTTATGTCTGCTTTGATAATGAAGCCTATATGAACACGGGCATTCAGCGCTCCAGCGGCACGCCGATGGGCGCTTCCACCACCACCGCTCCGGCGGGCAAAGTCAGCATCGGCCAGAAAACGTGGAAGAAGAACATGCCCGAAATCATGGTGGCCCACGACATCCCTTATGTCGCCACGGTCTGTCCCAGCTATCCGCTGGATTTCATCCGCAAGATTGAAAAGGCGAAAAGCATCAAAGGGCCTTCTTACATTCACTGCTTCGCGGTTTGTCCGACCGGCTGGCGTTGTCCTTCACATCTGGCCGTTTCAATGGGCCGTCTGGCCGTGGAAACGGGAGTGTTCCCTCTTTATGAAGTGGAAAACGGACGCTATCGTCTCTCTCCGGATATGCCCAAAAAACTCAAACCGATTAAAGATTATTTCAAGGGACAGGGGCGTTTTCGCCATCTGAGCGCCGACGATATCGACAAGATTCAGGAAAAAGTAACCGCTGAATTCAATAAGCTGACGGCAAAAGCAAAATTTCTCAAGGCGGGTAATGAGTAAGAGTGACGTTTAAAAGAATACCGAGGTGAAAAAAGCATGACGAAAGCAAGCAACGTTGCAGCAACAACAAAATCAATTGTTAAAAAACACGGCGGCGATAAAAGCGCGCTGATTGCCGTGTTGCAGGATATACAGGA
This sequence comes from Deltaproteobacteria bacterium, assembly GCA_019136325.1. Next base: position 9,585 of record JAGVUJ010000105.1, read on the forward strand.
GACTTTTAATTATCTTCCCAAAGAGGCATTAAAGGTTGCGGGAAAAACTCTGGGTATTCCGTTCAGCCGCGTTTACGAAGTCGCCACGTTTTACAACGCCTTCAGTCTAAAACCGCGCGGCGAGCATATCGTTAAAATCTGTATGGGCACAGCCTGTCACGTTCGCGGCGCAGCGTCGATTCAGGATAAAATGGAACGCTGTCTTTGTATTAAGCCGGGTGAAACGACTCCCGATAATAAATTTTCTCTGGAAACCGTCAATTGTGTCGGCGCCTGCGCTTTAGGCCCCGTTGTGGTGATTGATAGCGAATACCACGGTCAGATGACGATGAATAAAGTGGATAAAGTCATCGGCAAACTCAAAGGGGAGGGCGCGCAGTCATGAAAAAAATTACGAACGCTACGGAATTGCGCCGGATACAGGAAGACCTGAAGAAAAATTATGATCCGAACAAACAAATGATAACGATTTGCGCCGGCACCGGCTGTCGCGGCTACGGCTGCATCAAGGTCAAGGAAGCGCTGGAGACGGAAATCTCCAAACAAAATTTGAATGTGGAAGTTCGGGCGACCGGTTGCTTCGGCTTCTGCGAAAAAGGCCCTCTGGTGGTTGTTCATCCGCAGAAAATCTTTTATCAGCGAGTCGGGGAAAAGGATGTTGCGGATATCGTGGCCAAAACCGTCATGCAGGGCGAAGTCATCGAAAAACTGCTGTACCGCGATCCGGCAACCGGCACGACGGTGATGCAGGAAGAAGAAGTGCCTTTTTATAAAAAACAAAAACGCCTTGTTTTCGGCTCTAACGGAGTTATCGATCCCACGCAGATTGAATCTTATCTGGCCATCGGCGGTTACAGCGCGCTGGCTAAAGCTTTGACCATGAGTCCTGAAGGGATTATTGATGAAGTGAAAAAGGCCGCTTTGCGCGGACGCGGCGGTGGCGGATTCATGGCCGGCACAAAATGGGAAGGATGCCGCAAGGCGCACGGCTCGCCCAAATATATTATTGCCAACGGTGATGAAGGCGATCCCGGTGCTTACATGGATCGCTCTTTAATGGAAGGCAATCCGCACAGTGTCGTCGAAGGCATGATTATCGGCGCTTACGCCATCGGGGCTTCCCATGGCTATATTTACGTGCGCAACGAATATCCGCTGGCGGTCGTTCATCTGACCATGGCCATCGAAAGCGCCCGGGAAGGCGGACTGCTGGGGAAAAATATTCTGGGCAGCGGCTTTGATTTTGATATTTCGATTAATAAGGGCGGCGGTGCTTTTGTCTGCGGCGAATCGTCCGCGCTTTTTGCGTCCATTGAAGGACGCGCCGGCGAACCGCGCGCCAAATATGTCCACGCCGTCGAAAAGGGTCTGTGGGACAAACCCACCGTTCTCAATAATGTGGAAACCTGGGCCAACGTTCCTCTGATTATCAATAACGGCGCCGACTGGTACGCGTCCATCGGCACGGAAAAGAGCAAGGGCACGAAGATCTTCTCGCTGGTGGGCAAGATCAATAACACGGGACTGGTGGAAGTTCCCATGGGCATGAAACTGCGCGAGATCATCTACGATATCGGCGGCGGCATACCCAACGGCCGGAAATTCAAGGCCGTGCAGACCGGCGGACCGTCGGGCGGATGCATTCCCGAAAGCCTGCTGGATTTACCGGTGGATTTCGACAAACTCTATGAAGTCGGCTCCATGATGGGTTCCGGCGGCATGATCGTCATGGACGACCGCTCCTGCATGGTGGACGTGGCCAAATACTTCCTCGCCTTTTTACAGGAAGAGTCCTGCGGAAAATGCGTTCCCTGCCGTGAAGGCGTCCGTCGCATGCGGGAAATCCTCGAAGACATCTGCGCGGGCAAGGGCTCGGAAGGCGACATCGATCTTCTGGAAAAAATAGCCACCGGTGTGGCAGACGGCTCGCTGTGCGCGCTGGGCGGTTCAGCGCCCAATCCGGTGCTCAGCACGCTTCGATATTTTCGCGATGAGTACGACGCGCACATCAAAGAACACCGCTGTCCGGCGGGCGTCTGCAAGGCGCTGATTACCTACAGCATCGATGCAGAGAAATGCACAGGCTGCACGCTTTGCAGCAAAGTTTGTCCTGTGCAGGCGATCAGCGGCGAAAAGAAGAAAGCTCATACCATTGACAATGAAAAATGCACCCGTTGCGGCGCGTGTTTTGAAGGCTGCAAATTTGACGCAATCAACGTGAAATAGAGGTAGGATAAATCATGGTAAATTTGACGATAGACGGAAAAAATATATCGGTGCCGGAAGGCACCATGCTTCTGGAAGCAGGCCGCCAGGCCGGCATTGCCATTCCCACGCTGTGCGCGCATGAGGCCGTTTCCCGTTCCGGCGCCTGCCGGCTCTGTGTTGTGGAAATCAAAAAAGGAACCAGAACGAGAATCGTTACATCCTGTCTTTATGCCGCGGAAGAAGGCTTGATTGTGGATACGAAAAGCGAGCGGGTCCTGAATGTCCGCCGTCTGGTCATGGAACTGCTGCTGGCCCGCTGTCCTGAATCGGAGGTTTTGCAGACGCTGGCCAAAGAACTTTGCGTGGAGCCTCAGGCAAGATTTATTCCCGATACGGATAAAGGCAAGTGCATCCTGTGCCGCTCCTGCGTGCGTGTTTGCGAGGAAGTTGTCGGCGTGAGCGCCATCGGCCTCTTTGCCCGCGGTTCCCATAAAAACGTCGGCACGGCGTATAATGAAAAATCGGATGTCTGCATCGGCTGCGGTGCGTGCGCTTACGTCTGCCCCACCGGCCATATCGAAATGACATCGACCGGCGACAAGCGTAAAATATGGGGGCGCACTTTCAAGATGCAGACCTGCTCCAAATGCGGAAAATTTTTCGCTCCGGTTGATCAGCTGAAATTCATCAGCAAAAAAACCGGCGTACCGCTCAGCGAATTGACGGTTTGTACCGAATGCCGTTAGATTGAGTTCATCTGTTTTAATGTTTTACGATATGATCAGGTTCTGAATTAATCTTCGGAGCCTGATTTTTTATTAACAATATTTTTGTCGATGTTTACCGCGCGGCCAATCATTCGTCAAAACTGAACGCTGTTCCGAATCCGGAAAGGCTGAAAACCAATCGATCAATTTTAAAGGCATCGGCATGGATAAACGTTACATGCGGGAAATGACTTTTAATGAGCGCTCTTATGTGGCGACGGATTCGATCTGCGCTCCGCTGGCCAACCAGTTTGTTTTCGACGGAGAAGGAACGCTTGATCCGCATCTCTGGCGCACTGCCGTAACGGTTGCCTCCCAGGCCAATCCCGGCGCGCGTCTGGTTCTCAAGGGGCATGTGGGTTGGAGTCGCTGGGTCGATTCCGGGATCAGTCCGCGTGTACGCGAGGTGGATGGCAGTCTCTGGAACGGATTTGATCCTGAAGGCGCTCCGTTTCTCAAAAAATCCCTGCCGTTCCGCGAAAATCCCACCTGCGAGGTGATTCTCGTTCATGGTCCGGTTCCACGGGTTGTTTTTCGCACGCATCACGGCGTGATGGACGGCAGGGGAACACTGTTCTGGGCCGAGGACGTTTTTCGGGCCTTACGGGGAGAAGACCTTATCGGATCTTCGTCGTCCATGACAGAAGTTCAGATGTGCAAACGTTTTCAGGATCAGTTTCGCAAAGCCTTTCCTGTCGAACATATCGCTCCGACCGGTTTGCCGCAGGGCGATGCCCACGGGGTGATCTGGAAGCGACGCAGCCTCCAGACCAGGGTCCCTCTATTGCTGGGACGCTGCATCCGTTTGGCGGCGGAAGAAGCCTGGCGGCATGCGGAAGGAATCGTGCGTTTCGCCGTTGCCGTGGATATGCGGCCTCATGTACCGGGTTTGTGCAGCACCGGCAATCTGACGCTGGACCTTTATGTCGAGGTCAAAAAAAATACGACGCCGGAACAAATTGCCGAGGACATCGACGTTCAGCTCCGGCGGGGTTACGAAGGCAGAATGAAAAGATTTGATGCGCTGCTTAAACATGTTCCGCTTGGTCTGATAAGGTTTGTGACCAAAAACATTATTCATCAACGGCATGAAAAAGGCCTCTACGGTCTTTCGGGCATCTTATCCAATCTGGGCTGGGTTGATCTGACGCTTTTTCAGGGAGCGGGATTTTCCGCCCGGACCTTCTGGGCGATCCCGCCCGCCACGGAATATTTCCCTTTCTTTCTGGTAATGTCGGGATATGAAGGCGGGTCGGAACTGGTGCTTTCCGTCCCCAGAAAACTGGGAAGCGCCGGGAGACTGGATGAAACACTGGAACGTATCGCGCAGGGATTGGAAAAAAATTACTGAAAAAACACCCTGATGGGTTCACTGCTTGCACCACAACATGATGAGAAACGCTAGAAACGATAAACGGTTTTGAGCTGAAAAAAATGACCCTGAGGAGAATTTTCGGTATAAACATCATACAAGTAAGTGAAGGTGACACTGAGCCATGAAAAACGATAGTAAAAATCGGCGCCTGCGGAAACAGTTTCCCGGGCGCTGTCATCGATCTTCAAGCCGTTCTTTTTCTTATCCCGGCTGAGCATCCAGTTGATCGACGGTCCTATTTTGAATTTGTCCGTAAGATGATAGCCCAGAAGGCATTGCAGATGTATTTCGTCGCCCGGCAGAACATCAGTCGATTCATTCTCAAGACGGAAGAAATATTTTGCGGCGGCATCGATGCTGAAATTTCCCCAGGTCTTGTGCAGAAAAATTACCGGTTTGATGTCGAATTGATTCGAGCCGATGTTGGCTGATTTTGCAGAGCTGTATTTGCCTGTGGGATATTCCAGAAATATCATCGGGAGAATATCAACGTTTCGAATCGGCAGAAAATAACCGGCGCCGAGATTGATGTCGCCAAGACCGGAAGATTCCTGATTCAGGGAATCGATTTTCGTGTAACCGAACGGAACCAGAGCGGTGGCGACAAAATCAGGAGAGTAATAACATAGACGGAGAAGTTCCTGAGTGCTGGAGAGGCCGAAATCCTTTGTGCCGGCGTCGCCTGTTTTATCGGTTATTTTATCGGCGGCATACACGGAAGTATAGGTGAGAAAATAAGATCCTGCTTTTGCGCGCGAACCGTCATAAAAATTAACGGCGGCGGCGATATTCGGTGTTACAGCCGACAGAAACAAACCAATCATGAGAAAAGGCAGGTATGATAATGATTTGATATACATGATCTCCTCTGTTTATTTGAAAGGTTGGATTTATACAAAAATTGCAGACAGAAGCAAAGTAAAAAATTAAAAACCTTTAATTTTTTCATGGGTCATGCTGGTTTAATTTCCTTGACAGTCTCATACCGTCTTCATATAATTCAAAAAGCAAAAAATGAAAAAAAGTTTTTGCTTCAGGATCAGCTCTTCTTTCTGTTAGAATCTTTGACGCGATGATGTTTGAGCAACGGCGTAAAATAATTTGAAACCCCGCAAACGGAAAAGGTAAATATTATGTGGAAGTATAAGGTTGTTTCTCCCAGCGAGGTCCTGTCGAAAATAGAACCGGGCATGACGATTTTTTTGGGCACCGGGATGGCGGAACCGCGCTCGCTGGTTAAAAATCTCATGGCGTCGGAAGAGCCCAACCTGCAGGATTTGGAATTAATCCAACTGGTCAGTATCGGAGATACGATACCGATTGATGAAAGATATTCCCGTAAATTCAGACTGAGAACATTTTTTTCCGGCTGGATTGCCTCCGAAGCCGTCAGCGCAGGAAGAATTGATCTCATTCCCAGCCGATTTTCCAAAATACCCCAGTTATTTAAATCGGGGGCTATTCATATTGACGCCGCCTTCGTTCAGATTTCGAAGCCGGATGAAAACGGTTACGCCTGCCTGGTCGGCGTTGATGTGGAACGACAGGCCATGGAAGCCGCCCACCTGGTTGTCGGCGAAGTGAATGAACTCGCTCCCCATATCATGGGAGATACGCTGGTTCACATGGATGAATTTGATTATTTCGTCGAGTCGACGGAAACACCGCTCTATATTCCCCGCTGGCCGGTGGAGGATGTTTTTCTGAAAATCGCTTCTAATATCGCGTCAGTGGTAGAAGACGGCAGTTGCATATCTCTCGGTATCGGACCTCTTTATGAAGCTCTGGCCGTGCAACTGGTCACAAAAAAAAATCTGGGATTCCATTCTCCTTTTTTCACCGATGCGGTGATGGACCTTATAAAAAGCGGAGCCGTTACCAACAGGCACAAGGGCGCTTTTCGCGGCAAGAGTTCCGCCTCCTATCTGCTGGGCAGTAAAGAATTGATGCAGTGGCTGGATCACAATCCTCTGATCGAATTTCAACCCGAGGATGTGATTATGGATCCGAAAGTGATCGGCAGCAACGACCGGATGATGGCCATTCTTCCGGCGAGAAAAATCGATCTGACGGGAAATGTCGCTCTGCATGCCGGCAAGGGGGATGTCACCGCCGGTCCGGGCAATGTTCAGGAACTTTTGATCGGGGCGTCGCTTTCCAAAAACGGCCGCACAATCTTCGGCCTTCCCAGCCGCAACCGGAAGGGCATGCCCAACATCGTTCTTTCCGTCGATAATTTGCCTTTCCAGTTTACCAATCGTGAATCCATGGATCTGGTGGCGACGGAATACGGTGTGGCCTATCTCATGGGCAAAACCATGCGGGAACGCGCTCAGGAGCTGATTGATATCGCGCATCCCGATGACCGGGAGGAACTGGTCAAACAAGCCAAGGAAGCGAAGCTGCTTTATGCCGATCAGATTTATTTCCCCGAGTCCGGTCATCTTTACCCTTCCAGGCTGATTGGCACGCATGAGTTCAAGGATGACCTGAAAGTCCTTTTCCGTCCCATTAAACCTTCCGACGAAGAAAAGATGCGGGACTTGTTCTACCGGTTTTCCGATCAGGCCGTTTATTCCCGCTACTTCACGTCCATTAAAACAATGCCTCATAAAAAGATGCAGGAATACGTCAATGTGAATTACCGCTGGGTCATGTCCATCGTCGGCGTTGTCGAAGCGGCGGGCACGGAAAAAATAATTGCCGAAGCGCGATACGCCCGCACGAAGCAGGACGCCTTTGCCGATGTCGCG
>JAGVUJ010000008.1 GCA_019136325.1 Deltaproteobacteria bacterium
TATACGGAAAAACAATCTGTAAAAAGATACCTGCTTGTTTTCTTCTCCTTTATCCTGGCGTTGCTGAGCAAGCCCATGGTGGTGACGCTGCCTCTTATTATGATCTTACTGGATTACTGGCCGCTGAAACGCTTTGAAAATCAGAAAGGGCTATCCGATACGATCGTATGGCAGCTGAAGGAAAAACTGCCGTTTATTATTTTATCACTGGCTCTTATTTTTGTAACTTTTTATACACCCGACAGAACGGAAATAAAATATCTTCCATTGAATACCCGGCTAGCCAACGCTCCGGTTGCTTTTCTGACGTATCTTATAAAAACCTTCTGGCCTAACAATCTGGCTATTTTTTACCCTTTCCCTGCTGATATTCCCGCATGGAAAGTTGCAGGCGCAGTCATTCTGATCACCACGCTCAGTTTTTTTGTCATTGCAACAGCCAAGCGTTTCCCCTATCTTTTTGTCGGCTGGTTCTGGTTTGCGATAACGGTTCTGCCCGTTATTAAAATTGCTTCCGTTGGCAATGACGCCATGGCCGACCGCTACCATTATTTGCCTTCCATAGGAATTGCCGTCATACTGGCTTGGGGAATTACGTCTTTCTTTAAAAAGGAGAAACTCAAAAATAAGTTTATCTGCTCTGCCGGAGTAATTTTTACAGCCATCATGGCCTTTTTATCATGGAACCAATGCGGCTACTGGCAAAACAGTCTCGATCTCTCGAACCACGCATTGCGAGTCACAAAAAATAATTTTGTGGCGCATAACAACATTGCCTCAGCTTTAATTGACCAGGGTCGCTTTGAAGATGCCATTGATCACTACAATAAGGCAATCCTTCTGGAACCCGGGTATGCTGACGCCTATTACAACAGAGGAATTGCTTACCACAAACTTGGTGACTACTGGCAAGCCATTCAAAATTATAACCAGGCTATTCAATTAGTTCCCCATAAAGGAATTTATTACAACAATAAGGGCACTGCTCATATTATGCTGGGCCAATATCAAAATGCTCTGGCAGATTATGACAAGTCCATCCTGATCAATCATAACGATGGCGATGCTTATAACAACAGGGCTTTTCTCATATTATGCTGGGCCAATATCAAAATGCTCTGGCAGATTATGACAAGTCCATCCTGATCAATCATAACGATGGCGATGCTTATAACAACAGGGCTTTTGTTTATTTAAAAATGAGGAATTTTACGTCCGGATGCGCCAACGCGCAAAAAGCCTGCAAACTGGGAATTTGCGACACGCTGGTATGGGCAAAAAGTAAGGGATATTGTAATTGACAGATATTTATCTTTAACAAAAATATTTTTTTGTTTATGAACAAGGAAACGATTTTAAAATATTTATAACATTAATTGCAATTATGTTTAATATGCCACAAATCACTGGATACAAAACAAAACTTCTTTTATACATCATTCTGGTCGCGGTTACTCTTGCTGTCTACTGGCAGGTGCATCAATTTGATTTTGTCAATATTGACGACAATATCTATGTCACGGAAAACTATCACATCAAGTCGGGCATCACCCTCCAGAGCATCCGCTGGGCCTTCAGCACCACCTACGCGGAATTCTGGCATCCTCTAACCTGGCTCTCTCTGATGGCCGATTATGAGCTTTATGGTCTCCATGCCGGGGGATACCATGTCACCAATCTCATCTTTCATATCCTCAGCACCCTGTTATTGTTCTGGCTCTTCTCCAGAATGACCGGAGAAATCTGGAAGAGCGCCTTTGTCGCCGCTTTCTTCGCTCTTCATCCCCTGCATGTAGAATCCGTCGCCTGGATATCCGAACGCAAAGATGTCTTAAGCGCTTTCTTCTGGATGCTGACCTTATGTCTTTATGTTTTCTATACGGAAAAACAATCCATAAAGAGATACCTTCTTGTTGTCTTCTCTTTTGTGCTGGCATTATTGAGCAAGCCCATGGTGGTTACGCTGCCCGTGGTTATGATCTTATTGGATTACTGGCCGCTGAAACGCTTTGAATTACGAAAAGATAATTTATTTGCGTGGCAGATCAAGGAAAAACTGCCGCTCTTGATGCTCTCCGCTGTCTTCTCTGTTATTACAATTTTTGCCCAGCAAAAACCTTACGACCCGGAAGCTTCTTTTGCCCTGACTTCACGATTGATCAATGTTCCGGTTACCTTTGTAACGTATCTGATAAAGACCTTCCGGCCTTATGATTTGGCGATAATATATCCTTTTTCCGCTCAAATTCCTGTCTGGCAGGCAGCAGGGGCGATTCTGCTGATTATTGCCATTACTGTTGCTGTAATGATGACCGTCAGACGTCAGCCTTATCTTTTTGTCGGCTGGTTCTGGTACGCAATTATTGTCGCCCCTGTTATCGGAATTATCCAGGTTGGCAATCAAGCCATGGCCGACCGCTATACCTATCTGCCGTTAATCGGTATCGGCATAATGCTGGCCTGGGGTGTGCCGATGTTATTGCAGCACAAAGTCCCTTCCAAAAAGATTTTATCATCCGCGGCAATCATTTTTCTGACATTTCTCGCTCTTCTGGCCTGGAAGCAGTGCGGTTACTGGAAGAGCAGCAGGGGAATATGCAGCCACACGATACGGGTGACAAAAGACAATTACGTGGCGCACATCAATCTGGGGTCGGTTCTTTTTGATGAAGGGAAAAATGAAGAAGCCATCCGTCATTTTAATGAAGTGATCCGGATCAGGCCGGGATTGATTCTCAGCTACAACAAAAGGGGCCTCGCGTATGCAAAGTTAGGACAATACCAAAAAGCTTTTGAAGACCTGAATAATGTCATCCGGCTGAAACCCGATTATGCCGATGCTTATAACAGCAGAGCGCTCATCAACTATGCACTCAAACGACACCGGGAAGCTATTGAAGATTTGACGGAAGCTGTCCGTTTGAAACCGGACCACGCTGAAGCCTTTAACAACAGAGGCAACATCCATCTTGGTCTCGGTCAACATCAAAAAGCCGTGGAAGACCTGTCCAAAGCCATTGCGCTGAAACCGGACAATCCCGCCATTTACTACAATCGCGGAACCGCCTATATTCATCTTGCTCAATATCAGCAGGCCATTGATGACTACAGCAAAGCCGTTGCTTTAAATCCCGCTTATTTCGATGCCTACAACAACCGGGCTTTTATTTATCTGAAGCTGGGCCGGTATCAGCAGGCCGTCGAGGATTACAGCCACGCGATAAGTTTGAAGCCCGATTATGCCGATGCGTATAACAACCGGGCTTTTGTTCATTTACTGACCGGAAACAGGGGATCGGGCTGTCGGGACGCGCATCAAGCCTGCGAACTGGGAACCTGTTCGACGCTGCAATTAGCCAATGGCAAAGGATTGTGCCGATGATGGCATTGATAGCAACAGATAAACTTGACTTTATTTGAAAAAACGATATTCCTGAGCAACAATAAAGACAAATACCGGTCTTCAAAGATTATGATTATGTCGAACAATCTTAATAAAAGTAAGATTATTTTTTATATTATCCTGGCAGTATTTACGATTACTGTTTACTGGCAGGTGCAGGGATTCGATTTTATCAATTATGACGACCCCGCTTACATCACGGAAAACAGCCATATCCAATCCGGCATGACCAAAGAAGGATTTCTCTGGGCATTCAGCACAAAATATTTCGGTTTATGGAATCCTCTGGTCTGGCTCTCGTTTATGGCGGATTATGAGCTTTACGGTCTCCATGCCGGAGGATACCATGTCACCAACCTCATCTTTCACATCCTCAGCACCCTGTTATTGTTCTGGCTCTTCTCCAGAATGACCGGAGAAATCTGGAAGAGCGCCTTCGTCGCCGCTTTCTTCGCGCTTCATCCCCTGCATGTGGAATCCGTTGCCTGGGTTTCCGAACGTAAAGATGTCTTAAGCGCTTTCTTCTGGATGCTGACCTTATGTTTTTATGTTTTCTATACGGAAAAACAATCTATCAAGAGATACCTGCTTGTTTTCTTCTCCTTTGTGCTGGCATTATTGAGCAAGCCCATGGTGGTGACACTGCCTCTTATTATGATCTTATTGGATTACTGGCCGCTAAAACGGTTTGAGAATCAAAATCGTTTATCCGATACAATCGTATGGCAGTTGAAGGAAAAACTGCCGTTGATTGTTTTATCGGCTGCTCTTGTTGCTTTTACGCTTTACGTTCCCGGCGAACAGCAAGCCTTTGAAAAATCTTTTCCTGTAATGTCGAGATTGGCCAACGTGCCGGTAGCTTTTGTGACTTATCTGGTTAAAACCTTCTGGCCTCATGACATGGCTATTTTCTATCCTTTTCCGTCTCAAACACCCGTCTGGCAGATCACAGGAGCGATTCTTTTGAGCGATTCTTTTGATTATTGCCATAACTGCTGCTGTAATAATAACCGTCAAGCGTCTGCCTCATCTTTTTGTCGGCTGGTTCTGGTTTATGATAACCATTGCGCCGGTTATCGGCATTCTTCAGATCGGGGATTTCGCGATGGCCGACCGTTATCATTATCTGCCTTCCATCGGCATCGGGGTGATGCTGGCATGGGGAATACCGCATTGCATAAAACGTGAAGACCGGCGCAAAAATATTTTATGGCCTGTGGCGATTTTTTCGCTTCTCGTCTTATCCGTTCTAACCTGGGAACAATCCGTCCACTGGAAAAATAATATAGAGCTCTGGAATCATGCCATTCAGGTTACAGAAGATAATTACATGGCGCACAACAATCTTGCCTCCGCCCTGCTGGAGAAAGGAGAAACCGAAAAAGCCATGCATCATTATCACGAGGCTATCGCTATCAATCATTATCCCGCGGCTTATTACAATATCGGCGTTATTTACTATCGGATGGGACAGCATCAGCAATCCATCGAATATTTCAAGAAAGCAATACGCGAAAAAGCCGACTATGCCGCGGCTTATTTTAATCTGGGTATCGTTTATCAAACGCTTGGGTTGCCGCAGCAGGCTTTGGGACAATACAATGAAGCCACGCGCCTTTTGCCCGCCCATGCCAACGCTTATAACAACAAGGCTTTTATTTATCTGAACTCCGGAAATAACTTACCGGGATGCGCCAACGCTCAAAAAGCCTGCAAGCTGGGAAATTGCAGAACACTGATCTGGGCGCAAGAAAAAGGGATCTGTAATTAATTTACATATAAGAAAATTCATGCTTATTGAACCACGTTAAGAAAAATTATACTAATAAAATGAATAATAAAAAGACTGTATTACTGATCATTGTTTTTTTAATTGTTGTCTGCTTGTCCGCTTTCGGACGCATAGCAGGAAATGAATTTATCAATTTTGATGATGCAGGCTTCCTGGTTGAAAACAAGCATATTCAATCAGGATTCAATGTAAAAAGTATTGTTTGGGCCTTTTCGACCATAGAACATAACTATTGGATTCCTCTCACATGGCTTTCTCATATTCTTGACTGGTCTATCTTCGGATCCAGCGCCGGAGGTCATCATACAGTTAGCCTACTTCTGCATATTGGCACTGTACTATTTTTGTTCCTCTTTTTATACAAATCAACAGACAACATCTGGCCGGCAGCTTTTGCCGCCGCTTTATTTGCAATACATCCTCTGAGAGTGGAATCAGTTGCCTGGGCATCGGAACGAAAAGATGTTCTAAGTATATTTTTCGGAATTGCCACTCTCTACGCTTACACATTCTATGTGGAAAGTTACAAACTATCTAAATATATTTTGTGCTTGATATTATTTCTTTTCGCCCTGATGTCCAAACCCACCATGGTAACATTACCTTTTGTTTTGATGCTTCTTGATTACTGGCCTCTAGAACGTTGGCAAACCGCTTTATCGGCACCCGATGAAAAACGCAATAAACTTTTAGGTAAACTCGTTTTGGAAAAAACGCCTTTTATTTTATTGACTATTGCCACCTGCATTATTACTTATTGGGCACAAAAAACGGTTGGCTCTGTGTCTTCAGCGTCCATTCTGCCTTTTAGTACAAAAATATTTAACGCTGTCGCTGCTTATATAGGTTATCTGGAAAAAAAAATATGGCCTGTGAATCTGGCTATATTTTACCCTTATGATTTTTCAATTTCTTTATTGAAAGTATTCATGCTGGGATTAATTCTGATAATCATTACCGCTTTTGTTTTGTATCGGATAAAAAAAATGCCTTTTCTA
>JAGVUJ010000304.1 GCA_019136325.1 Deltaproteobacteria bacterium
CATGGTAAAGTTCCCGGTAATCTGCGCCTGACCGCCGGATATTCTCTCCTGAATGACGGGCGCGGAATGAACAACGCCGTCCAGAACAATGGCCAGCCTTTTGCGGATATTTTCTCCGGTGATTCTTTCGAAATCAACAGCGCCCTGAGAATTGAATTTCAAACCGACAGTGACTTCGCCGAAACGATCGGCAATCTGCACTTTGGCTGTTTCCAGCGAAGCGCCGGTCAGCAGAGCCCTGTCTTTCAACAAATAGGGAGAGGAGCCTCTTTCTCCCGTGGATTGATCCGCGCGCAAGCCGTACGCGACGACATCTCCGTCAGGAATATTCCCGCGCAGCGCTTCGTCCAGCGAATTTTCATCATCAACCAGTTTAAATTCCAGAAGGGCGGTTTTCCCGATCAGGTTTTTCGCTCTTTCGGGATCTTTAATGCCCGGGAGCTGAACGAGAATCCGGTTGTTTCCTTCCGGTATAATTTCCGGCTCGGAGATTCCAAACTGATCCACTCTGTTCCGGATGCTTTCCAAGGAGTGTTCCACCGTTAATTTTTTTAATTCCGCCGCCCGTTTGTCGTTAACTTTCAGCGTGACAAATTGTCCACCCTCGCGCGAAGCGGTCGATTCTATTTCGAAGTCGGGATAATGGTCGCGGAGAACTTTTTCCAGCGCCGTTTTTCCGTCGGCATCCGCCAGTTCCATGGAGATTCTCGCGTTTGGCGCTTTCTCCAGATTGCGGAAACGCACTTTGTTGTCCATCAGAGATTCTTTTAAATCGCCGGATGTCCGTTCGACCATGGCATCCAGAGCCTTGTCGGTGTCGATTTCCAGAACAAGGTGCATGCCTCCCTGCAAATCCAATCCCAGATGAATTTTTTCTTTAAACATGTATTTATCCCAGGGAGAAGGGATGTCGGAAATAAATGTCGGTATCAAGAAATATAAAGAGCCAAGACAAACAATTAAAGTGATCGCTCCTCTGAGCTTTAAAGATTTGAACATGAAATGCCCCTTTCTGTAATAATTACTTTGTTGAAGGCGCCGGAGCGGGAGATCCGGACTTTTGAATGACAGCCCCGATGGCGCTTCTGGCAACCTTGATTCTCACTTTATCGGCAATTTCCAGCGTGATTACCGTATCGGTCAATCCGGTAATCTTGCCGTGTATTCCTCCGGTGGTCATCACCATGTCGCCATGGGCCAGATTGTCCAGCATCGCCTTGAGTTCTTTCTGTTTTTTCTGTTGCGGGCGAATCAGCAGAAAATAAAAAATTACAAAAATGATCACCATCGTGATGACAAATCCCCAATCGCCGCCGCCTGCTGCCTGGCCGCCGGGATTTCCACCCATTGCGTGCGCTAAAGATATCAATTGAATGTCCTCCTTAAATTTTCTCTTTATACGAAAATTTTTTACGAATTAGCTTTTTTATTGGTAAAATCTTCCTTAAACTCTACAAAACGGTTTTCGCTTATCGCCAGCCTTATATTCTCCATGAGCCTCATGTAATAGCGGACATTATGAATGGTATTCAAAACCATTGCCAGTATTTCACCGGCAAGATAAAGATGTCTTAAATAGGCCCGGGAATAATTCCGGCAGGTATAACAATCACATGTTTCATCAATAGGATTGGCATCTTCCCGCCAGCGGGCGTTTTTTATAACAACATTTTCTGAATTTGTAAACAATAATCCGTGGCGCGCGCATCGGGTGGGAATCACGCAGTCAAACATGTCTATTCCACGGGATACCGCAAAAACGATATCTTCCGGCGTTCCCACACCCATAAGATAGCGCGGTTTATCGTGAGGCAGCAGCGGTGTCACGGCGTCGGTGATCTCGTACATGATTTCTTTCGGTTCTCCAACGCTTACGCCGCCCAGGGCGTAACCGTCGAAGTCCAGCGGGAGTGTTTTTTCCACCGACATTCTGCGCAAATCCGGATAGATCCCCCCCTGAATAATGCCAAAAAGAGCCTGCGCATGGTTCGTCCTGGCCTGCTTGCACAGCAGAGCCCAGCGGGCGGTGAGATGCAGTGATTTTTCGGTTTGCGTCACGGTGGCGGGATAGGGCGTGCACTCATCAAGGCACATCATAATATCCGCGCCCAGCGCTTCCTGAATCTCCATCGCATTCTGCGGCGTGAGAAAGTGCCTGGATCCGTCAATATGCGAGCGAAACATCACGCCGTCGGGTGTGATCTTGCGCAAGGCTCCCAGACTGTAAACCTGAAAACCGCCGCTGTCGGTCAGAATCGGGTAAGGCCAGTTCATGAAACGGTGCAGTCCCCCGAGCTTTTTAATCGTTTCATGACCGGGGCGTAAATAGAGGTGATACGTGTTGCTCAAAATAATATCCGCGCCGCATTTTTTTATTCCTTCCGGCAGCATGGATTTAACCGTTGCCTGGGTTCCCACCGGCATGAAGACCGGCGTATGAATCACGCCGTGAGGCGTTGTGATTTCGCCCAGGCGGGCGGCTGATTTAGAATCTTTCTTGGTCAGATTAAATTGCATCATGAGGTATTTCCTACAGGATCAACATACAATCGCCGTAACTGTAAAACATATAGCGGTTTTCCACTGCATGCGCATACGCTTTCTTTGTCAAATCCGTTCCGGCGAATGCGCAGACAAGCAAGAAGAGCGATGATTGCGGCAGATGGAAATTGGTCAGCAGTCCATGGACTCTTTTAAATTGATAACCGGGGTAAATAAAAAGATTGGTGAACCCGGACGGTGTCTGAACGTATCCGTTTTTGTCGCAGGCGCTTTCCAGGGTGCGGGTGGATGTCGTTCCCACCGCGATAATGCGCCGGGCGTTATTGATCAGCGTGATGCTTTCGGCGCCGATCTCATAATACTCCGGCTCCATCACGTGCTTTTCAACGTCATCCGATGCGATGGGCAGAAAGGTTCCGTATCCCACATGCAGGGTTATCGGCGCGATTTCGACACCGCCGGTTTTCAATTGCTGCAAAACATCGTTTGAAAAATGCAAACCGGCCGTTGGCGCGGCTATGGAACCGGGATTGCGTGCGTAAACAGTCTGATAGCGCTCCAGGTCGATCATGTTCGGACGAGCATTTTTTATTCGCTTGATGTAAGGAGGCAGGGGCGCCCTGCCGAACGTGTTCAAAAAGGATTCAAAGCCTCCGGGAGCAAAAAAATCCAGGAGCCATTTTTTTTCAGATATGCGCGCTGTTACCGTTGCTTCACAGGCGCTGTAAAGGTCTATCCGATCGCCCTCGTGGAGTCTTTTTGCCGGTCTGATCAGCACTTCCCATGTT
>JAGVUJ010000156.1 GCA_019136325.1 Deltaproteobacteria bacterium
CCAACCTGTCGTAATTCAGGAATGCCTTCCAACCTGCCGTGCACAAGCCAATCAATCAAACCGGGCAAATACATTGTCAAGGGTCTCGGTTGAAAAAACGTAGATAGACACGTCGGGGCGCTACTGATTATTTCCGGAAAATCGTAAGGCAGGCGGGAGAGCCAAAAACGCACCTGAATTTCATCCGGATATATCGGAAAGAAATATGCAGTGCATAGCGTCGCACCGAAACAAATGAGCAAAATTATTGATATGAATGCGGCCCAATCAATGTAATGCAAATATTCTCGTAGTATTTTAACTTTCGGAATAATATCTTTCAACATTTTCATAGAGAATTGCGTATTTATCATTTTGCATCCGATGGTCTCAACGACCAGTATTTGGATGTGGAAAAATTGAAAACACCAATAAAAGGAATCCGAAAGAGCTTTTCGCAGAAACTTTCCAGAGGCTTTAAATATTTATTATACAGAGAGCCTCGTTTTAAAACCAGATATACACCCTGCTTCGACTTTAATTCAATTTTTAGCAGCTTAAAATAGAAGAAAGATCCAACGCCGATCTGGTACTGTAACCATAAGTCTTCAATACTAAACAGGCAATCGTCACACGCTTCCCTGAAGTTTCTTTCACTATATCGCTTAAAATTTCCGATCGTTCTATCGTGTATGGAAAAAAGTGATGGCATAGGCAGAAATACTTTTTTTGTTAACATCAGGGAGCTGCTTTTCATTGCGAGGATTCCTATCCTTGATGATAAAAATCATCGATCGCGTCAATAACCCGCTGAACGTCTTCCGGCGTCATTTCATAATAGAGCGGCAAGCGGAGCAGGCAATCGCTGACGGCCTCGGTAACCTTCAAGGAACCATGGGCCCGCCCGAATCGTCGCCCGGCAGGAGAGGTGTGAAGCGGCACATAATGAAAAACTGCATAAATTTCCCGCTGCGCCAAAAATTTTATCAGTTCGGTTCGTTCCTTCAAGGATTGCGTTAAGATATAAAAGAGATGACCGTTACACCGACTGTCTTCCATCACCAAAGGAAGCCGGATCCGACCGGCGTCGGCCAAGGGCCGCAAACCATCCATGTACAGATCGAAGATGAGATTTCGTTTCGTTATAATCTGTTCGGCGTTTTCCATCTGGGCATAGAGAAAGGCCGCCAGAATGTCACTGGGCAAATAGGAGGAACCGACACGTTGATCAGCAGGGCGCCACCTTCTCCACTGATTATGTTTTTTGTCTCATGAAAGCTCAGGCAGATCATTTGTCCATGAACACCGACACATTGATCCCTGTATTGGGATAAGAGGGCCTGCGCCGCGTCTTCGATGACCACAATTCCTCTTCGCCCGGCGATTTCCATAATCGCATCCATACGGCACGGAACACCCGCGTAATGCACCGGTACGATGGCCCTTGTTTTAGGGCTAACGGCGTCATCAATCAGAGACTCATCGATGTTCAGGGTGTCCGGATGAACATCGACAAAAACCGGCACCCCGCCGCGCAAAACAAAGGCATTTGCCGTGGAAACAAAGGTAAAGGAAGGCATGATCACTTCGTCTCCTGGTTGAATCCCCGCCAGCATTGCGGCCATTTCAAGGGCAGCCGTGCAGGAATGCGTGAGAAGCGCCTTCTTGCAACCAAGCCTCTCTTCCAGCCATTGCTGGCATTTCTTCGTGAAAGGGCCGTCTCCCGCCGTATGTCGGTTTTCAATAACCGCCTGGGCGATATAGAAGAGCTCCTTGCCGGCGATAAATGGTTTGTTGAAGGGAATGTGATTCATGCTTAACCTCTCAAATATTTGAAACTGTTTTGTCTGTTTTTTTTGCCACAACCAGTCTGGAACCGCCAACCGGGAATGAAACGCCTCCTCGAATCAATGCCAGTTCCAGGCGCAGGCATCCTTCGAAAAATTTGTTCAGGACAGGATGGATGTTCAATCCTTCATGCGGATTAAAAGTATTTCCCTTTCCCCGCTGCATCAGCCGATAAGCCAGCATGGGGGGCAATAAGCTTACAATAAAAGAGGTGCTCCGCTCGATACGAAAACCGGCACGCGTCACTTTGGCATGCAGTTCTCTGGCGGTGTAACGCCGGACATGGCAGGCATGGTCATCCACCGCGCTCCAAAGCCAGCGGTGCTGCGGAACCGTAAGCAGCAACAGGCCATGAGGCTTCAAGGCGCTATATATTTGTTTGAGTACCGTTTCATCTTCATCAATATGTTCAATGACATCAAACGCCCCGACAACGTCAAATTCTTCGGCAAACGGAATGTTGCGCGCATCCATCTGCATAAATTCGGCACCCGCAATTCTTTCGGCCGCAAACGCAATTCCTTCAGGGTAAATCTCGCTGCCGAAAAGGCGAACATGGGGAAAGTGGCCTGCAATTCCCTGCAGCACAAATCCCGTGCCGCATCCGATTTCCATGAACGACGAAACTCCCGCACCGTATTTTTCCAGTGCCCAGACAATCAATGCGTTGCGCGCGCGAAACCAGAAATGATCCGATTCCCGCGCCGCCAGCGGGGCAAAGTAAGAGGCCTTGAAGCCGCTGCTGCTCCGAGCCAGTTCCGGAGAGAAAACCGGGACGAGGCTGCTTTTTTCCGGCCGCCACCCGCAATCCGGACAAAACCAATCACGGCTTTCAAAGGTTTGACTGCAATGAAGACACCGTTTCATAAAGACCGCTCATAGGGAAATGAAGCACCCTGCACTCTGAAGACCCAGAATTTCTGAGCCAGGAAAAGCAACAAAGCAATGACCACGATTGCTATCGCCTGAACGATCAGATGCGAATAGCCCAGGTAACCGTTGAAGAATTTCAGCATGGCAACATTCAAGACATAACACCCCGCATAGGCTGTCAGATACCGGGCGGCCGACGCGGGGATATGCCCCTTGAAATTGAATGACCATTTTTTATTGAAATAAAAAGCTATCCCGATATGTACAGGATAGAAGATACTGATGGTCAGCACCGGGCTTACGCCGAGTTCCGTGAACAGGGCATAGAGCAAGAATCCGAAAATATTCGCCGCTACGCCGACAACGGCGTAGCGAATGAATTCTTTAGGCCATTTCAACATTCATTTCCAATTCTATTTTCATGTTCAAGAGGACGATCCGCTCTTGGCTAACGACTTCCATCCCTCGTTTTGTTCAATCATTACAATTTACTTTCTTTGCGTCGACAAACCAGTATCCATACTTTTTGATGAATGCCCCAGAAAAGATCATTGCAGTATCCAATATCGAAATCCCGGAAAAACGGAAAAAAAACTTTTCGGATTTCCTGCCGGGAACGAAAAACGCGAAAAACGGTGCCATTTCTCAACCCGTAAGGGTCCTTCGTAATCTCATAGTGGCCGTCCAGGAGAGGCTTGGCATCTTTCAGGATGTACGAGCCTGTCATCGGCAGAGACGCAATGAGGTAACCGCCAGATTCGAGAACGCGGGCGATTTCGGCGAGGTTGGTTCCGAATTGATCACCAGATTCCACATAGTAGCATGAATGGCAGGCCAGGACGTACTGAAAATAACCGCTGTCATAGGGAATGTGTGCATTGGTGCCGATTTTCAGATCAACGTCAATCCCTAATCCTTTCATTCGCTCCTCGACATGCCGGTTGATGTCCTGAGCGATCTCCACACCATGGATCTTCATCCCCAGATTATTCAATAATGGCATGTTCCGACCGTCGCCATATCCCAAATCAAGAATACGCCGCCCATTGTATTGGTTTCGCGGCATCTTCAGCCCCGGATAAGTACCCAGAAACGCCCGCACGACAAACTCAACCGGGTACACGGCAGGGGTCTTATCTCCGGTATAACGCGACGCATATTGATGGCTGATCGACATAAAATTTCATCCTTTCTATTTTAAAAGCCGGATCACTGCGAGCAGCGGTTCTTGCGCAGGAATCATCTCATTCCCCCAATGGCCGGTCAGAAGACTCGAAGAGATTCCGGATAATGACATATGGCCTGTTCTTCGTTTCAATAAAGATGCGGGAAACATAAAGCCCCACCAGGCCAATGCACAACAGGATTAAACCGCCCAGGCTCCAAACCGAAACCATGACGGAAATCCAGCCGTCCAGGACATAACCGGTCAGACGGCGGATGATGAGGGCAACGGTCACCAGAAACGACATGAAGAAAATCGCCAGTCCCAGAAAAAAAACACCGTAGAGAGGAACGTGGCTGAACGATGTCACCGAGTCCAGAAGCGCCCTTAACCGCTTGACGAAGGAATAGGCGGATTCTCCGCGCGATAGTTTGTCAAACAACAGCCCGTGCTGCCGAAAGCCTGTCAGCACCCACAACCCGCCAATAGCCGTCATATGCTCCTTGTGCCGGATCAGTTGCCGGACATAGGAGGAGCGCATCAGGCGGACCGTACAAAGATTAAAGGGCATGTTTACGGGAACCAATAATTTTATCAGCCACCATCCAAATTTTCCGCCATACTTCTTGATCAAACCGCCCTTGCGCTCCTTCTGCAGGCCGTAAACAACGTCCCAGCCGGCGGCTTTCATTTCGTCATAAAAACGCGTCAGCAGTTCCGGGGGTTCTTCGAGATCAACATCGATAAGAAAAACAAGATCGCCGCGGGCATAGTCGAGACCGGTCATCATAGCCTTATGGTGACCAAAATTACGCGACAGTTCAATGATGCGGAGATGCGGGTCGGACTCCCCGATCCGGCAGGCCGTGATCAGGGAATTGTCCGGCGATCCATCATCGACCATGACGATTTCGTAATCATTCGTAATTTTTTTTGCCTCAAGTCCGGCACGCCGCACGAATTCTTCAATAAAGGGCGTGGATTGATACAGGGTGGTCACAATAGAAAGTTTCATGAGCGGTTACCCCTCCATCAGGACAGCCAGGCCGAAGCCCGTCTTTCCGTATTCGTTCCCGCAGTAAATTATGTATCTTTTACCCCGCAAATCAAAGACACAGGGATAGCAAACCATATCCGAATCCCAGGCGCCTTCCGAAACACCGATGCCAACCTGCTCATCCATTCGGTTAAATGTCCGGCCATCATGGGATTCGGCATATCCAATGCGATATTTTCTGCCCCGATAGGAATACCACATCTTATAGACGCCTTTGTCCTTCAACACACAAGGCGTGGACACGACATGATCGTTATCTCTGTGGTTAACCGCCGGGGCCTTTTCACGCCGCCAGTCCAGCCCGTTATCCGATTCGGCGTAACCGATATGACAGGCAACCGCCGGCTTGCCGTCAATCAACAGCCAAGGCTCACCGGATGCAAACCACATCTTGAAGGTATCACCTTCTTTGAGGACACACGGCGTGGCGCAAAGATTGGGAAATTCCTTCGATCGATCCATCATGGGCCCCGGGTACAAGCGCTTCAGCATCCTGCCGTCTTCGGCTTCCTCGGCGACACCGATGGAATTTCTGAACGGTACCGTTATGCCAAGGTTCCAGCCGTAATAGTAGAAGCGTTTCCTCCCTTCTATTGTTACGATCGAAGTCACGTTCACGCCACTGTCGTCGAAATTGCCCAAGGCGGCTTTTTCAATGATGGGTTCATGGTGATTATAAAGGTTTGAAAACTTGTTATCCACGATGGATGCGTCCATATAGGTGGGAAATCCATAATTGGTTTTGTCACGGTGCGTAAAATAAATACGAATAAGGCCTCTTTCGTCATCCGTAACATCAACAACTGGAAACATCGCATGCGTATAGGGATCTTCCGCCGCCGGACAATAGATCCGTCCAAGTTTTTTCCATTTCATGGTTTTTCCCTCCACTCTCCGTGATCCATGCAGTCTGCTCGCTGCACGCCGATTTTCCGGCCCGTATACAATCCTTCGTAAAAATAACGATCGAAGCCACAATCCTTCATCGCAGCGGCCATCCGATCGATGTCATAATCGACTCTTCTCAGATAAATGTTTTTGCCGTCAAAAAAGGCAAAGGCCGCTTTGGGATCGTTGTCCCGGGGCTGTCCCACAGAACCCGGATTACAGTGGCAGATACTCCCCACCTGACTCAGCGATTGAATGTGCGTATGCCCTGAGAAGAAATGTTTCGCGTGCTCGTTCCGAAAATACTCTTCGCTGACTTCGGTCAAATACTCGTCCAGGGGATCTTTCCATCCACCGTGAACAAACGAAGTTCCGCAAAATTCCATTTTCGGCGCCGAGTTTCTGAGCCATTCCAAATGTCCGGAGGTAATATGCTCCCGCTGATATCTCAGCAAAACATTTGCGGCGTTCGAACGCGGACAGGGCTGATTGTTTGCCAGGTAGTAATCATGGTTCCCCAGGATATTCGGAATATTTTTTTGCCTCAGTATCTCAATACATTCATTGATCTGGCAGTAATATCCGGCTACGTCGCCCAGTGATATGATCTGGTTACATCCGCTTTTTTCGATTTCATGCAAAACTGCCTGCAGCGCGGGGAAATTTCCATGAATGTCGGAAATAACGGCCATCATGAGAGGCTCACAACGTCTTCAATGTATCGGACGGCCGTTCCTTTTTTGATGACTGCAGGACTGGGCATAAACTTCTCTCCAAAGTATTCGATGCACATTTCCGGTTCATTAAAACCGAAGGCGGTGCGCAGAGAAAGCGAAGAGGAAAACCGTGGATTCACTTCCAGGAGAAGATACTTTCCCTGATGCCGCCTGAATTGATAATTCGTGGGTCCGACCGGCCTGAACAAAGCAGTCAAACGATTTACTTCTTCGTCAAGCTCCGGAATATTGACTGTTTGCGCCTTCACTGTCGAACCTTCCCTGCTCAGTTTTCTCGAAAAAGCGATGGATTGCGACAGCGATCCGTCACCCAGGCCAAATACACCAACGGTATATTCATGATCTTCATCACCGACAATTTCCTGAAGCATAAAGTTATCACCCAGCTTGCTCTTCCAGTAGTCAAAATCCGCCCTGGATTGGAGGGTCACGATGCCTTTGGAAGCGGATGAGCGCCTCGGTTTAATCAGACAGGGCAGTTTTAATACTTCCGTAATCACTTCATACTCACCCGACACAAAGGTTTTGATCGCCTTGATCGAATGTAAAGTCAGATACTCATACAAAAGCCATTTATCCCTGGATATGTCAATCAGGGCTTTGTTGTTTAAAATAATCTTTTTAAAGTCGCCCTTAAAATGATCCTGATCATCGCAAAGCCTGTAAATTTCCGGTTCCAGGCCTAAAAAAACCAGGTCGATCTTGTATTGATCAATAACATCAGCTACAAAGTCGCAATAGCCGGCGTCGGAAGCCCAAACAGCCTGAAGAAAGGCATCACACCATCGCCGGCCCACGGCGTCCGGATAGACGTCCATGCCAACAATATTAACGTCATACCGGCACTGCCTTAAAGAACGGACAATCCCGTAGCCGATGATCGCACCGATGCCGGTGACCAATACATTATATCGCTTCATCTTTTAAAACGACGTCGTCCATTCCCCATAGACGCTCGTATTCCTTTCTGTCCAGCAGGGGAAGCTGGTCTTCAACCGGGCGCCTTGGCGCAGGCTCGGGAACAACCTGGGTTTTGGGAGAAAGCACAACCTCAAAAAGATGAGGCTTTTCAATTTGGAGCCCTTGGTCAAGCCGGTCAAAATCCTCACGAGTATGGATTTTCGTATATAAAATATCAAATGCATATGCAAGTTTTTGAAAGTCCGGATTGGCATATCCCTGAACCGAACCGAAGCATCGGCCACTGAAAGATTTTTCGTGATAGGTCCGAATCAGTCCCAACGATTGATTATTCATGATGAATATTTTCATGGGGATTCTTTCCCGAAACACCGTCTGCAATTCCTGCAGGTTCATCTGAAGGCCGCCATCGCCCGTCACACAGATAATCTGTCGATCGGGTGACGCATAATGAGCGCCAATACCCGCCGGCAGGGAGTAACCCATTGCGCCATGCCCGGCGGAACAAAGCAGCTGTGTATCCCCGGCGAGACAGAAAGATTGGGCAACCCACATCAGGTTTTGTCCGACATCGGCGCACACCACCGCCTTTCCGGATGCCTTCCTGCTCAGAATATACAAGAATTCATTGGGATCGACACCGCAGGCTTGATCATACCCCGGATATGAAGGATATTGAACTTTCCACCGGCGAATTTGATCTAACCACGCTTTATGGTCTGATTTTCCGTCGCCTAGCTCCTCCATCAACACCTTCAGAAAAGACTCAATGTCACAACAGACGCTGACAGTTTCACAAACGTTATGTTTCAGTTCATTAGGATCGACATCGACATGAATGATCCGCGCCCTTCTTGCAAAAAGAGTTCTGTCGGTTCCTGTCTGCCGCTCGTCCAGCCTTGAACCGAGGACCAGCAGAAGATCGGACTTCGCCACGGCAAAGTTAGCATAGCGATTGCCGTAGGACCCAAGAAATCCGCAGAAATGTTCGTCATCATGATCAATCGCATCCAGTCCCCTCAGTGAACAGACCACCGGAAGATCGCAGACATTAAAAATTTTTTTAAATAGCCCCTTGCCCCTGATCGACGCCAACCCGCCACCGGCCAGGATTACCGGTCTTTTGGCCTCTGACAGCAGGGCGACGATTTTCCTTACGGTCTTTCGATCGGGACGGAGCTGCTTCTTCGTTTCCAATGCATATTCTTCAGAATCATAAAAGCTTTGCAGCGACTGGACATTGATTTCGCATGCCTGCACATTGTGCGGGATATCGATTAAAACAGGTCCGGGACGCCCGGACTGCGCATAAAAAAAAGCCTTTTCAAGGTAAAAGCGTATTTTTTCCGGTTCCATAACCGTTTCGGCAAACTTTGTAATCGGATTGACAATAGAAACTATATCCGTTTCCTGAAAACCCTGCTGACGAATGGTTTTTTTTGTCTTCATCTCACGCTGACTCACCTGCCCGGTAATGAAAAGGCACGGTATAGAATCAAAAAAAGCATTGGCAATCCCCGTGACCAGATTGGTGGCCCCGGGGCCGCTAGTGGCAATGGCAACTCCGACACCTCCGCCGGCTCTTGCATAGGCATCGGCGCAGAAGGAGGACGCTTGTTCATGGTAATTCTGGATATAGGACAGCCCTTTGACTTTATGAAGTGAATCGATTAAATGTGTAACGGAACCGCCCTGATAGCCGAAGATATGGCCGATCTTCTTTTTGAAAAGAAAGTTCATGACGTAATCGGAGAGCTTCATCAGCCAACATACCTCATATACCGTGACGCCTCGCTGCCGCAATTGAACAGCAGGTCCATAATACTGACGCCGTGCGTGAAACCGCCCCAAAGCTGGGGGTATTCGGGATAGCCATCGTAATCGAACCAGGTAAGCCGGATGCCACTTTCAGCAAAAACGGCTTCGTCAACATAACCCCGTGCAGCAGGTCCTGATATATATTCACTTCCGCCGGCCTGGGCGCATAAGCTGGCCAGTCGCTCGGTTTTGCCGTCTATCACTTGATAATCCCATGAATTACTGATGATGGTATTAACACCTAACTTCATACATACCCATTCGATAAGTGTCCGATTGAGTTGCGACAGATGTGAATATTCGTTTTGGAGGTAAAGCGGCTCAAGATCCAGCGCTATGTCATTGAAATGCTTTGCGCGACGGTAGTGCTGATAAAAAGACTTCCAATGTAATTTGGCCCATTCCGTGCCGTCGATTTCCGTTTCGCGAATGGTCTGGTGATATTTTCCTTTCACCTTTACAGGCACAGTCAGCCATTGCACACCCTGCGGCGTCTTGATCTGGTTGCGGTTGCGCCAGTCGCGCCGCGTATATTGCATATCGTCATACAGGATGAATTCGTCCACAGCGGCAATCATATCGAAATATCCCTTCCAGGGAATATAGTTGGATTGGACAATGGCCACTTTCTTTTTATTTGATTCCATAGCGGTTTCTGGTTGCGTAAGACATTAATTTTCGGTTTTCTTCAAATCTCTTCTCGTTGGGCGCTTTAAGCGCTACGAAAACCCCGAAAGGTTCAGCAGTTTTCTGGCGGCGGTCGGAAAAGATATCAGGTAATTGGTCCAGTAGTCGTTGCCGCCACTGGCGGATTTGGTTGAGATGGACGCCACATTCGCTTGAAACTGGGCCATGGTTTTTTCCCTTTTCACGGCTTCGAGGGCGAGCCTGGTTTTAAAAGCTCCATCATGGTTTCTTCGCATGCTTTTAGCCATTTCTCTCTCCTTCTTGGGTATGGCAGACTAGCATGCACCTTATTCACCTGCCTAGTTTTTGGGAAGTTTTGCGCTAATTGCACAAATCTGGTTCCGGGACAGTTGTCTCATGTCTTGTTTACCGCTATTCCATGCTCGATACCAATCCGCCGTCCAGTCGATGGCGGTGGAGCTGTCCAAAGAGGGATGCCAATCCAGCTCAGCTAACGCTTTGTCTATGTTCAGATGCAGAAGATGCGCCTCGTGGGGAGCCTTTCCGTGAGGGCTTGGAGTTGAAATTTTGCCGCTTCCCCAGGCAGCCACAAAACGTTCTGCCAACTCTTTGACAGTAATCTGATCGGCTGCCAGGGGGCCGAAGTTCCATGCCCCGCTCAATTGGACAGGATTATCCAGCAGGCGCCGTGCAAGAAGAAGGTAGCCGGAAAGAGGATCAAGAACATGCTGCCATGGACGGGTGGCCTTTGGATTGCGCACGATGATGGGTTCTCCCTTGGACAAAGCGCGGATGCAGTCCGGAATAATACGATCCTTTGCCCAATCGCCACCGCCGATGACATTGCCGGCGCGGACGGTTGCGAATCCTATATGGGGGCCTCTTGCACCCTGTTGAAAGAACGATCGTAAATAAGCGGAGCAAACAATCTCCATCGCCCCTTTGCTGGCGCTATAAGGGTCATGGCCGCCCATAGGGTCGTTTTCCCGATAGCCCCAGACCCATTCCTTGTTTTCATAACACTTGTCGGATGTTACAATAATCACTGATTTTACGGAAGGGCAATTACGAATTGCTTCCAGAATGTTGACTGTTCCTCCAATGTTGGTATCAAAAGTTGTTTTGGGATCATCGTATGAATCTCTGACCAGGGGCTGTGCAGCCAGATGAAAGACGATTTCCGGTTGGACAACGGCAAAAGCGGCCTGCACAGTCTGCGCATCCCGAATATCGCCTTCGATGTTATGAATCAGAGCATTCAAACCGATTAAATCAAAATGGTTTGGTTTCGTGTTCGGTGCTAAAGCAAGGCCCGTAACATCTGCGCTCAATTTATGGAGCCAGAGGGTAAGCCAGGAACCCTTGAAGCCCGTGTGGCCGGTAACGAGGACGCGCTTGCCTTTGTAAATACCTTGGAAAAGATCCGGTTTGAGTGCATCAGAATTGGGGGATGGGAAGATTGGAGAATCGGTCGATCTATTCTTCATATTTTTTCCTTTAATCGCTGGTCGTGATCAAATCATCTAATCTTGATGAAGTTGTCCATAATTTTCACAACGTATTCTATTTGTTCATTTCCAATACCCGGATAAGTGCCGAGAAAGAAAGTATCGTTCATTATGCGGTCGGTATTGACAAGATCTCCAATTTTCCGATGTGCCATATTCAGATAAGCCGGCTGCCGAAGAAGATTGCCGGAAAAGAGGTTTCGGGTCTCCACAAGATGCTCACTCAGATGATTGGCCAGTTCCGTACGTGTAAATCCGGCAGTTTGCCTGACGGTCACGGGAAAGGCGAACCAGGCGGGATCGCCGCCTTCTATAGCCTGGGGAAGAATGAAACGATCTTCGTATTTCCGAAAAGCGGTCGTCCATTGTTTGAAATTTGCGCGCCGAGTGGCACAGAAACAATCAAGTTTCTTCAACTGCTCGACACCGATGGCGGCCTGAATGTCCGTAGCCTTAAGATTGTAGCCGATATGGGAATAGACATATTTGTGGTCATACCCCTCGGGAAGATTGCCATATTTTCCTGAGAAGCGGCGACCGCAGGTGTTGTTTTCTCCAGGTCCGCAGTAACAGTCACGGCCCCAATCCTTAATGGAGCGGACAGCCCGGGCCAGGATCTCGTCCGATGTCAGTACCGCACCACCCTCGCCCAGTGTGATGTGATGCGCAGGATAGAAACTGCAAGTGGCTATGTGGCCGAATGATCCGAGAAAACAAGTTCTTTGAGATTCAGGCTTAAGTGATGCATCATTTAAGGTGTATGTTGAACCAAGAGCATCACAACAATCTTCAACCAAAAAAAGGTCATTATTTTTAACTATTTTCAGAATATCCCCCAAGTTGAAGGGATTGCCAAGAGTATGAGCTATGAAGATGGCGCGTGTTTTCGGACTCACCGCTTCTTTTATCTGACCTACAATGGCATTGTAGGTGGGAATATCCACGTCGACAAAGACAGGAACCAGGCCGTTCAGGATGATCGGATTTACGGTTGTAGGAAAACCTGCGGCAACGGTGATAACCTCGTCTCCGGGCTTCAGGCGGCGGTCTCCCAGAAGATGGGAGGTCAAGGCGGTAATGGCTAAAAGATTTGCCGAGGAGCCGGAATTGGTAAGAATAGCATATTCGACGCCAACTTTAGCCGCAAGTTCCACCTGAAATTCCTCTGTAAAACGGCCTTCCGTGAGCCAAAAATCAAGTGAAGCCTCAACGGCCGACTGGATTTCCTTTTCATCAAAGACCCGGCCAGCATATCGGACAGGGGTTTTGCCAGCAACAAAGGCATTCTTTGCATTTCTCAACTGGTGGAACTCGGCAACAAGCTCGGCGATTCGTTGTCTTAATTCTGCTTCAGTCATTTTATTTATTCCCATTCATCAATATGTATTTTATCAGGCCTGACACCACGACTTGTCAGACCTGTTTTAAAGGCGGTGATCATGGCAACCGGCCCGGCAAGATAGAATGTTGCGGTTTCAGGCGTATCCGCCACCTGCCAGATCTTATCAAGCGACAAACTGCCGCCACTGATGGAAAAGTAGCCGTCTTTATAACAACCGTCTTCAGAAAAAGCAAAGAGTTTGAATCCATTGAGTTGGGAAATGGCCTTTTTCAGAACCTCTGTAAAGAGAAAAAGTTCGGGCTTTCTTACGCCGTAAACAAGCTTCAGGGACACTCCAGAAAAGGCGTATAACTCATTCGAGATGAACGAAATAAATGGAGTGATCCCTGTGCCACCGGCAACCAGGACCACTTCCTCATCCAGAGAAGCCGCCAGGCTAAAATGGCCGTAAGGGAGGCGCACCCAAACTTCCTTGCCAATGATAAGTTCCTCTCGCATTCGCTTTGTGAACGCCCCCTTAACAGAGTAAGCGATGATCATTTCGGAATCGAATGGCGAAGACGCGATGGAAAATACTCGTGATTCCGGCCAAAAGCCACCAGTAGGATCAAAAGGGTCAAGTGCCAGATGCAAAAACTGTCCCGGTTTAAAATTCGGAAGACGGCGGGATGGCTTCAATGAGATGGTCGATACCACATCATCGTGGTTCCTAATAGAGGAAACGATGCATTTTAGTTTTACGGGATTAGCCATACATTTAATCCTTCATCAATAAGTATGCTGAGTAGTTAACTCAAAAAAGTTCAATTTTTCAAGTGGTTTCGTCTTATTCTCGGTCTCATTTCAAAGTTGAATTTCATGTGATTGATTTTATTTATTAATTAAGAAATCATTCTAAGCCGTGAATATTTCTTTAATCTATTTATTTTTTTTGTTAAAGATCAGATTGAAATGAAACAAATACGAAGAAAAAAATATATTATTTGGATTTTGGGCAAATCCAACAGGAGCAATGGGGTAAAAGCACTCCGTGCACTTGCTGATGCTCTTTTAAAATCAGGCCTGGAGGTATTGGTTTGGGCAGCTGACTGCAGCCATGATTACGATTATAATTACATCGACACCGAATCAATAACAAGAGAAATGCGCGCAAACGATGTCGTCGTTTATCCCGAAAGTGTCAAGGGAAATCCTTTACGCTTTCAAAATGTCGTGAGATGGGTTTTATATTTTCCAGGTCAAATCGGCGACGGTGAAAAGGTATATCATCAAAGCGAACAGATTTTTACTTGGATGAAAGAGTATTATGACAATGTCCCCGTTCTTTGCTTTCCCTACGTGGATGAAACTTTATTCTATAACGATGGAAGAGAAAAAACGGAAAACTGTTATTTTACTCATAAAGGAGGGAAATTCAGAGATGTTCCTGAAATTGAAGGGTTTACTGAAATAAGCATGAAATATCCCGAAACAAAAGAAAAATTCGCTGAACTTTTGAGGAAAACAAAAGTCTTGTATTCTTACGATCGATACTCGGCGGTTTTAGATGAAGCCGTCGCTTGTGGAGCGCAAGTGAAAATCATAGAAAAAGACAGAGTTGTTGATTTAGAAAATGAAAATATGATTACAAGTAAAAAAACCGGGCGATATCTGAACGAATTTATAAAAATAACACAAGGCATGAATTACAAAGGAGAAATACAGACTGTTAAAATTGATTGGTTCTACTTTTTGAAATGGAATTTAATGGAATTTATCGGAATTATTTTTTCCCACAAAAAATTCTCCACAAAATACAGAAATAAACTTATAAGCAACTTCCCGTTCAAGTTCATGAAAGACTTGTAGTTTTTCCGCCGTTTTATTGATGAAAATTAAGGAATTTTATGGTCAATGAAACCTTTACATGTAAAATTTATTGACGGTGGCGAGCAGGCAAAGCCGATCATTCTGCATGCACTATCGAAAGATTATGACGTACAAGAGTCAGATGCTCCGTATGTTGTTTTCTTTGGTGATGATAAAAAAGCTAAACATAAACAATTTCAAAAATGCTTAAAAATATACATGGCTGTTGAGTATAAATATCCAAACTTCAATCAATGTGACTATGCTCTATCGTATCTGAATCTCTCTACTCAAAAAAATTTGCGTTTGCCTTTCTATACATGGGAAGATCGAGGAGAAGATTTGATAAAAGGCGAAAATGAATGGAAGAAAATTATTCACGAGAAGAACAAATTTTGTGCCTTTATTGTATCTAACGTAAATCCAAATCGCACTTGGAAACGCATTTCCTTTTTTCACAAACTAAGCAAATACAAAACCGTCGATTCCGGGGGAGGGGCTCTAAATAACATCGGATACAGAGTCGATAAAAAACTGGAGTTTTACAAACCATACAAATTCGTAATGGCTATTGAAAATCAAATGAGCCGTAAATATACCACTGAAAAAATTGCCCATGCGATGATGTCCCGATGCATTCCTGTTTATTGGGGAAATCCTGATATTGTAGAGGAATTCAATCCGAAAAGTTTTATCAATTTGCACGATTTTAAAAATGACGCGGAAGCCATCAATCATATTATTCAAATAGATCAAAATCAGGCCTTGCTGGAACAATACATGAAGGAACCTTTTTTTTATAATAATCAATTAAATGAATGGTTTGACATTCAACGATTGCGTAACTTTTTGGTAAAGGCGATCGAAAGTCCGCGAGTGAACAGAGAATTATGGGGATATCTTCCATTCAGGTTGCTCGAAATCAAAAAAAACATACAGCCTTATTACGAGAAAATTGAAAATGCTGTAAAATCATCGATGAAATAACAAGCGCTGAAAGCGTGCCTACTGTATGAATCATCATTCTGATAACTTTTTTAATTTAATTTCTAATAAAAAGAAAATACTGGTTATTGACCTTGGTTTTTTAGGTGACAGCATTCATCTTCTGCCAGCATTATGGGGAATTCGGCAAGGACTTCCTGATTCCTATATCGAGGTAATGGTGGCGGATCATATCCAATCCCTGATGGGGCTTGTTCCATGGATTGACAAGACCTCCGGATATCCCCGATATCCGAAAGGTCCAAAATGGTATCAGGATGTCGACCGTGTATTGAGATTACGTAAAGAAAAATACGATGTCATTATCAATTTGAACGGATCTGACCGTTCCTGTTTTTTGACTTTTGCCATCGGGGCTCCTTATCGTTTGGGACGTGTGCCTGATAGGGAAAAATTCATTACCAATGCTTGTTTTACCCACAGGGTCGATGTTCCCTATCACACAATGCCCTGTTATATTCAGCGCTGGCAATGTATCAAAAAAGCCGGTTTTCCGACAGAAAAACCAATCTTCAACATCATAATGCCACTTGCAGTCAAAAGTAAAGTTGATCACTTATTGGAAGGGAAATGCAACTTTATTCATGTAAGTCCATTCACCGTAGAGGATTACAAGGAACTCCCCACAGAAATTCTAGCAGCATTTTTGAACTCCATAAAAGACCCGCTTGTTTTGTCGTGTGCGCCTACCAAACGGGAGAGACAGAAGCTTCAAAAGTTAATTTCACTGTTAACCGTAAAACCATGGAAAATTTTTGAAGGCAACCTGTCCCTTCAAGAGCTGGCGGGGGTGATTGGTTACAGTAAATTACATATGGGCGGGGATTCCGGGGGGCTACATGTGGCAGTCATGATGAATGTACCAACCTTTTCCTGGTTCCGCGAATATCCCGGAAAAGTGGAGTGGTTGCCTATTGGAAGTCAACATCGATACATTATCGGGGACACATCTCCCGAAGGACTGCAAAATATTACAACGGGAGATTTAATTAAATTATTTCATAGATCCTAGTGTTATGTCCCGGAAATGTATTAGCAAAGTCTCTTG
The DNA here is from genome assembly GCA_019136325.1 of Deltaproteobacteria bacterium. Next base: position 16,686 of record JAGVUJ010000156.1, read on the forward strand.
ATTTTTCCAGGATTGAATCAGCAATAGCAGTACAGGCAAATGATCTGATGGAAGTGCTGTATCGTTTGACAAACTGATTGGTCTTGGCGACCTTTTTGATCTTGATAATCACAGACCTCATTCTCTACCGAAGATCACGACCGGATCCTTTTTGCCGCGTCCAGCGTGTTTTTCATGAGCATGGCAATCGTCATGGGGCCGACGCCGCCGGGCACGGGCGTGATGTAAGATGTTTTGGGGGCGACTTCATCAAACGCGACATCGCCCGCCAGTTTTCCGTTTTCCAGCCGGTTGACGCCGACGTCAATCACCACGGCACCCTCTTTCACCATGTCCGCTGTGATCATGCGCGGCTTTCCGATGGCGGCAATCAGGACATCGGCACGTCTTGCCACGGAAGGCAGGTCCTTCGTCTTGGAATGGCACATCGTCACCGTGGCATTCTGGGCCAATAGCAGAAGCGCCATGGGCTTGCCGACAATGTTGCTGCGGCCGATCACGACCGCGTCTTTTCCGGAAAGCTCAATGCCGGTGCGGGCGATCAGTTCCATGATGCCCCGGGGTGTGCACGGAACGAAGAGCGGCGAGCCGGTGACGAGACGGCCGACATTGGCCGGATGAAATCCGTCCACGTCCTTGTTCGGGTCGATGGCGGCAATGATTTTATCCGCGGCAATGTGTTTGGGCAGGGGAAGCTGAACCAGGATGCCGTGAATTCGCCGGTCGTTGTTCAGATCGCGGATCAGGGCCAGAAGCTCCGCCTCTCCGACATCGGCGGGCAGCTTGTATTCGCGCGACAGAAAACCCACCTCCGCGCAGGCTTTGGCCTTTCTCCCAACGTAAACTTTCGAGGCGGGATCATCGCCCGCCAGCACGACGGCCAGGCCAGGCACGATGCCGGTCCTTCGCGTTAAGACTAATGTTTCTTCCCGAACCGCCTGGCGGATATCC
>JAGVUJ010000268.1 GCA_019136325.1 Deltaproteobacteria bacterium
GTCAAAGTTGTAGTAGGAATTGATTTCCTTGCGGTTGAATTTCAGCAAATCTTCTCTGATGATATTGGCGATGCGCTTCTTGCCGGCAACCGTCAGACACACCGGATTGCCCAGTGCGATATCCATGTCAAAAAACGGCCCGCCGATGCATCCGATTTGATATTTGTGCTTCAGGTTATACAAGCTGTTATTGATCAGTTGCGACGGCGTGATCAGTTCTTTGGAAATTTCATCGGAAATCAATCCTTTAATCGGAGAAATCAAACAGGTATCGCCTGCTTTTTTATCAATCATCGGCTTGAGATAATTGAGAAATTCCGGCAGGCGGTTCATGGTAATGGTCAGAACAATAAAGTCGTTATTTTCGACAATGTGCTCCAAATCGTTTGTGGCGTAAACCTTATCCGCAAGACGGGGAACTTTCGCCATTCCGCCCAGACGGCCGGCCAGATCTTCCGTTAAATGCAGAGGATTTAAATGGTCCCGGTTTATCGCCTTGCAGACTTCCGCATCATGGTAATAAATGGCGACACGTTTATTATCACGGCCGAATTTATAGGCAAAAGCCGTTCCGAGGCGACCCGGACCGATAATGGCAATTCTGGTTGTATCTAAATCAGACGTCAGCATCAATCAATCTCGTTGAATCAGAGTTCGTCTTTTTGGCAATGAAGCATCCTTACCGGCTTTTAATAACTTTTTTCGGAAAAAAATTAAACTAAATTTATTAATGAATCTTGATTCTCACCCATACGCTCAGGGGATATCTCTATTCCCCTCGACGGTGGGGACAATTCAACTTACAGACATTATCGCACTTCGTTTATAATGTCTGTATTTCATTGATTCGACTTGCGACTCAAACGTCACTATTCATTATCCCGCTCCGCTGCGCTTCGGGCAATTCAACTTACAGACATTATCGCACTTCGTTTATAATGTCTGTATTTCATTGATTCGACTTGCGACTCAAACGTCACTATTCATTATCCCGCTCCGCTGCGCTTCGGGGATAATTCGACTTGCGCTTCGAACGTCGTTGCACTCGTTCTCAGCGAGTCTCATTATTTTTGTTGCAATATCATAAATGATTGTTTAAAAAAAGCAATGACTTGATTTCCCCCAAAACGGGCCTTCTTTTAAAGCGAACCGGCAATGAAACGTTTATGAAATCTCAAGTCTGACATATAACATAATAAAACTATACCTTTAAAAAGAGCATACATTTTAATGGAAAAAACACAATCCCCCGGCAAAGAAGAAACGATGCTTTTCCATGACGGAAAAATCAAGGAAAGGAAATATATTCGGGAGGGCAAGCTCGAGGGTGAGTATCATTCTTTTTACCACAGCGGCCAGATCCTGGCCCATGTCCATTTTGTCCGCGGTAAAAAGCACGGTCCGGCAGTCGTTTATTATCCCGACGGACACATCCGGGAGAAGGTAAAATTTGTCAACGACCGCATGGACGGAGAATATATTTCTTATTTCGAGAACGGTCACGTCCGGGAACACGAATATTACCGTAACGGCAGGCTCGACGGCAGATACGAAATATTTTATAAAACCGGACATCTAAAGTTGATGGAAAATTTTAGAAACGGGAAGTTTGACGGCGAATACATCTGTTTTTACAAAAACGGGCAGGTCAAGGAAAAAGGGTTCTTTAAAAACGACAAACGTGACGGTGAATATATCGCCTATTACAGAAACGGGAAGGTCAGGGAAAGAGCCACCTATAAAAACGGCAATTGTGTGGGAAAGTTTCTTTCCTTCGATGAAGATATCCCCGGTTCTGAGGGCGCGGATGGCGATGATAACGGCGCCGATATCTGGGAAGAAAAAGATGTGGCCAATCTGCTTCAGGAGTTAAAGCATTTCGATAAAAAACAAAAATAGATATTCCTTTTTCAGAGAGGAGTCATCATGATCAAAAATATTTTAATTCCTACGGACGGTTCCGCCAACAGCGCGACGGCCCTGGAGTACGGAATCTACATCGCCCGCAAACTCGAGGCTTCCCTGACCGGTCTCTATGTTATCGACATTAATTTAATACAGGCTCCCATGGTTACCGACATCTCCGGTTCGGTCGGGATGCCTCCTTATGAAGGATTTTTCGAATCCATAGAAAAATCTCTGAATGAAAAAGCCGATTTTATCCTGAAGGACTTTGAGGACCGCTGCCGGAAATCCGGCGTCAAAGCCGCCACAGGTAGAAAAACCGGCAAAATCAGTCCGGTCATTATCGAAGATGCCCAAAACGCCGATCTGATCCTGATGGCAAAAAAGGGAGAGCATTTCCACCTGAAGGAAGGCGGGTTGCTGGGTTCGGTCGCCGAATCGGTCACGCGTAACTCGGGGAAACCGGTGCTGATCACTCCGGAAAATTTTGTGGAAATAGAAAGCATGGCCCTGGCCTACGACGGCAGTGATTCGGCGACAAAAGCCCTCTCTCTCTCTCTGAATTTATCCAGGAAAACCTCCTGGCCGCTGACGGTTGTCATCGTCAGTGCGGACGAGAAAAAAGCCGAGAGCTTATCGGGGAAAGTCGATAAAACCATTCAACAGGACCCTGATGAAGCCTCGATTGACTGCGAAACCATCATCATTTCCGGAAAAGAGCAGGATGAAATCGTCAAATTCATCCGGGAAGGCTCCGTGGAATTAATGGTCATGGGAGCTTATGGCCACAACCGCCTGCGCGAATTGCTGTTGGGCAGCACCACGTCGCACGTTATCCACAAAAGTCCGATTCCCGTTTTGCTGATCCGATAAGCGGTTTTTTACTCCCGAACAGATGTTGACAACAGATAACGTTGAGGACAATCCGCTGAAGAAAAATTACGGCAAAAACATTCTTCCCCTCTCGGCATTCGATAATGACAATTTCATCGGCACGCGTCCTCTGGAAATATTATTTTTTTACAAAAAAAATCTCCCCATCTTAAAGCTCAAAGAAAGCCTTTTAAAAACCATAGCGCATTACAATCTTTTTTCCAGCCGCCTGATTATGCTCGACGAGCATCGCTATGCATTACAGTATTGCACGGACGGCGCCATCGCCAATGATCTGCCGCCTGTCGATGCCGTTTTTGACAATCGCCATATCGAAAATCTCAACAAGAGGATGGTGCATGTTCAAACCTTGCCGGGCGAACCCCTCTTTGCCGTAACCGGCATTCCTTTCAGAAACGGGATATTGGCCGGCATCAGTTGCTCTCACGCGGTCGCTGACGGCATTTCCCTGCTGCTTTTTCTTTACGCCTGGATGTGTATAACGGACGAAAAGAATTTTCTTCCACCGTCCCCCCAGAGATTATTCCAAGGCCCGCCCGTCAATTTCGATCAAACAGACAGAGCGTTTGTTCCCCCATTATCCGCGCTGAGCGATGCAATCCGGAAAAAAGTGGAAATCGATAACATCGCCGAGGTTTTCACCGCCACCGAATATTTTACCGATGACTTTCTCAATGACATAAAAGCCGACGCAAAAAAAGAACAATGTGAAATTTCCAACCATCAGATCATGACGACTTTTTTATTAAAAAAATACCACAGTAAACTCCTCCCGGACACCGACCGGATCGTTTTAAAAAATCCCATCAATCTCAGAGATATCCATCCGGACCTCGATCCGATGTATATCGGCAGTTCGAATTTCAACAACTTTATTCAATTTACCAAAGAAGAAATCGACAGCCTTTCAATACCTCAGATCTCGTCCCGTATTAAAAAATCAATCGCCGATGTGCGCAATGAAAACTATGCGCGGGAAATAGCATACTTATCTCCGTACGGGATCGAAATTAATATGGATGTATTCAGAAGAAACCGTCCTCCCTTCAGCGTGGAAACGAATGTGGTTTCCAGCAACCTGACGCATTTGAACGATCTTGAATCCATGTTCGTGGGATCTGAAACCGGCAGTATTTTGCATATCGGTCTGGCGATTCAAACCGGCTTCACCATGTTGAAAGAAAAAAGCGGACGGATATTTGCGCAAATCACCAGCAGGCATCCGCTAATCTGACATCGATTGCGGCGATGCCGGCATCTTTTTCTTTACCGGCGCTTTGATATTTTTCAGCAAACCATTTTTTATACAGCAGACAACGTGCGATGAGCGAGGCGGCATATTCCCGGAAAGAGCAGGATGAAATCGTCACATTTATCCGGGGAGGCTCCGTGTAATGAAAGGCAAAAAACTCGAGATTATCGTTGCCGGGGGTGGGTGCTGAAATCAAAATCAGTTGTTTCCAGTATTTCAGAACGCAATTGACGTCGCGTTTCATGTGTTCTTTTACAATCTGCGACGGCATAAATGGTCTCATATTCTCCACCGAAGAGATCCCTCAAATTAAGCATTAAACCGGCTCTGCTTGCTATCGTATCGCCAAGATAACGGAGGGGAGAACCCTGAAGAATTATTTTGTCTTTATGCCCACTGAGAATAATGTTATCTACCGGGAACACCCTCGTCCATGTGTGGAAGCTTCCGTTTGCTCCGTTATTCAATCCGTTAAAAAAATACGCGTTTCCATAAATTTTTTGAAGGGATTCGGAGTAGAGAGCATTATTGATATAAAAATTCCCGAATGCCAGCGCGCAAACCGGTGATGAACAGCGATAGATGGAAATTTTTAAATAACCTTTATACTCATTTTCCAGGATTTGATTGACGGCCAGCGCTTCTTCTCTGATGTGCAGATTCTGCATGAATACATTTTTGATGCCGATCATTCTCCATGCGCCGCCGATAACGAGCATAATTCCAACAATCATAGCAAGCTTTTTCATGTTTACACGGCTGAAATAATCAACCCGCCGAAGATATGCAAACACGAGAAATAACATGAATCCGGAAAGGCTCATCACAGGTAATAAATAGCGGTCGGTATAATGTTTGGCGACGAGCAGAACGGCAAGCAGTTGCGCGCTTGTCGCCGCCGCTAAAATTCTGAAGAAAATATCCTGCCATGGATTTATTTTTGTCGCCTTTTCTTTTCCTGCGAACGGCAATCCGAACGTCAGAACAAAACCGGCGGAAAAAAACAAGATCAGAAAGAATAAGGGGTTCCGCAAAAACATGTCCACAATATTTTGCAGATAGATTCCGGCGTCCGTTATTCCAGGAGTGCCAAGTCCATAATACCCGGTATGGGTAAGGATTTTATAATACCAGTTCCATAACGCTTTATACTGCGACGCAATGGGCCATGTCCACAGGATGAAACTCAGGCCGGTTAAAAAAAGGAATCCGATCTTGTGTCGCCATTTGGGCAAAACAAGAAGTGGAATGATCAGCAGAGGGATAAAGGTCAACTTCGTCGCCGCGCCAAAACCCGAGATCAGCGCCAGAATGATCATGTACCAGTGAGAAGATTTAGAAATAGTGTTGTCATATGTCATGATCAGCAGAGTCCATACGAAAAGCAAGCCGGTAAAAAGCAGGAGCGGTTCAGGGGAAACCCGGGGTAATCCGTTGGTCAGCATGGTATCAGAAAGAAACGGCGATAATTGCAGCAAGAGACTCAACCAGATACTTTTAGTGAAATGAAAGGTTACAAGACCAAGAACAAATAAGAGCAGCGCATTCAACGTTACCAGAATAATATTGATGACAGTCAAATAATATTCAGGATTCCGGAGAACCGCGAACGCCAGGCTGTCGTTTCCCGAAAGGTTCAGGGCATGGGATATTTTCAGCGTGATCGCTCCCAGTATTTGAAGGGTGGTGCCGGGATTGCCGGTGGTTCCGGCTTGCCGGAACTCCGTCAGGGCAAGGGAATTCAAGAGATAAAGATATTCAGGATCGGAATTGTAACTTATCCAATAGGGGCCTTGAGCATCGTGTAAAAGTGCGGCGGTTAACACCAGCACAGCCGGCAATATCAGCAACACAACAACAGACAACTTTTTCATAGTATACATCCGAAACATTTGATTCCCAGGAAACTTCACTGCGATGATGGGGGGAAATCCAAGGGAAAACGTATCATTGCTCATTTACCGCAAAACGTTATTTTATCATTATTTAAATAACCGACCGTCCCTGTCTTTTTGTCTATGATCAGAATCTTCCTGATACCGAATCGTTCACTTTCATAAGCAGCGATAAAGGAATCGCCAAAATCATTTTTTAACAAGTCATCTTCATGCAGAGTTCTTTCCGCAAATATTTCAGGGTCAGGATTGTATAAAGAAGGTTTGACATTCAAAACCAATTTTGCAACCGGTCCGAAATGCAGATAATCAAAATAAAACAGGTTATAAAAATAACAAGGGATGGTCGTTGTTAAAATATAAACAGCAGCAACCGCTTTAAACTTTTTTAAATCCAATTGAGAAAAGAAAGCTGATGTTGCCGCAAAAACAGCAGCCATCATCCAGAAGGAATACCTTTCCATAAGGTAAACTCCGTGATTCATATTCGTGCCTGACGAGTTTATGAACGCCATCAAAAGTAAGACCAGCGCCGTTTTGAGGCAGATTTTATTCTTGCGGAAACATAAAAAAATGAAGACCGACAGGATCAGGGGAACATAAATGATCATGCCGAAATTCAGGTCAAAAAACAGACATAAAGTCTTTTTCAGAGAGAACGTGTTGAAATCATAAAAACTGTTTGCGATGACGCTGAAAACCCCGAAGCGAAGCCAATCCAGAAGAAAAGGAATAAGACCAATACAGGATATTAAAATTTTATATACGATTTGTCTGTCGATTCTCCTTTTCCCGATAAATTCTTCAAGAACGATAAAGAAGGGAAAAAGCAGGATGAGAGAATTCTGAAGTGATGCCAGCGAGAAAAAAAAGCAGGATTGATTTAGCCTGTTTTCCCTGTATTCAAGGGCCCCTATAAACAAAAGAGAAAAACAAAACATTTCCGGTCCCGTCCACGCCAGGTAATACCATGTCGGTCCGAGTAAAATGATCAGATTGAGCCAGAATTTCTCCCGGTCATCCATAGTGGCCCGAAAATTTATCCAGTAAAGCAGAAGGATCAAGAAAAGAGCATTGCAAAAAGGGAAAACAGAACTGATGTTTAACTGAAGATATGAAAAAGCCGGTATAAAAATCGATGCCACAAATGAATATAATCCAAAATGCCAATTATATAATTTATGATTCGACGCTTCGATGAAATTGATTTGCGTGAACCGGTAATAATAATCCGCATAGTCGCCGGTTAACCGAAGCGAATTAAAAACATCATCGAGATCAGACTGTCTTAAATCAAAAGAGTGATGATTGGAAAACGAAACCGCCATATTGAGATAAGCCGGTCCGTCGCCCGAAATAGGAGAGGGTGTCACGGCGCAATATATTAACAGGATCGCAGAAAATGCCGAGAATAAAATTATTTTCAAATGTTTTTGAATGAATTTTATCAGCATAACGCCCTTATTGTTCAGGTCTGAATTTTAATCAATCTGGAGGCTGACGGATGAGCGTCATCCCTGTGGATCTCCTGCATCAGGCAACCGTTGCACATATCATTACTGTTTCACACTTTTTTCGGCAAACCATTTTTTATACAGCAGGCAAAGTGCGATGAGCGAGGCGGCATATAATAATAGCCAGTTATAGGCGCCCGCTTGAGGGGACATATCCAACAAAGCCGTCAGCGCGTTGTTGGCATTAAACCTGCCCGCGAATAAATCCGGCAGAAGAATGTGAAGAAACGGATTAAAAAAACCGTCATATTCCGGGAAAGGAACCATATATACGGCGGTGGCCTTTGCGATCCATGCCCCGGCAATTCCGAAAAGCGCGGTTGCCGCAAACAGAAGCGTATTGATTTTTTCCCGGGATATCATCTGCATTCCTTCGTAAAGTAAAAGCACGGCAAGAACGATCAAATATCGCGGTCCGTAAGACCAGCCGCCCCACCAGGTGAAGAATGAACTGATCGTTAAAAAAAAGACAAGCCCGAAGACGGCCAGGCAACGGGTCTCCACGGAAGCAATCAGCTTCTTGTTTCTAATCAAGGCGAAAATCATGGAAAAGGCTATGCAGTAAAGTACCGGCGCAAAATTGAATAATCCCATCCATCCGCTGAACGATAATCCCCAGACGGCGGAAAGGGACGGAAGGGAAAAACCATAGTGATGGTGCAGATTATTAAATGCCTCGGATGCATGATAGGCGTTGAGCATTGTCCAGGGTGATCCGGTGATAAGCCCATTGTACGCGGCTATAAATAACAGGGCGGGCAATACCCCCGCGCTGAAAGTCAGCGGCCGGCTTATGTTCTTTTCTTTTATCCAGGCACAGACAAACCAAAAAGGCGCAGCCAGTATGACGGTGTATTCGCTTAAAAAACCAAGACCGAGACACAATCCGGAAAGAAAATAATTTCCCTTTCTGAGCAATATAAAACTGAGCAACAGCAGAAAACCGGCAAAAACATGATTGAAGAAGGTCCCGGAAAAAACAAAAATAAAAGAACCGTACCAGGCCGTCATAGCCATGATCACCGGAGAAACGGACGGTTTCATGTTATGCAGCGCGACAAACGACATCAGCACCATCAGAGAAAAAGGCAGCGAACCGAAAAAAAATCCGCCGGCGATAAAAATGGGGATAAGTTCGGGAATGGTGTAATCGCGGGCATCAGGCACACCCACGTGATAGCCGATATAAACGGGATATTTTCGTCCGGTATCGTCGCTTATCTTATCCAGACCGCACCATTGGATGATTGCATATACCGGTATCATAGCCAGCGTAGGCAGGGGCGCTTTATCCGAATAGAAATGTTCCCCTATCCTGCTTTTGTCGAGGGTTAAATCGGCGTATTGATCTATTCTCAGCGTTCTATCTTCGGAGAAGGTCAGAACGGGCAGCGCCCGGGAAACACAGTTGGGAGTGGGCCAGATATCAATAAAATAGGAAGATAAGAGGATGTTAACAAAAAAGAATATCGCTGTGTAGATCAACCATTTTGAGGACGGGCTTTGTATCGTCATAATCCAATCTTTTCTATCCGGCGTTCTCGTCGCGCACGGCTAAAAAATATTTTGTTTAACAACAGCCTTCAGTGTGTCGAGCAGATCATGTCTGGTCAAATCAAAATAAATCGGCGTAACGGTAATGAATCCCGACATCAGCGCTCCGACGTCGGTATCCTTCTGCCGGGTGGCGGAAGACGACTCCCCGGCAAACCAGTAGTAGGTATTTTCCCGCGGGTCCGTCCGTTTTTCGAAATACTCCACGATATTGGTCTGCGCCTGACGGACAACCACGACGCCCTTGATTTTGTCCCGGGGAAGGCAGGGCACGTTGACATTGATCGCGCTGCCCAGAAGTTGTTCCCGATGATTGAGAATCACGCGGGTCATTTTACGCGCAAATTTGGCGGCAAACGTAAAATCCGCTTCTTTGTGCGTGTCCAGAGACACCGCCATGGACGGGAAACCCATAATCGCCGCTTCGGTTGCCGCGGAAACCGTTCCTGAATACAGCACGTTGATCCCGGCGTTTCCTCCGCGATTGATTCCCGAGACAACCAGATCGACGGGGTGATCCGATAATTCTTTAATGCCCAGCTTTACGCAATCGGCCGGGGTTCCGCATACGGCATACCCCAAAAATTGATTGTTCTTGGTCGCCCGGCGCACCATCAGAGGGCGCGAAATCGTAATGGCATGCCCGACCGCGCTTTGCTCCGTCTCCGGCGCGACAATCAGACAATCGGCTTCTTTGGAAAGTTCCTTATAAAGAGCGCTCAATCCCTTGGCGTAGATTCCATCATCATTGGTCAACAAAAAACGCATTACTTATTTCATCCTCTCCGATCTTGTATTTTCAGCCGGTAACGGAAACAGAACGGCCTGCACATTTCATGTTCCTTCTTTAATAATGCCCAGAATATAATCGCGGGCGTTTAGGGCCAGATCGCGCCCTTCCAGCAGGACGGAAATTTCATTATTATATTTCAGCGCGGATTGCGTGAAATTATGGCTGCCCAGGAAAATCAGCCGTTGATCGATCACCGTCAGTTTCGTATGCGTGGTTTTGCGCGGCGAATCAAAATAAACCCGGATCCCCTTTCCTTCCAGCAATTTTCCCGACTTCCTGTTTTGAAGATTCAGGGTATCCGACGGATCACCGGTATTTTCCAGAACCACAAATACCTTAACCCCCCGTTGAACCGCTTTGGCCAGGTGGCCGGCGATACGGTCCGGATAACTGTTCTTGTGTACGCCCGCCTTAAAAGAAAAAACAGACATGATAATCTCATCCTGCGCTTCATCGATGGCGTTCAGCAGTGCGGGCAGAAATTCCTCATTGGCCAGAATGACCGTTTTGCATTGATTCGCCTGCCGTTCTTTACCCGCTGCGGACGCGCTGACCGCAAGAGACACGATCAGAAAAACCCATGCCGGCAGATAAAAAAGCTTTTTACTGAAGGATAATAAATTCATGCCCATCTCCGATTCGTTGCATTGTATAATATTTTTGAACACAGAGCGATAGAAAAAAGCCCGGAATGGCAGCTGCCATTCCGGGCTTTAACAATAATATTTACACGATTATTTTACGTCTTCAAAATCGGCGTCGACGACGTCGTCGTTTTTCTTGCCCGCTGCCTGCTGATCGCCGCTCTGCTGCTGAGTTCCGGCATCCGCTCCGGGTCCTCCCTGGCCGCCGGCAGTCTTAGCATACATCGCTTCCGCGAGTTTATGGGACACATTCATCAGTTCATCCTGAGATTTCTTGATGGCGTCAATATCATCGCCTTCCAGGGCTTTTTTCGCTTTGGTTATCGCTTCTTCAATCCTGGTCTTTTCCGCTGCGTCTATCTTGTCGCCGAATTCCTTGATGTTCTTTTCCACCGAATAAATCATCGTATCGGCCTGATTTCTGGCTTCGATCAGTTCTTTGCGGCGCTTGTCCTCTTCCGCGTGCGCTTCAGCGTCTTTAACCAGCTTTTCGATTTCCGCTTCGCTCAAACCGCTGGACGCCGTAATCTTGATGCTCTGTTCCTTGCCGGTGCCCAGATCCTTGGCGTTGACGTGCACGATCCCATTGGCGTCAATATCAAAGGTAACTTCAACTTGCGGTATCCCGCGGGGCGCGGGAGGAATGCCGACCAGTTCGAAGCGTCCCAGCGTTCTGTTGTCCTGCGCCATCTGGCGTTCGCCCTGCAAAACATGAATGCTCACCGCGGGCTGATTGTCCGCCGCCGTCGAGAAGATCTGACTCTTCTTGGTGGGAATCGTCGTGTTCTTCTCGATCAGTCGGGTCATCACACCGCCCAGGGTTTCGATACCCAGGGAAAGCGGGGTGACATCCAGGAGCAGAACGTCTTTAACGTCTCCGGCCAGAACGCCGCCCTGAATGGCTGCACCGACTGCGACTACTTCGTCCGGATTGACTCCCCGGTTGGGTTCCTTGCCGAAAATCTCTTTGACCTTCTGCTGAACACGCGGCATGCGGGTCATGCCGCCGACCAGAATAACCTCGTCGATATCTTTGGTCGACATACCGGCGTCTTTTATCGCGGTCTGGCAGGGACCGACCACTTTATTGATCAGCTCTTCTACGAGAGATTCCAGCTTCGCGCGGGAAAGCTTCATATTCATATGTTTGGGACCGGAAGCGTCCGCCGTGATGAACGGCAGATTGATGTCCGTTTCCATGGTGGTGGAAAGTTCCATCTTAGCTTTTTCCGCCGCTTCTTTCAGGCGCTGCAGAGCCATTTTGTCGCTTTTCAAATCAATGCCCTGATCCTTCTTGAATTCGGCAACAAGATAGTCCATGATGCGCAGATCGAAATCTTCACCGCCCAGATGGGTGTCGCCGTTTGTCGATTTAACTTCGAATACGCCGTCGCCGAGTTCCAGAATCGAAATATCGAATGTTCCGCCGCCCAGATCGAAAACGGCTATTTTTTCATCCTTCTTTTTGTCCAGACCGTACGCCAGCGCAGCGGCGGTTGGCTCATTGATGATGCGCAGGACATTCAGTCCGGCCACCTTGCCGGCATCCTTGGTCGCCTGACGCTGCGAGTCGTTAAAATAGGCCGGTACGGTAATAACCGCGTCCTGAATTTTTTCTCCCAGATAATCTTCGGCAGTCTGTTTCATCTTGGTGAGAACCATCGCCGAAATTTCCGCCGGAGAATAATTTTTGCCGCGCACGGTAACCTGCGCGTCGCCGTTGGAAGCTTCCGTTATTTTATAAGGTATTGTCTTAATATCGAGCTGAACTTCTTTGGACGTATATTTGCGGCCGATCAATCTCTTGACGGCGTAAACAGTATTTTCCGAGTTGGTGATCGCCTGTCTTTTGGCGACCTGCCCGACCAGCCTCTCGCCGCTGTCCGAAATAGCCACGATGGACGGCGTGGTGCGGTTTCCCTCCTGATTGGCGATAACGACGGGATCTCCGCCTTCCATGATAGCCACGCAGGAATTTGTGGTTCCTAAGTCAATTCCGATAATCTTTCCCATATTTTCCTCCTTATTCTCCTGTATCCTCAATTATGTCACATTCATCATTTATATGATTTAAATTATTTTCTTTTTTTATTTTTTTACATACACAGACTCTTGACGGCCTGATCAGCCGGCCGTTTAACAGATAACCTTTTTCCATTTCGTTGACGACCTTGTTGTCCTCGTGTTCATCGCTGTCCACCTGCATCAAGGCTTCATGGAAATTCGGATCAAATGTTTGTCCGGCAGCGTCAATTTTTTCCACACCATGCTTCTTCAGGCAGCAAAGAAGCTGCTCCTGAATGAGGGCAACCCCATCCTTAAAAGACTGGACATCGCCGGTGTTATGTTCCAGCGCCCGGTCCAGACTATCCATGAAGGGCAGAATGTCCTTGATAATTTCTTCATTGCCGTACTTTATGGCGTCGGCCTTATCTCTGATTGCCCGTTTTTTATAATTATCAAAATCGGCAACCGCCCGCAGATATTTTTCGTAATTGGCCGTCGCTTCTTTTTCTTTTTCTTCGAGTTTTTTCTCCAATTCTCCAATCTCATGATGCTGATTTTCAGCTGCGCCTTTTTCTTTATGACGCTCACCGGATTGAGAATCTTTAGCCATATGTTCAGAATGTTCCTTTTTGCTTTTCACGCCTACCTCTAAAAACCACCTGATTATTTAAAATCAGGCTTCTGAAATAGTTTGATATCTACCAGTTCGCAAATCGCATGACCGGCCGTAATGTGCGTTTCCTGAATCCGTGCCGTTACGTTGGACGAAACGTTAATGGAAAAATCGGCCACCTTGGCGATATCGCCGCCGTCCTTGCCCGTAAACGCAACCGTGACGAGACCCAGTTTCTTGGCCATTTCCAAACCTTTCAGAACATTGGGAGAATTACCGCTGGTGCTGATGCCCCAGGCGATATCCCCGGCCTGACCGATCGCTCTGATCTGCTTACTGAAGATCTCGGCAAAATCATAATCGTTGCTGATACTCGTAATAACCGACGTATCGGTGGTTAACGCGATTGCCGGCAGCGGCGGCCTCTCGATCATGAAACGATTAACAAATTCCGCAGCGATATGCTGGGCATCCGCGGCCGATCCTCCGTTACCGAAGATCAGAACCTTGTTACCCGCCTTCAGGGCAGTCGTTATTGCTTCAATCACATTAACCAGCCTGCCCAGATTTTCATTCAAAAAGTTCTCTTTGACACGGTTACTTTCTTTAAAAGTTTTTATTATGTAATCTTCCATACTTATCTCTTTCAGGAATTTATTAATGTCACTATCCGGAAGCGGACTTAATATATTTACGGGTATATTGCATGTCAAGGGAACAGCGTAAATTTCTTATTTTTATTCAGTAGATATTTTGTTTTAACGGTGACGGCGATTGGCATTATGAGATTGACGTACAAACCTTGACAAATGAATTTTAGTAAATATATTTAGATTGAAAAAGGTTAAAATACCAATAATAGCAATTGCTTATGTAACAAAGGATATAAAACCCCGCTAAAGCGGGATAATTCCCAATCCCGATTAAATCGGAATTGGATAATTCGACCAGCAACTTCAGCGCGCGTTGCTTCTGAAGTTTGGGTCTCATTACAACCAACCCATTTCAAGGCTTACGCTTGTGAAATTGGAGTTTCATTGGGAGGTGGAATCTATGTTTGGTCCGGGTATATGGAGAATGAAGAGGTTCGCGGACAGCGTTCCGGAAATAATCGATTTACAGCGCGAAATTAACAGGCTTTTTTCCAATGTCGGACAAAGCGCGACACTGGATTACCCCGCCATTAATGTATGGGAAAAAGAAGACAGCCTGATTGTGACGACAGAGGTGCCGGGCATTGATCCGGAAAACATCAATGTATCCGTCACCGGCGCGAATCTGACGATTTCCGGAATCAGCAAAGCCGATCCGATCAAGGAAGGCGAAACGTATTTACGTCAGGAAAGAGAACTGGGAAGTTTTCAGCGCAATGTCCAGTTGCCTTTCCAGGTAAATCCTCAAGCGGTCGAAGCAAAATACGAGAAGGGAATTTTAAAAATTACCCTGCCCAGGCAAAAGGAAGATTTGCCCAGGAAAATCAAAATTAATTCATAAAGGAGGTCATTGATTTATGTCCGAGAAAGACCTGCAAAAAACTGAAAATACGGCGGCCACGGAAAGAATCCGCAACGTAAAGACCTTTGTGCCGCGCGTGGATATTTATGAAACGAAAGACGCGCTTTTTCTGATTGCCGATATGCCGGGAGTCGATGAGAATACGGTCGATGTGGAAATGGAGAAGAATATCCTGACCATTTCGGGACGGGTGGACAACGGCAAGGTGAAAGACTACAGCCTGGTGTTTTCCGAATATGAAGTCGGCGACTATGAAAGAACGTTCACGTTATCCGATGAAATCGACAGGGATAAGATCAAAGCGACGGTCCGGCAGGGCGTTTTGAGGCTCGAATTGCCGAAAGCGGAGAAAGTAAAACCGAAGAAGATCGCCATTCAGGCGGCATAAATTAGGTTCAATGTTCAAGGTTTAAAATTTTAAGGAAGGAGGAAATGATTTATTATGAAAATAAAAAATCTTTTACCGGAGATCCCCCGGAAAACAAGATCAGACATCGATCATCCCTTCTATTCTTTGCAGCGGGAAATGAACAGTTTGTTTGATAATTTTTTCCGCGGATTTGATTTGGCGCCGCGCGGATTCGCCGGTGCCGGAGAGGGCATGTTCTCTCCGTCCGTCGATGTGAAGGAAAACGATAAAGAATTCATCATCAAGGCTGAATTGCCCGGCGTGGATGAGAAAGATATCGACGTTACCGTCACCGGCGACTCGGTGACCATCAAAGGCGAGAAAAAAGAAGAGAAGGAAGACAAAGATAAAAACTATTATTACATGGAAAGATCTTACGGCTCATTTTGCAGAGTGATTCCTCTGGAAGCGGAGATTGAATCCGGCAAAGCGGAAGCGCATTTCAAGAACGGCATTCTGGATATTAAGATTCCCAAGAACCAGAACGCCAAAGCCAGGGGAACGAAAGTTTCCATAAAAAGCGCCTAAAACAAAAATCCCGCCTCTCACCGAAAAAGGAGAGGCGGGATTTTCAAACTTCCTCATAGCGGAAGTTTCCCCACTAGTTATAACCCTCTTCAAAAGCAATCATATCCAGGTGCAACGTTGCGATATCCTCAACATCCATATTCGGTTCTTCGCTTGATTTGGGCAATTCTATTGTTTTAATATAACGCCAGCATTTATTACAGACATCCACCCGATAGCGCTCTTCACCCTCCACTTCGAAATACGCCAGTGAATGCTGTTCGTCGTTGCCGCAGAAAGGACATTTGATGCGATGAAAGTACCACTTGCATCCGCACTGATGGCAGAACAAATATCGTTTGCCCTCTTCATCTTTTCTGATTTCACCGATCTTCGGCTCTTTGCCGCAAATGGGGCAGTATCCTTCGGACCACTCCGATTTGCCGACGGCTTCCTCGTACTTTTTGGCAATAACTTCCAGTTCCGGCCGCAGGCTTTCTTCCAGAAAAAGTTCCACCAGGTCAATGTGGCTTTCGGTTTCGCGCTCCTCTTTGGATTCCCTGGGCTCAGGTTCTTCGGCTTTGCGGTCGAACGACGCGCGAATATCCTGCTCCCAGTCGAACTCCGGATCATTTACGATCTCCTGAATGTTTTGCGCCAGTTCGGGCATTCTTTTTTCCGCGGCGGCAATCAGGGAATCAAAATATTCCCGGGGACGCTTCAGATCGAATTTTTTTCCCGTCAGGTCAATCAACGGAAGTCCGCCCAGCATTTTCTGAGAAATTAATTTCTCATCCACGCTGAAAATGGAATCCGTCATGTTTTTCATATATTCTTCCCGCAGGATCAAAATATCGGCCATGATATCCAGAAGCTCAGAAT
The DNA here is from genome assembly GCA_019136325.1 of Deltaproteobacteria bacterium. The sequence continues at coordinate 16,385 of JAGVUJ010000268.1, forward strand.
AATGAGGATTCGCCGTTTTATAGTCCTCAATTGTCTCTAAAGATTTGCGCAATGTGCCAACCATGTTTTCATGCTCCATGAAAGTTATTTAGATTTGTTATCCTGAATACCACTGAATATAATCGAATTTCATTTGAACAAAGCCGCAAGACCTATATCGGCTTTCTATCGTATGTTCAAGCGATTTTTTCAAGATTCACGGAATCGTTTTTCAACGACCCGGAACAAACAGGCGAAGCGCGTAAGACACTGATATATTGCCTGTTTTAATCTCTCAGCGCCACGTCGGCCCGGAAGCAAGCGGTAAAGCACCGAAGCCAAAAACAGAAGCAACCATCCCGACGCCCATGAGTAAAAGTAATTTTTTCAATGCACGTCTCCTTTCTGCTTTTGCCGATCTATCTTTAAAAATTAAGCTATTTTATCTTTCCCTGCTTTTCTAAAATCATCCGGATGGCCTTCTCCAGAGCGGGATTGAAATCGTCCGGACGATTCATCATCAGGAAGTGATCTGCTTTTTTCAGCACAATGGCATCATAAGAAAACATATGACGCCGGTTTCCTTCATCATTGATGGGCCACAAATCGCCGTTCACGGTGACCACGGGAACGTGGATCTGTTCGAATATCTTCGCTGCTTCGCCCGTAATGTACTGCGACATCATTTCATGCATCGCGCTTAGGGCAACCGTCGGCGACGACGACGACACATCCGCCAGAATCCACTCGCGCAATTGCGCATCGCCGTCGGGATGAATCATCTCACCCACAAATTGCCGACTGCCGGCGGGAAAATCCCTTTCCAGAGGTTCAACCATTTTTTTGAACTCTTCTTTGGTGAGCGGATATTCAATATTCTCCAGCGTGTCGATGCCGATCAAACCAATCACACGCTGCGGCATCAGCCGGGCAGCTTCCGCGATCACCGCACCGCCCATGGAATGACCGATCAGAATAACCCTGCTGCCGCCGGCCGCCTCCGTCACCGCCCGCACATCATCGCCGAAAGACGCCATCGAATACGTTTTACGCGCCATGCCCGAATGAC
>JAGVUJ010000329.1 GCA_019136325.1 Deltaproteobacteria bacterium
TATGTCTTTACGGGCAGCAGGTATAGGCGCAGGTGATGAAGTTATTGTCCCGGCACACACATTTGTAGCCTCCTGCTCAGCGATAGTCAATGTGGGTGCAACGCCGATTCTTGTAGATGTGGGTAAAGATTTTAATATCGATGTGCATAAAATAGAAAAGGTTATCACGTCACGCACTAAAGCGATTATGCCAGTGCATTTAAGCGGTTATATGGCTGATATGGTAAGGATAATGGAAATTGCTTCACAATATAAGCTTGTTGTTGTTGAGGACTCCTGCCAGAGTTTGGGATCAAGCATGGTAAATGAAAAGTTAGGCGCTAAGAGTAAGATGTCAGGGGAAAAAATAATGGCGGGGGCATGGGGGTTGACGGGCTGCTGGAGTTTTTATCCTTTTAAGATTCTGGGAGGATATGGCGATGGCGGTGCCATTACGACAAATGATCCTGATGTAGCTCTTTTCGCAACACGGATGCGCTATAACGGTGAAGATAGGGATACGGGTGAGTATCATGGCCATGGTTTCACCTGCTTATTAGATAACATGCAGGCGGCTTTTCTGGATATCAAGCTTCGCTATCTGCCCCAGTGGATAGTAAGGCGTAAGGCCATTGCCGAACGCTATCGTAAAGCACTCTGCGACTTGCCTGATTTATTATTGCCGCATTATGACGATCCGCGTCGTGACCATATTTACCAAAATTATACGTTGCGATCAAAACAGGGAAATGCTTTCTCGGATTTTTTAAAGGCTAACGGGATTGAAGTTCTGACACAATTCCGCAAACCATATTATAAACACGAAGCTCTCAAGCTTGAAGATCGCGGTTTCCCCGAGACGGAGGCGCTAAGCCGCGAGGTATGTTCTCTTCCCATGAATGTGGAAATCAATGATGAGGAAGTTGATTATGTTATTTCTGTTGCAAGAAAATTTTATAAAAAGTAGGAGAAACTAATGTCTCTAAATTTAAGTGCCCGTCATGAATGGGTAATGCAGTCTGAAATAAGGAATATGTCCATTGAATGTGATCAGATGGGCGGCATTAATTTATCGCAGGGTGTTTGTGATACGGAGATTCCATTACCGGTTCGTCGCGCAACGCAAGAAGCTATCGAAACTGGAGTCAATACATACACGCACTATGCCGGTTTTCCTGAACTGCGCGAAGCTATTGCAATCAAGCAGAAGAAATTTACCGGTATGAATGTAAATCCGGAAACGGAAATTATCGTAAGTGCCGGTTCCACTGGCGCTTTGTATTGTGCTTGCCTGGCATTACTAAATCCTGGTGATGAAGTTATTGTCTTCGAACCTTATTACGGTTACCATATCAGTACGCTTGTTGTCACGGGCGCTGTTCCTGTTTATGTTAGGATGTCACCACCGGATTGGTCTTTTTTAATGGATGATTTAGAGGCTGTGGTTACATCCAGAACCAGAGGCATTATTATCAATTCACCTGCAAATCCATCGGGAAAAGTATTTACAGAAATTGAATTAAAACAACTTGCTGATTTTTCAACAAGACATGATCTTTTTGTATTCACTGATGAAATATATGAACACTTTCTTTACGATGAAAGGAAACACATCCCACCGGCTACCTTACCGGACATGATGGAAAGAACGATAACCATCTCTGGATTGTCAAAGACTTTCAGCATTACAGGTTGGCGCATCGGTTATTGTATTTGTGATGCACGCTGGGCGCAAACCATCGGATATTTTAGCGATTTAGTTTATGTCTGCGCACCAGCTCCTTTACAAACCGGCGTTGCCAAAGGATTAATAAATTTGGAAACATCATACTATCAAAACCTTTCAAAGGAATATGCCAAAAAGCGTGATCTAATCTGTAATGGTCTTTCTCTGGCGGGTCTTAAGCCAAATATACCGCAGGGCGCATATTATGTACTGGCCGACATCTCGTCACTTCCGGGGAAAAACAGCAAGGAAAAAGCAATGTATCTTTTAAGTAAAACAGGTGTTGCCTGTGTGCCGGGTGAAGCATTTTATCATGATGACAGCGGTGAAAATCTTGCAAGATTTTGTTACGCCAAAGAAGACAGTGTTTTGGAAGAAGCTTGTAACAGACTTGTAAAGCTGAAAAGATAGATTTAAGGGTTAAGTAATTAAGTAGTTAAGTTTCTTTCAAAAATGACTGAAAAGAAAAAATGGGATCTACCCAGATGGCACCATGGTCCGATAGGCTCTTTCGAGAATGACAATACCTTCCGCTGCCGCGCTTTGAATAAATCCAGAATGGATTTAGGGTTGCGGTTTTTTAAATCACCCAGATGATTACCTCGAAAGCCGACACAAAACGACCTATCATTGGTCAATTGAGAGACCGCTCGGTCATGACAAGAAAGTGTCATGCCGGCATGGGCTTAGCCGGTATCCAGTAATTTCAAGTACTTCCTGGAATCCGGTTTTCATAACCTGAAGGTCATCTTCGACCGGAATGACTAAAAAAGAAATTATGCAAAGGTTTCATTCCCGCATGCTTCTGACGGGATGGCCCTGCGACATGGATTCTATAATGTCGCTTGCCCGTGAATATGATTTGAAGGTCATCGAGGATTGCGCTTGGGCACATGGCGCCTTATATAAAGAAAACCGGTTGGCTCCTTCGGCGATGCGGCCGCGTTTTCGTTTTGTCAGGATAAAATCATCACCACTGGCGGCGAAGGCGGCATGGTGGTAACGAACAAAAAAGAGATCTGGTCAAGCGTATGGTCGTATAAAGATCACGGCAAAAGCTATAATGCCGTGTATAAAAGTGATATCAAGCCCGGTCCGTCTTTCCGCTGGTTGCACGAATCCTTCGGCACCAACTGGCGGATGACGGAAGTGCAGTCGGCCATCGGGCGAGTTCAGCTGCAAAAACTGGAAGGCTGGATAAGAAAACGCCGCCGCAATGCCGAAATCTTAACCAAAGCTTTTCTGAACATACCCGCGCTGCGCGTAACGGTGCCGCCGGATGACGTCGTGCATTCCTATTACAAATATTATGTCTTTCTGAGGCCGGAAAATCTGAAAAAAGATTGGAACCGGGAACGCATTATCACGGCCATCAATAACTTTGGTATTCCCTGCTTCACCGGAAGTTGCAGTGAAATGTATCGGGAAAAGGCCTTTGCCAAAGACAATCTTCGCCCCGGGAAACCCCTGCCGGTAGCCAAAGAACTCGGCGACACCGCGATAATGTTTCCGGTTCATCCGACGTTGTCTGTAGATGATATG
>JAGVUJ010000049.1 GCA_019136325.1 Deltaproteobacteria bacterium
AGAGAAGCGCTGAATCTCCAGGTGCAGCTCTATACCATAGCGGCACGAGAGGCACTGGATCTTAATGTGCAGAAAGCTTATGTCCACTTTTTAGACGATCAGAAACAGCCGCGGCTGGAGGTGCTGACGACGCCAAAGCAGTTGGATCTTGCGATGCGAACACTCGCTGATGCCGTGCAGGGAATTACAACGCGTCGTTTTCATAGAAATCCGCGCAGTAAAAAATCATGCCTCACCTGCGACTGGGAGAAAATATGCCCGCAGAAGAAAAAATAGAACAGCCGGACTATGTCGGTCATCGGCAAAGGCTTAAAGCGCGCTTTGAACAAACCGGCTTTCACGGCTTTCAGGATTATGAGGTTTTGGAATTTCTGCTTTATTTTGTGCTACCCCGGAAAGATACAAAACCGATTGCCAAGAAACTTTTGAGAAGGTTCAAAAACTTCATCGGCGTCATTCATGCCGATACGCGGGAACTGGAAAAAATCGAAGGCATCGGTGCACATGCCGCGCTTTACTTAAAAGCAATCGGCACAACCATCGGCTTTTATTTCGATGAACGGGCCAAGCAGGCGGATTTCCAGTTTGCCAATCTGGATCAACTGGTTGATTATTTTCGGGCGGCCATAGGCGGGAAGCCCAACGAAGTCCTGCGCGCCCTTTATCTGAACAGCAGGAACGGCCTGATATCCGCAGAGGATCTGAGCGAAGGGACCGTCTCGGAGGCCGTCGCCTTTCCCAGAAAAATCGTCGAAGGCGCGCTCAAATACGGGGCGACGACGGTGATCATCGGACACAACCATCCGGGTGGCCTTCCTGAACCGTCCGAAAACGACAATGCGGTTACGGCGCAAGTTGTAAAAGCCTTGAAAACCGTTGGCATCAGCCTTCAGGAGCACGTGATCATCGCTTCTGACGGCTTTTACAGTTATCGGCAGAACGGATATTTTAGCTGAAGCAAAACCACTATTATTAAACATAATATTAAAGAAAATTATTGAAAAGGGAGCAGTAAAAATGACTGAAGAAATCAAGACCATGCCCACAGGCCTTTACTGGCAGGGAAAAAAGACAGAGGTGGATCGGATCGTACTGCCTTTTCAGACGATTGAGACCATCAACGAAAGTCGGGCGACGCGGGAGAAGGAGAAGCTCAAGGGGACGGACATCTTCAAGACAGAAACGGGCGACGCCTGGCACAATCGTCTGATCTGGGGCGACAACAAGTACGTCATGGCTTCCCTCTTGGCGGAGTTCGCTGGAAAGATCGACCTGATCTATATCGATCCGCCCTTTGCCACCGGCGCAGATTTTTCCGTAAAGATGGAGATCGGTGACGCGGAGTGGACTAAAGAACCCTCTGCCATCGAAGACAAGGCCTATCGTGACACCTGGGGCCGGGGACTCGATTCATACCTTCAGATGATGTACGAGCGCCTGGTCCTAATGAGGGAATTGCTGAGTGATAAAGGGAGTATTTATGTGCATTTGGATTGGCATGTAGGGCATTACATCAAAATTGTGATGGATGAAGTATTTGGCATTCATAATTTCTTAAATGAAATATGCTGGAGAAAATTACACAGCCCAAAAAGTCAAAGTAAAGGCTATGGTACGCAGTACGACTCAATATTGTTTTTTTCAAAGAATTACGAAAAAACCTCTCTGAATCGGGTATATCGAGAGCATACACCAGAATACATAAAATCATTTAACAAAGATGATAATGATAACAAAGGACCATATCAGACTATGCCACTTAAAGCATATGGTGTACAGCAATCGCCTGACAGAAAAGTATTCGAATGGCGAGGTGTTAAAGCCGCATGGCTTTACAGCTTTGAAAATCTAGAAAAATTATGGAGCGATGGAAAGATATATCGAACCAGTTCAGGAGACTATAGGTATAAACATTACCTCAAAGATACTCCTGGATCATTGGTCTCTGATCTATGGTCAGATAATCAAGTTTTGCCGCTTCAGGGTGTATCCTCTGAAAATCTGAATTATCCAACACAGAAACCACAAGCCTTATTATCAAGAATTATAAATGCCTCTTCCAATGAAGGAGATCTACTTGCCGACTTCTTTTGTGGTTCCGGAACAACGGGCGCTGTAGCAGAGACGCTCGGTCGTCGCTGGATTATGGCTGATCTGGGGCGATTCGCCATCCATACGACCCGAAAACGTCTTCTAGGCATTGAGGGATGCAAACCTTTTGAAGTTCAAAACCTTGGCAAGTATGAACGTCAGTACTGGCAGGGTGTAACATTCAAGAAACGCTCCGACGAACAGATTCCTCTTTACGAGTATATCCAGTTCATCCTGAAGCTCTATAAAGCCGAGCCGCTGGCCGGGATGCTCCACCTCCATGGCAGGAAGGGCAAGCGCCTGATCCATATCGGTGCCGTGGATGCCCCAGTCACCTTTGCGGAAATCCAGGAGGCTGTCGCGGAGACGAAAAAGGCCGGTCAGGATTCGCTCGATATCCTGGGCTGGGAATGGGAAATGGGACTGCACGACGTCGTCGAAAAGGCTGCCAAAGCAAGCGGTGTCCACCTCCGACTTTTCAGCATACCGCGTGATGTGATGGATGACCGTGCGGTGGAGAAGGGTGAGATTACTTTCTATGAATTGGCCTATCTGGAAGTGGATATTGCACAGGACAAAACAGGCCGCTTCGTGGTGACGCTAAAGGATTTCGCCATTCCCAATCTCGATCTTATTCCGCAGGAAGTCCGGAAGATTGTCAAAAAGCCGTTTGATTACATCGATTACTGGGCTGTGGACTGGGACTGGAACGAAGACACTTTCCACAACATGTGGCAGTCCTACCGCACCCGGAAAGAAAGAAAACTTGAGTTGAAAACAGACGCCCACGCCTATGAGACCAAAGGGAAGCATTTGGTTATGGTTAAGGTCATTGACATCTTTGGCAACGACACTTCAAAGGTGCTGGAGGTGAAATCCTGATGGCAAGAAAAGTGAAGGCCAAGGCCGAAAAGGCCCGTTCCATCATTGCGTTGGAGCAGAAACTTCCCGAAGTGCCGGGCCGTGACCCTTACGCCCCGCCCACGCAACACCTTGTCAAGGACAACAAAGGCGGCTACCTTGTCGAGAAATTCCGTCGCCCCAGCAAGACCCTCCTTGTTGATCAGATTCGGGAGGAAGTCGATCAATGGCGAAACAAAGACTATCAATTGCCGGCGGGGATATCTCCCACATCC
>JAGVUJ010000138.1 GCA_019136325.1 Deltaproteobacteria bacterium
GACAACGCAGTACGCGCAGAAATTATTGCATCCCTGCATAATCGTCACAAAGGCGCTGATCTGGCCGTCCCGGGGCGGAACAAAAATGCTCATCGAGCTCAACGACGGATGAAAATCGATCCGGGTGATTTTCTGTCTGTCCCGGGCGACCGAATCGATGATTTCCGGAAGCTGATGGATGTTATGCGTCCCGCATACAAAATCCAGATAATCCATTCTCTTATGAAATTTGTTTCCGAGATGCTGCGCCAGGCAACCCACCACGCCGATGATCAGATCCGGATTCTGCTCCTTCAAATACCTGAACCGTCCCAGTTGACTGTAGACCTTCTGCGCGGCCTTTTCCCGAATGGAACAGGTATTGAGCATAATCAGATCGGCCAGTTTTTCGTTTTCCGTCTTTTGGCAGCCCGATGCTTTCAGCAATGACACGATCTGCTCCGAATCGTGAACATTCATCTGGCATCCAAATGTTTGAATATAAAGGAGTTTATTTTTCATGGTTCCCGCTTAACGTTTTCGACCGTACCATTATTATTTCACCGCGATTTAGTCAATGTTTTTCCACTATTTATACCGGAATTTGATATTTTTATTCTGTCGTCTCTTTTTTATTTGAACATTTCAGCATTTTCGTCTACACGATCCTACACATATTTAAGTGTAAAAAATCTTTAAAATAATTAAAAAAAAACCTTTACAGGCCGATATTTTTGTGCTAAAAATCCATCAACTAAAAAAACAATCTTTGAATAGCAGTAAAAAAATAATGTATTGATTCAGAGAGAATACATGAAAAAAATTTTACAGATTTTCCTGATTACAGCGATTGCCTTAATCTCTTTCAATGTTTTTGCTGCTACGTCTTCCATTTCCGACAACGACCTTGACACCATCTGCGCGCAGGCCGGAGCAATCACCGTGCGCATCGGCACCTTTACCGTTGAAAGCCAGAGTCTGAAAAACATTGCCACCGACGGATGGAATTACTGGGATCCGGATCACGATTCGGCCAATCTCTTCAAAGATCCGCATCCGAACAACCCTCCCGGATATTTTGACGGATCATCCACCACCAACCCGCAGAAAAATCCCGGTGCGGCAGGATACGATCAGGTTGGTTATTTCGGATATGATGAGTCCTATCTGTTTGGCGGCACCGTCACCAACACCGGTTACATGATGCTCGAAGTCGTCTCCACCAATGATCCCAGGGTTAACTCCGGCTGCAAGCTTGAAGTCATCATGAGAAATCAGTCCGTGGATGCGCAAATCGGATTCCAGATGGTTATGAAACTCAGCGATTCCCCCGACCTCTCTGGCGATCAGTCCCTGGGCCGTGTTTACACGCAAGGCATCAAGATGACCAACAACGGCCATCTGACGGTTTTCGCTCATAACACGCCGGCCCCCAGCTTCTAAAACGTTTCCGACGACTCGTATCGAATTTCAACACCTGATCCTTCAGGTTATTTTGAGTCGATCTTTTATCACATTGCTCAGGACGGCAAATTCTTTCACCGATAGCGTCTCCCCTCTTCGCTGACCGTCAATATCTGCTTCCTTTAAAATGTCTTTCAACAGGGCCTCATCCTTCTGCATCCATGACGCCTGCTTCAGATTATTCATCAGCGTTTTTCGCCGCTGTCCGAACGCATCCCGAACAAGCCTGATGAAAAAATCTTCATCCTGAAGCGCGAAGAGCGGCCGATCGCTAAAGGACCCCTTGAGGATGGCGGATTCCACTTTCGGACGCGGATAGAAACAGGAGGCCGGAATCGTCAAAACGTTTTCCATGTCCGCAAACATTTGCAGAATGACGGAAGGAACACCGTAAGCTTTTTCGCCGGGGCTGGCCGTCAGACGTTCAACCATTTCCTTCTGCATCATGAGTACAAAATCATGAATGACATCCCGGCAACTCAACAGATAAAACAAAAGCGGGCTGGTAATATTATAAGGAATATTGCCGACAACCTTGATTTTCCGGTGCGTCCGGCCGAAAAGAGACCGGAAATCAAAGCGCAGGATATTGCCGTGATGAATGTCGATGTTCGGGAAAGGCTGTAACCGCTCTTCCAGCACCTTCACCAGCTCATCGTCCAGTTCCACGGCAATAACGCGGGCCGCTCTTTCGGCCAGCGACTGCGTCAGAACACCGATGCCCGCGCCGATTTCCACAACCACATCATCCTTCTTTGCATCGGCCAGTTGTACAATCTGCGCCATACGGTCCTGATCGACGAGAAAGCATTGTCCCAGGCTTTTTCTCGGCTTGATGCAATAATGATGAAGAATGTCTCTCGGTAAAAGCATGATGGTTTTGTCTTTCAGGGCGCCGGAATCAGGATAAGGGCCAGCGGGAAACGGCATTCAGATCAAACGAATCCCGTAATCCGTTGTTCAGCATGATTTCGCCGATTGCCGCCACCATAGCCGCGTTGTCCGTACACAAGACAATCGGCGGCACAAACAGCGTCATCTTTTTGTCCGCCGCTGCCTGACCGAATTTTTCGCGCAGTCGGCTGTTGGCGGCCACGCCGCCGCACACCACAATTTGGTCAATTGCGTTTTCCTCCGCGGCTCTCACGGTTTTCTCCACCAGCGTATCGACAATCGCTTCCTGGTAACTTGCCGCAATATCCGGCAGCTCGTCCTGATCAAAATCGCGCCCGCGCTTTTTCAGCATGGTCAGAAGCGACGTTTTCAAACCGCTGAAACTGAAATCCGGGGAATCCTTCATCGCCCGCGGGAAAGCCACCGCCTGCGGATTTCCCTTTTTGGCCATCCGGTCGATCACGACGCCGCCCGGATATCCCAGGTTGAGCAGCTTTGCCGCTTTGTCGAACGCTTCGCCCGCGGCATCGTCGCGCGTCTGCCCGATCAGCCGGAAATCGCGGAAATTTTCGACCCGGTAAACGCTGGTGTGGCCTCCCGAAACCACCAGGGCAATAAACGGAAACGACGGGACATCTCCGGAAACAAAAACCGCGGCAATATGTCCCTCCAGATGATTGACGCCGATCATGGGAACATTCAGCGCCATCGCCAGCGCTTTAGCCGTGGACAGGCCGATCAGCAGCGATCCGATCAACCCCGGCCCGCAGGTGACCGCAATCCCCTCGATCTCCGGCAACGCGACTCCGGCGTCGTTTAAGGCCTGGCGGATGACCGGATGGATAACCTCCAGATGCTTGCGCGAGGCAATCTCCGGCACAACGCCG
>JAGVUJ010000021.1 GCA_019136325.1 Deltaproteobacteria bacterium
GGGAAGATTAAAAAACATGAATTGACCAGAAAGGACAAGGAAGAAGACCGCATCCGGCACGTGGACACCGTCAATGCTCAAACCGGTCCGGTATTCATAAGTTATCGTGAACGTGAGAATTTGAACAGGATTGTCGATCAACTGACGGATGGCATTCCTGAGTACGATTTTACAGCGGAAGACGGTATTAAACATACCGTGTGGGTCGTTACCGAGACCGCACAAATTGAAGCCATCAAAAAAGAGTTTCTTGGCGTGGACGCCCTTTATATTGCCGACGGTCACCACCGGGCGGCTGCCGCAACAACCATTGCGCGAAACAGACGAAACAACGATAAAGACAAAAACTCGCCGAAAGAATATGAATTCGTTCTTGCCGTTTTCTTTCCCCACACGCAGTTGAAAGTTATGGATTACAACCGTGCAGTCAAAGACCTCAGAGGCCTTACGCCTCAGCAATTCCTTGAGAAGATCGGCTCCAGTTTTACGATTACTGAAAACTTCACGGCACGGTCACCGCAACAACTTCATGATTATGGAATGTATCTGAACGGCCGCTGGTATAAAATAACCATTAAAGAAGGACTTTATGATGAGAATGATCCCGTGGCCAGCCTGGACGCGGCCATCCTGCAGGATCATTTACTCTATCCGGTACTGGGAATCGCGGACCCGCGCGTTGATGACCGCATCAAATTCATCGGCGGCATCAGGGGAATGGATGAACTGGAGAAACTCGTGAATCAGGACGGTTTTGCCGTGGCGTTTTCTCTTTATCCCACCACCATGGAACAGATCATAAAAGTTGCCGATGCCGGAGCGATTATGCCGCCCAAATCAACATGGTTCGAACCGAAACTGCGCAGCGGTTTATTTACGCACAGACTGGATTGAAAACTTTGATCATTTGACCCATGGAAGAAGAGACCTTTGACGAAATCCTCAACGGATTGGTGCGTGTTTACCAGAAGAAAAAAGGGTATCGTTTCTCGATTGATTCCCTTCTTCTTGCTCATTTCGTTTCTCTGAAAAAGCGCACAAAATTTATGGATATCGGCTGCGGCGGCGGCGTTATTCTGCTGATTCTGGCCAGACGTTTCCCCGGCACCGGCGGCGTTGGATTGGAAATTCAGGAAAATCTCACGGAACTCGCCCGCAGGAATTCCCGGGTGAATAATCTGGAAAGCCGTATTGACATTGTTCAGGGCGACGCCCGTCATATCAAGAACATATTTCAGGAACGTTCATTTGACGCAACGATATTTAACCCGCCTTATCGAAAGTTACATTCCGGCCGGATAAATCCTCAAGAGGAAAAAGCCATCGCCCGTCACGAAGTGAAAGGTTCTCTGAAAGATTTCTTAAACGCGGCAAAATATCTTTTAAAACCGACCGGAAAAGTTTTCACCATATATCCGGCAAAAAGAATGGTGGAGCTTATCTATCTTTTTCGCTTAAACGGCATCGAACCGAAAAGGATGAAGCTTGTCTATTCGGATACCACGTCCGACGCTGAATTTATTCTGGTGGAAGGCCGGAAAGATTCCCGGGAGGAAATGAGGATCGAGTCACCGCTTTTTATTTACAATCAAAGCAGAAAATATTCTCAGGAAATGTGCGGAATTTTCAACGAGCTTTCTCGTTTTCCAACTGACGGCGACGGCTGATTTCCAGTTGCATAACCCTTTTGAGAACCTCGGCCAGTTCCTGATCCTCTAAAGAACCGGTGCATTCGGCGATCATTTCCCTATCTCTTTTTTTCAGAACAGCTCTTTTTGTGGTTAAAACAGCGTTCGCCTGTTTTTCACGCACAAGGGTGTGCCCCACAATAAAACGTATTTCCTGGATCAGCGCTTTTCCGGCAAGTTCGTTCAATCTGGCAAGAATCTGTTCTTTCATGAAATGAAGCTGCTGCACCCAGACCGAAGAAACCGTTTTAACAAACAACGTCCCGTTTCTCAAAGAGTCCGGTTGTGTCTGTGAAGCGATTTGAGAGCCGACAGCTTCCGGCCAGAGTTTCTGAAGTTTTCTCTCTTCGATTTTCGAGGTCATTCCCCGTTTTTTCAGAATCGAGAATAACACTTCGCCTATTGACAGTAACTGAGTCTGTGATTTTCTTTTGCGCATACTCATGTGTGGCATAAATTAAATGACAGGTCAAGCGAGTGTCTGATCCCTCTGAGCTGCGCTCCGGGGATAATTTCCAATCCCGATTAGTCGGGATTGGATAATTCGACCAACTCTTCAATCTTCGTCCCGAATTGTCGGGACTCGATTTTAGAGAGTCTCTTTACGACTTGCGCTTTGCGCATCATTACATTCGCGCTTAGCGAGTGTCACTAAAAAAACGGGGAGGCTTCAAGCCTCCCCGTTCCGGAAATTCATTTATAAAAAATCATTTTATACAGCAAATGATTCTTCAGGAATGTTCATCGCACTCTGTTCATCCTGTTTCAGGTTTTCCAGATGAGGAATGACCAGTCCCGTAATACGGTTAATGAAGAATCGGGCAGCTTCAATCTTGCCGCGATAGAAAGCTTTGTCCATTTCACCGGTATCTGCTGCAAAGAACTTGGGAATCGCAACCAGGGCCATTCTGAGGTGCAGCCAACCGACAAGCGCGTCACCCAGGCAGTTCAGAAAATCGCAGGCGCCAATCAGCGGAACGAAAGGCGTCGTTTTGATCATCTTGGAGAAGGCCAGAGCCGTTTCAGCACAGGCATTCAGGGCTTTCTCTACGGTCTCGGCTTCCTTCTTGAAAGCATCGATTTTCTTGCCTTCTTCAATAGCTTCCTTGGTAACGCCCAGCAGGTTCATGAAATAAGCGCCTCTCTTCATGCCCAGTTTACGTCCCAGCAGGTCAAGAGCCTGGATACCGTTGGTCCCTTCATAAATCAGATTGATCTTGTTATCTCTCATCATCTGCTCGACGGGGTATTCACGGCAGAAACCGTAACCGCCGTAACACTGCACGGCCAGTTCGATGCTGTCCTGGCCTTTTTCTGTACAATAGGATTTGACGATCGGCGTAAGAACTTCGATCAGACCATGCCAGAATTCTTTCTGCTCTTCATTACCATCGATCATTGCGCTGAATTCATTATCCATGCAGAAGTAGCAGAAATATGCCAGAAGGCGCAGACCTTCGGAAATGGCTTTCTGTTTGAGCAGCATTCTGCGGACATCC
>JAGVUJ010000190.1 GCA_019136325.1 Deltaproteobacteria bacterium
ATCGATACAGCCCGCACAGCCCGAAGGCTGGGATCCGACGTCACCATCCTTTACCGCAGAACCATCGCCGAGATGCCTGCCCATAAAGAAGAAATCGACGCCGCCGTCCAGGAGGGAGTAAAAATAAACTTCCTGTGCGCCCCTGTCGCAAAAAACGACAACGGGACCCTGACCTGCCAGAAAATGGAGCTCGGACCTGCCGATGCAAGCGGCAGACCCAAACCCGTTCCCGTCCGGGGCAGCGAACACACCGTATCCTTCGACACCCTCATTGCGGCCGTCGGCCAGGACCTTCAAGCGCAAGGATTTGAATCCCTGCTGGGTTCCTCCTGGATTGGAGCCGATGCGTTGGGAGGGACAAAAGAAAAAGGACTCTTTGCCGGTGGCGATGCCGTGACCGGACCGGGGTTGGTTGCCGAAGCCATCGGAGCGGGCAGAAAAGCCGCGCTGGCCATGGATGCTTTCATTAACAGCAAGCAAGTAGAATGGCCGGAGAAGAAAGAAATCAACTATTCCGGCGTCCCGCTGAACGACAGGAAAAGCATTGCCCGAAACGATGCGGCGGAGCTCGGTGTCGCCGAAAGACTGAAAAAGATCGATGCCGAAGTTACCCTGGCTCTCGACAGCAGTCACGTACTTGCCGAAAGCGGCAGATGTCTGGGCTGCGGTTTGCAGGAGCCGAAATTTACCGGAATGCCCTACTTCGGAAAAGTCTGCCTCGCCTGCCACAATTGCGAAGCCATCTGTCCACAGGAAGCATTATCGTTTCCCTTCTATTATCAAGTTGATAAAGGCCGGTGGGCCTACGACTTCGACTATGCCGCACCCGGGCAGGGTATACCCAACCCGCTCATGCTGGCGAAACCGGCGCCCCTCAAGGAGATCGAATCACAACTGACGGAAGTGGAAAAAGTCATATATCGCCGGCGTTCCGTCCGGGTCTATAAAAAAGATCCCGTGCCCAGAGAAATGATCCAGCGGGTGCTCGAGGCGGGCCGATTTGCTCCTTCCGCGGGAAACTGTCAGGGATGGAAATTTGTTGTCGTCACCGACAGAAAGCTGATGGACGATCTGTCCGCGTCCACGGTAAAGTTTCTCAACGTATTTACAAAGCTCTATCAGGGCAAAGGTCCGGGCCGGACCCTTCTCAAAAAGATGCTGGCGTTCATCAAACCCAACTCCATCGACATGAGGCCCATGGTCGCCATTCAGGCCCTGTCGACGCCCAAATTCGGCGAGGGCAAGCTGGATTGTTTCTTCGGCGCGCCGGCTGCCATCATTCTGGTAACGCATCACCTGCATGTGTCCGAGCCGGAACTCGGGATGGGCATCTGCGGACAGAATATGGTTCTGGCGGCTCATTCCCTCGGGCTGGGAAGCTGCTATGTGGGTTTCGTCTCCA
Source organism: Deltaproteobacteria bacterium (assembly GCA_019136325.1). Next base: position 1,403 of record JAGVUJ010000190.1, read on the forward strand.
ATGCGCTGAACCTCGATCCCATCACCAAAATGAAGTTCAGGAAGAAACTCGGCATTGCGTGGCCCTATGATTCCGTCGCCACGGTGCTGACCCTCGGTTATCCTGCCGTTCCCATGGATAAACCGCTGGATCGGGAGTTTCCCAAAATTAAGTGGGTGGAATAAAGCTAGAACACAGTGCTTCCAATAGATAGAATTTCATCAGGCTGTTGAGAATCAAAACAGAGCGCCGCCTTTTTCAAGCACGCCGGATGAGAGAAAACCCGTCTGCTTCATGACAGGATAATGAATGGACTTCGGTAGCGCCGGATAAATTGGGGAGAGGTCATCAGGAGTGAAGCTCTTAGAGAAGATCACTGTCGAAGGAATGGAGCTCAAGAACCGGATGGCGTTTCCACCCATTACGACGGCATTCGGTGCTGTGGACGGGTGCTTCACGGACATCGAGACCGCCTATATGATCGAACGGGCCCGCGGCGGAGCGGCCCTTGTTTTCACGGACGGCGTGGCTGTTGACAGGAATCACCAGCTCAGCGTCGGAACAAATCTACCTTATTTCGACAACGACAGGCAAATCTCAAGTTATGCAAGATATACCGATGCCCTGCGCAACGAAGGGGTGAAAACCTGTATCCAACTCTATCATGCGGGGCGCCAAACCACTCTTGCCAAGCGTGGCGGCAAGGAGCCTATCGCGCCCTCGGCTGTGTCCACAAAGATGCTGGGGCTCATACCCTTTCCTGACGCCGTGGCGATGACGAAGGCGGATATCGAGTGCACCATACGGTCCTTTGTGCTGGCCGCGAGCCGCGCCAAAACCGCGGGATTCGACGCGGTCGACATCGACGGCGGAGCCGGTTATCTGATTCAGCAGTTCATGTCTCCGTACACCAATAAAAGATGCGACGAGTGGGGCGGAACTTTTGATAAGAGGATGAGATTTGCCCTTGAGATTGTGTCCAGGGTGAGGGAAGTTGTCGGAAGAAGTTATCCCATGGTTTTCGACCTACCCATGGATGAATATGTCCCCGGAGGCATTACTCCGGACGATGGGGTACAGATAGCCCTGGCGTTGGAAGAGGCCGGTGTCAACGCCTTCAGGGTACATGGCGTTGTGCTCGAGACCTATAACCGCATGTTTCCGACCATGGCTGCCCCAAGAGGCGTCAATGCTCCGCTGGGAGCCATGCTCAAGAACCGGCTCAGGGCGAAAGTCATGCTGGGCCAGAGGATAAATGAACCATTGCTTGCAGAAAAATTGCTGCAGGACGGCGTGTGCGACATTATCCTCCTGGGCAGAGCCATGCTTGCAGATCCGGATTTTCCGGTCAAGGTGAAGACTGGCAGGACACGGGAAATTAGAAAGTGTCTTGCCTGCAACACCTGCGTAGACCAACTGGGGTTCAACAAGCCGATCCGGTGTGCGGTGAACGCCCGCTTGGGGTTCGAACGTGAATACCGGATCAAAAAGACCGGAACGTCTAAAACCATCCTGGTTGCCGGCGGAGGGCCTGCGGGGATGGAGGCGGCGAGAGTCTTTGCCATGACCGGACACCAGGTAGTGCTTTGCGAAAAAAAAGATGCGCTCGGCGGTCAACTCCTTCAAGCCTTGGTTCCGCCGCACAAAGAAGAGCTTTCCAATCTGGTGGAGTATCTAGCCGGACAGATGGAAATACTTGGCGTGGATGTCCGGTTGAAAACAACGCTCGACAAAGAACTCGTCCGGCAGATGAAACCTGATGCCGTGATTATCACCACAGGAGCCGTGCCGGTGCTGCCGCCTATTCCCGGATCTGACGGTGAACAGGTTTTCCTAGCCAAAGATGTTATCGTGAAAAACGACGACATCCAAAAGAAAAAGGTTCTCATCGTGGGCGGCGGATCTGTCGGCGCGGAGACGGCGGAGCTTCTCTGGAGTCGGGGAAACAAAGTCACGGTTCTGGAAATGCTCGATACGATTGCCGCGGACATGGGCCTTTTTATATCGCTCGATTTCCTGGAGCGCATGCAAAACACGGACATCATGTTTATTACTGGGGCGCGAGTGAAGGAGATTCTGGGAAATGGTGCGGTTTACGAGGACTCAGCAGGATCTGAACACTTCGTGGAATCTGATTTAGTGGTCCTTGCCGTGGGGTATGCGGCGGATCAGACCTTGGCCCGGGAACTTGAGGATATGGATATTCCCATCGTCATTGCGGGCGATGCCGTGCGCGCAAGAAATATCATGAGTGCAGTGCACGAAGGATTCCACACGGCGCGCATTCTGAATGAAAATCTGGAAGGAGGAGGATGAAGCAATGACATCCGCCAAGCTTGTGGAGGCCATTGTCATGGAAAATTCCACCTGCGGCATGCAGATGGATGCATTCCGGAGGAACCCATCCGACCCTGTCCGGGTGGCTATCGATCTTGCCGAACAGGTGTTCAGGCTGCCGAAACGGCTCCGGAGTTTTCCGGAGTTGGAAAAAGAACTGGAAGGGCTGTTCATAAAGCAAATCAGACCCGGTTCCATCCCGGCTATGACGATCCGCATGGCCAAGGGCCTGTCAGACTCCGCGGGGCCTAAAGAGGGCTTGACCAAAGCGCTCATTAAAAGCGCGTGTTTATCGATGGGATTAAGAATCCCGGGGGAGCGGGAAGCATAGCAGGGAAATATTGAATTCCTTTATGCTGCGGAAGAGTTCAGACGGACAAGTACACAGGATATGTTTGAGAAAAATAAAGGGGAAGGGATTTCTTCATGGAGCATATTCTCATTACAGGCGTTTCAGGGTATTTCGGGCAGAAACTTGTCAAACTCCTCGAGAATAAAATCGAGGTTGCCCGTATTACCGGAATCGATATTAAACCTCCAGCATTCACTTTGCCCAAACTGAAGTTCTTTAAATACGATGTCAGAGATAATTTGGACAAGGTATTCCGCGGACGGAACATAGACTGTGTCATCCATACTGCCTACATCCTTCCGCCGATCCACGATACCGGTCTCATGGAAGATATCAATATAAACGGAACTAAAAACGTGCTGAACACTTCGGCGGCCTATGGGGTCAGGCAGATCCTCGACTGTTCTTCGAGCACCGCTTATGGGTTTCATCCCGATAATCCCGAACGCCTTACCGAGGAAAGTCCGCTCCGGGGCAACGATGATTTCACATACGCTAAAAATAAAAAGGAGATCGAAGCGTGGATGAGAGGCTTTGAAAAAGAAAATCCGGAGATTCTCTTCACTACGATACGGCCGTGTTTCGTGGTGGGGCCGGGATTTACCAATCCTCTGGCGCGCCACCTTGCAAAAAAGATATGCATCCTGCCCCTGGAAACCGCGCCGTTCCAGTACATCCACGAGGACGACCTGGTGGAAATAATATACCTGCTTGTGAAAGAAAAAAAAGAGGGAATATTTAATATTGGGTCAGACGGTACGATGACCTTTGACGACATGCTCCGTATTCTCGGCGGATGGCCTTTAAAAATTCCAATGTGGCTTTTGTGGCCGCTGAACAATCTCATGTGGCGGTTGCGCATGACCTTTATGACAGAATTCCCCAGTCCTTGTCTGAATATGATTCGCTATCCGTGGATTGCGAGCAATGATAAGATTAAGAAGGAATTGTGCTATCGTTTCAGATACACCACCAGACAGGCATTTGAAGACTTTGCCCGGTATGTGAAGGCAAATGACGGAGTCCGGTAAATTGGTGATGTGATTGCCGACGTCCGTCGGGAAAAGGAGTGGTGATTGTTCATGATCGATTGATCAGTAAACGGGTATGATGAAATAACACGACCTGAAAGACGAAAAATTCTTTAAAAGGCTGAGAGAAGGGAGAGAAACGATGAGAATGTGGAAAAAGCTTCTGCTGGGTATCGGAATCCTGATTGTTGTGCTGCTGGTTTTATTATTCATTAATATTCTTCAGAACGGCACGGGCGGATGGGATGGCCGGTCCATCGAAAAGATTCTGGGGGTTCCGCCTCAGCAGGCTACCGTGGCTGATATTGAAAAACTCTCGAAGTCTGACGTCATGCAGCTTTTCTTAGCGGCTTCTCCGCCCGAGTTCTCCAGCGTCAAGGGCGAATACAAAGCCAAAATCCTTCAGGTTGGCATCATGGGGCCGATCGCTCCGTTATATACAAAATATCTTCTCGGCCCCGGTGACTGGAAGGCCAAGGCCTTCTATCCCTTTCAAAAAGATGCCGGCTGGGGATACAATCTGTGGGAGATCAGGGAGAACGGACAGCCGAAGATTATTCGCACCGTAAAAATGAGAACATTCATCGGAAAATCCCGGATTGACGGCAGGGACTCCTTCCAACTCGACTACAGCCCTTTCAACGGCGGTATTGATTATCACATGAAAGATGAAGTCCGGCGGATAAACGACCGGCTTTATATCTGCATGGGAATGGTCATCCCTGTGGGGCATCGGTTTAACCCCAATGCCTTCGTTTTATATGATCCGACGCCGTGGATCGGACCGGATAAGGCACAATAGATAAAATATCAACAATATCTCCAGGGATATTATGCAAGACGATCCGTGAGACTATGTCATGCGTTTGGAAAGACCAATATCTGTATAAACCGCATGTAACATCGTGCGTCATGAGGTCAAAATGAGGTTCGAATCATTCGAGAAAGGATCACGATTATGAAATTGAAGGTAAAGGGCAGGAATGTACTGGTGACCGGAGCGGCAATGGGCATTGGCAGAGGATTGTCGGAATGCTTTGCCAGAGAAGGGGCAAATATCATTTTAGTCGATCTTCCGGCGCAGAAAGAATGTCTGACTGAATGGGCGGAAAAACTCCGGAAGAATTTCGGCGTCAGAATCTGGACTTTTTACAGGGATCTCACGGAGTCCGACGGTCCGGAAGAACTCTATAAACAGGTTGTCCGGGAAGTGCCCGACGTTCATGTGCTGGTGAACAACGCCGGCGTTTGCTGGTTCGGCAGGTTTTCGGAAATGCCCATGGATAGGCTCAATACGATGATTCTGCTTAATTGCGTGGCCTATGCAAAGATGAGCCGGCTTTATCTGCCCGCTATGATTGCGCGTAACGAAGGCGGCATCCTGAATATTTCATCCGTGTCTGCTTTTCAACCTGTTCCGACACTCGGACTTTATGCTTCGACGAAGGCACTGACCCAAAGCCTCACCGAATCAATCAGAGCGGAACTGCCCGGAGGAAGCAAGGTGGTGGTTTCAACATTGAATCCGCCGTTTACCAGAACGCATCTCATCGAAGATGCGGGAGTGCCGCTGGATTACATCCCGGTGAAGATGTCTTTCATGAGTGTTGATGAGGTCGTTTCTTCAGGGGTAAGAGCGTTTATGCGCGGCAAAGAAAGATATGTGCCCGGTTTCTTCAACAGAATCTTCTATCTGGGATTGTCCAAGTTTACACCTCACAGCATTTTAAACAGGATTTCCCGGTTGCTCACCCGCAGGCTTTCCGATTTCATTCCTGTCCCGGTCATGGCGTTCTTCAATGATCTGAAATCGAAATAAGGCCGCCCATTGAATGGAATGGTTCAATTTATTTTGATTCATCTGCCATGCAGAAGGTGATGGGAATCATCCCTGCACGGCAAATGCCCTGTTTTATTTAGGACAGGTTGATGTATATTTTCCTCTCATCTTGCCGGACATCAAACGCTATTTCCGGGGGAATAAAATATGTAAAATATTCTTCCCGATTTGCGAGAAAACTAGAAGCAAAATGATAATTTAACAGCATTTCCGTTTAAATTTTGTTTCAGGACCGGCTCAATGAATGGCGCTTACACAAAGGCCTCAATAAGCTCCGCCGCGACAACCTGATTTTTGTTTTTGATCGTTCTTTTGCCGTCCGCAACATTCGTGACGGTGCATCTGTTGAACACCGTGCAGTTTCCGGACTTGTCCGATTTGAAGCCGCGGCACACGCGTAGCACGTCGGGCGATATCTCATCGATCAGCACAATCTTTCCGTCGCCGTATTTCAGCCGTCCCAGCTCGAACTTGCCGTCGATGACATGCAGCTTTTTGGACGTGAATTCCTGCGAGACAATCCCGGCGATTTTTTTCACAAGCTTCACGCTATCGGCGATTTCTTTTTTCGTCAGCGCGCCGGTTTCCTCCAGCGCTTCCATGGTAATCAGAATATCGCTATCGCCTTTGGTCCAGGCCTCGACAACCTTGTGCAGATTCACGCACGGTTTTACAAACGGATACCGCCGCCAGAAACTTCCGGTCGCGTTATTGCGCCAGGTGAATTCCAGATTCGTCAGGGGAGCGGATCCGGCAAATTGCGGTGCGGCTTCCTTCATGCTCAGCGGAATGGCCGGTTCCACAATCATTTCGTTGTCGCTGATGGTGTCAATGTAGTGGGTGGCAACGCCCTTCGCTTTCAGCAGTTTGAAAAAATAGGTGGCGAAACGGCAGGCGATGGCGCCTTTGCCGGGAATTTCACCGACCACCACATCATAGCCCGGATCGAAAACCACCTTGCCTTTTTCGATGTAGCCTGTTCCCCGGTCCGTAAAGACGAACCGGTACTTTCCTTTGTATTTGCCGCCGGTGATTTTATAAACGTCTTTTGATTTGCCGCGATAGACAAGGTTTTTTTCCGCCATTTTATTTGCTCCTTCGAGAAGTTATTGAATTTAAATTTCTTTTAGAAATGCATTGTTAATCCCGTTACGATATGCATAAGAGATCATTCTGCTGATAAGTTTCAGGTCGTTTTGCTCTTGAAACTTGAGCCTCACGAGTCCCGCACCGCGTTGCTATACGGGATAAAGCGAATAACCGATTTCCTTACGCTTCACTTGCGAAAAATTAATAAGGTGTCTCTAATCCCGCGTCGCTTCGCGATGCAGGATTAAAAAACTAACGGATTTCGGTGCACTGCATTTCTGAAACGCGAGTTTTTCTAGTGATGGCCGTGCTTTGCCTTGGACTTCATCTCTTTATATTCTGCGCGCAGGGTAATATGATCCATCTCTTCCATGTCCTCCGCTCTCTTGACCCAGTCTTCAAATTGAATATCGACACCGAAGATGCCGATCATTTCGTCCTGCTCGTTAACAAGAGGGGCGGAAACCGTAAAACATAATACTCCCGTCATTTTGGAAATGAAGAAATCGGATACGAAAACCTTGCCGGTGCGCAGGGGATTGATGAACCATTGCCTGTCGGACTGATCGGTGCCCACACCGTAGTTTTCATATTTGGCCCGATCATCGATATTGGTGATGTTTTTTGTGGTTTTACGTCCGTTCATGTCCACAATATAAGCGAACTGAACGGAAGGATGTTCATCCACAAAACCCTGCATGATAGTTTCCTGTTTTTCCGTATCCATTGTCTTCATCAGGGGGTGTTCGATAATCTGATTGACCGCGGCAACGGCGGCTTTTTCGGCAATGTATTTGATCTTTTCCAGTTCGGACATGAAGTGTTCAGGCAGATACAGACGGACTTTCTTTTCCATTTCTTCGGGAGAAATGGAGGTGATGCGGCCGGCTTCGTATTGTTCCATAACCCACTTGTGAATTTTGGAAATTCCCGGGTGTCTTTTGTCCACCACTTTGTTGCCTTCCAGATCAAAACGCTGATTGATCCAGAAAGCGATGCCGGCATTGCCGGACTTGTCCGTGATGGTCGTGGTGATCGGTCGTTTTAAAATTTTCCTGGTATCAAAGATATTGTAAATTTCCTCGCATTTAATCAGGCCGTCGGCATGCACACCGGCGCTGGTGACGTTGAAACCCGAACCGACAAACGGATAATTATGCGGTATTTTTACGCCGATTTCCTTCTCAAAATATTCGGCGATATCGGTGATGACGGTGGTGTCGATGCCGTTTCTTCCCCGCAGGGCTATGTATTCGATGATCAGGCCTTCAATGGGTGGATTGCCGGTGCGCTCGCCCATGCCCAGAAGCGTGGAATTGGCGGCGCTGCAGCCATAGAGCCAGGCGGTCGTTGCGTTGATCATGGCTTTATGAAAATCGTTGTGCCCGTGCCATTCCAGCAGATGTCCGGGAACTCCGGCATCGTGGATAAAAGCATAAATAAGTTTATCAACGCTGCGGGGCAGCGCAGCGCCGGGGTAGGTGATGCCGTAGCCCATCGTGTCGCAAAGTCTGATTTTAATGTCAATGCCGCTTTCATCCCGGAGTTTCATCAATTCCTGGGCAAAGGGAATGCAGAATCCGTGAATATCGGCGCGGGTCACATCCTCAAAATGGCAGCGGGGGATGATCCCCAGATCAAGAATGGATTTGACGATGCCGAGATAACCGTCCATGGCCTGGCTTCGTTTTTTATTCAGTTTGAGAAAAATATGATAATCGGAAACGGACGTGAGAATGCCGGTTTCCTTCAAACCAAACTGTTTGACCAGGGGGACATCTTCTTTCGCCGCTCTGATCCAGCTTGTGATTTCCGGATAGGGCAATCCCAACTCCAGGCATTTTAATACGGCGTCCTTGTCTTTTTTGCTGTAGAGAAAAAATTCCGACTGACGGATTACTCCGTTGGGACCGCCCAGTTTGCTGAGCAATGCAAATATGGCGACGATCTGTTCCGCTGTGTAGGGAGGACGGGACTGCTGGCCGTCACGAAAGGTCGTGTCCGTGATAAAAATTTCTTTGGCCGGTCTCATGGGGACGGTTTTGTGATCGAAAACAATCTTGCTGACTTCCGAGTATGGGAAAATGTCTTTATAGAGATTAGGTTCTTCCAGTTCTTTTAATTTGAATTTCTTTAATTTACTGGTCACCGGTTTTTTTTCTTGCTTTGTTTTAACCATGTTGTTCTCCATCCGAAAATTAAACAATTTTTAACGACAACTCCATTAACTGCTCGATGCCGACTCTGGAAGGAGCGTCGGTCATGAGACAGGCCGCTTTCTGCGTTTTCGGGAAAGCGATGACATCCCGGATCGACTCGGCTTTGGTCATGATCATGGTCAGCCGGTCCAGTCCGAAAGCCAGGCCTCCGTGAGGCGGAGCGCCATACTCGAGAGCGTCCAGGAGGAATCCGAATTTCAGCCTCGCCTCCTCATCGGTCAATTTCAGCGCACTGAAGACCTGAGCCTGCACATCCTTATGGTGAATACGAATACTGCCGCCGCCGATTTCCGAACCGTTCAGTACAAGGTCGTAGGCTCTGGCGCGGACTTTTCCCGGATCGGTTGTTAAAAAGGGCAGGTCTTCCAGAAAAGGCGATGTAAACGGGTGATGTGTGGAAACAAAGCGTTTCTCCGATTCCGAGTATTCCATCAGCGGAAACTCCGTAATCCAGGTAAACGCCAGCGCATCCGGATCAATGAGATTCAGTTTTTTCCCGAGATGAAGGCGTAAGTTGCCGAGAGAATCGGAGACAACTTTCGGCGTGTCCGCCACAAAGAAAATAATATCTCCTTCTTTCGCGTTCATCGCTTTGGCGATGCCGTCAACTTCCTCGGGTTTGAGGAATTTAAAAATAGGCGATGTCCAGTCGGCTGCGTTGACTTTGGCCCAGGCCAGTCCCTTGGCGCCGTAAATGGCGACGACATCTTTCAAACCGTCCAGGTCTTTGCGGGAGAGTGCGGAGGCCTGTTCGGCTTTAATCGCTTTGATGACGCCTCCGGAAGCTGCCACTTCTGAGAAAAGTTTGAATCCTGAATCTTTGGCGATGGCTGTCAGATCCACAATTTCCATGCCGAAACGCACGTCGGGATTATCCTTGCCGTAGCGGCTGATCGCTTCGGCATAAGTCAGCCGGGGCAGGGGAAGGGTCAGCTCTTTATTCAGGCAGGCCTTGAAGATGGATTTCATCAGGCCTTCCATCATCGCCATGATGTCTTCTTCGGTGATGAAAGACATTTCCACATCAATCTGTGTGAATTCCGGCTGACGGTCGGCGCGCAAGTCTTCATCGCGGAAACATTTGACTATTTGGTAATAACGGTCGAAGCCGGAAACCATCAGCAGTTGTTTGAATATCTGAGGCGATTGCGGCAGCGCGTAAAACATTCCTTTGTAAATTCGGCTGGGAACAAGGTAGTCCCGCGCACCTTCCGGTGTGCTCTTGCCCAGGAAGGGTGTTTCCACTTCGATAAAACCGTTGTCTTCGAAATACCGGCGGGTTGCCCCGGCCAGTCGGCTTCGTAAGAAAAGATTCTTCTGAATCGCGGGACGTCGCAAATCCAGATAACGGTATTTTAAGCGGATATTTTCCGAAATGTCATCATCGTCAAAAGAGAAGGGCGGTGTCTTGGATTCATTCATGATTTCCAGAACGGAGACAATGACTTCTATCTGACCGGTTTTCAGCGCCGGATTCTCCATCCCTTCGGGGCGTTTTCTGACCTTGCCTTTAACAGCCAGGACATATTCGTTGCGGATTTTATGCGCTTCACTGTGCACGCTTTCTCCGGCGTCGGGATTAAAAACGACCTGGACCATTCCCTCCCGGTCACGAAGATCCACGAAAATCACGCCACCGTGATCACGACGGCGATGAGCCCAGCCCATTAATACAACGTCCTGTCCGTCAACGGATGCATCAAGGCTTCCGCAATAATGAGTTCTTTTATCTTTTGTTAGGAATTCAGCCAAAATTTTCATTTCTCCTTAATAATTTTAATAACAGATTCCATCAATCCGTCTAAAGGGATGTTCTGCTGTTCTTTGTTTCTCATGTTTCTCATGATGACCTGTTTTTCTTCCATCTCTTTATCGCCAAGGATCAGGGCGAAAGAACTGTTCAACTTATCGGCTTTCTTGAGCTGGGATTTCAGGCTTTTGCCTGAATAATCCGTTTCGGCGGAGAGTCCGGCGGTTCGGATTCTGTTCGTGAGTTCGAAAGCGATTTTCTGGGCCTGTGTCCCCAGGGCGGCGATGAAGAGATCGGTTTTAAATGCGTCCTGAGCATGGTCCGGCAGACAAGAGATCAGACGTTCCAAACCGACGCCAAATCCGATTCCGGCGACTTCCGGTCCTCCCAGAGAACTGACCAGGCCGTTATATCTGCCGCCGCCGGCAATGGCGTTCTGCGCGCCCAGGGCGTTTGTTTTGACTTCAAATGCTGTTTTCGTGTAGTAATCCAACCCGCGAACCATTCGGGGATTGATGGCAAAGGCTATACGGATATCGTTAAGAAAAGACTGCACCTGTGCAAAATGGCTTTCGCAGTCAGCGCATAAGAAATCAAGTATGCTTGGCGCTTTGGCTATGGTGGATGCACAGGTTTCCACTTTGCAGTCGAAAACACGCAGAGGATTGGCATGGATGCGTCTTTGACAATCGGGACAGAGATTTTTTTCGCTGTCTTTTAAAAAGTCGACAACGGCTTTGGAAAATACCGGACGGCAGGCTTTGCAGCCCAGAGAATTAATTTCCAATTGCAGATCCTGCAAACCGGCGCCGGATAGAAAATGCATCAGCATGAAAATGACTTCGGCATCCGATTGCGGTGTGTCATCGCCGAAAACTTCGACATCGATCTGATTAAACTGGCGGAACCGCCCCTTCTGCGGCCGTTCCCTGCGGAACATCGGACCCATGGTAAAAAGTTTGGAGATCGGTTCGCTGGCGAACATATTGTGCTCAATGTAGGCGCGGATGACCGAAGCGGTGGCTTCCGGACGCAGGGTGATGAGTTCGTTGTCCCGATCGGGAAATGTGTACATTTCTTTTTCGACGATGTCGGTTGTTTCTCCGATACTTCTTTGAAATAGAAGAGTTTTTTCGATGATGGGGACGCGTATTTCCCTGAAACCGAAAGAATCAAAAATGGTTCGGGCCAGGGATTCGATTCTGCAGAAAGCAAGCGCATCTTCCGGCAGGATATCTTTGAAACCTCGAATAGCTGTAATTTTTTCCATAGAGATAACCATAATTTTAAGCCAGTTTTACTAACATATTTGATTATTCTTCGCAATGAGAAAATCGGTTAAAAAATATTGATAAGAATTGATAAATAAAGGCATAATCGCAACCCTGCGGAAGGTTGCGATTATGCCGCTTATGCGCGAAAATCAATGACGGAATATTTTAACTGAGCGTGAAATTTCTCTCGCGGAATAACCTCAGGCAGGCGTCCACGACAGCCGCGTCATAAAGAGTATTTTTGTTTTTGATAATTTCATCGAGTGCAAAATCAATTCCCAGGGTGGGCCGGTAAGGACGATGGGAAGAAATGGCCTCAACGACGTCGGCTACCGCCAGAATTCTTGACTCCAGAAGAATATCCCTCCCTTGCAGCTTTTGCGGGTAGCCTGAACCGTTCATCCGTTCATGATGCTGTAAAATGGCAATGGCGACCGGCCAGGGGAATTCGATATCCTTAAGGATGTTGTATCCGGACTGAGAATGGGTCTTAATCAGCTCGAATTCGAGATTGGTCAGTCTGGTGGGCTTGCTGAGAATTTCCGACGGGATGGATAATTTCCCGATATCGTGAATGATCGCGGCTGTTTCGATAAATTCTTTTGTATCGTTGTTCAGTCCCATTTCTTCGGCAATCGCCCGGGCCAGCATGGACACCCTTCTTTGATGGCCTGTCGTGTAGGGATCTCGCGTCTCGACCATGGTTGCGATAGCGCTCACCGTCGCATCCAGCGTTTTCTTTATTTTAAGAAAACTCTGGGAGCGTTCCTCTTCCAGTTGTTTGCTTTCCGTGATATCTTTCAAAAAATTCAGGGTGGCGTTTTTTTTCTCCCATTCGACAAGAGAGGTATTCAGCTCCATCCATTTTTCCGTTTTGTCCCGGCAAACGATTCGGAAAGAATAAACGGAAGGCACTGTTTCTCCATTCAACCTCTTTAAATGATAATTGCGGACCATGGCGGCATCATCGGGGTGGATAAGACTGATGAAATCCATCATATTCAACTCTGCCAGAGAGTATCCCGTGTTCGTTGAAGTGGCGCTGTTGGCGAAAACAATTTTCATGTCCTGCGTGATGAGAATGGCTTCTCTGGCGTTTTCCACGACGATGCGATAACGCTCCTCGCTGGCCCGAAGGTTTTTTTCCGCCTGTTTACGGGAGGTGATGTCGTTGTAAAGAGCTTGAAATTGCATTTGACCATTCCAAAGAACCTGTTTGCGGAACACTTCCAGATGGCGAATGGTGCCGTCCTTGCGGATAATGCTGACTTCATAATGCGGCGGAACGTATTCGCCGCGTTTTCTCATTTCAATTCTTTTTTCATATTCGAGAAAGGTCTCCGGCGTGTATCTCTGCATATGAGAGATGGATTTCAACTCATTAATGCTTTCGTAACCGAACATGTTTAAAATTTCCCGGTTGGCGTACAGTAACTCGCCGTCGGACGTGACGATGCGCACGCCCAGCGGAGATTCATCGAGCGAATTGCGGAAATTTTCTTCGCTTCTTTTGAGCATTTCCTCCGTATTTTTTTTATCCCGTCTGATTTTCGCTTCGCTGATTTCACGCTGCACCGCGACCGGAAGCTTGGTGAGCTTGTCTTTCATCAGATAATCGTGAGCCCCTGCCTTCATGGCCTCGACAGCCGTTTCCTCGCCGATGGCGCCGGAAACAATAATAAAGGGGATATTGGGATTGATTTCCTGCGCCAGTTTCAGGGCCGCCGGAGCGCTGAAATTGGGCATTTTGTAATCACAGAGAATGACATCCCATTGTTTTTTCCCCAGGGCTTTTTTCATCTCCGAATGAGTGTCCACACGTTCCCATTCCGGATCGAAACCGCTATTGCGTAATTTACGTATGATCAGACTGCAGTCATCCTCCGAATCATCAACGACAAGAACGCGAAGAATATCAGCCATGCGAAGCTCTCCTTTGTTGGAAAATAATTAATGCTTTATGAAATAACATTGTCATATTTTAGTGCAAACGGAACAGCGTTTCACGATGCTTTGTATCATTGCAGCGTAAAATAAAAAGTCGCTCCCTTATCCTGCGCGCCTTCGGCCCATACAATTCCGCCGTGACGGCTGATAATCCGCCTGATGGTGGCCAGGCCGATTCCCGTGCCGGGGAATTCATCGATGTTGTGCAATCGCTGAAACGGAGCAAATAACTTATCCACATAGTCCATGTCAAAACCGGCGCCGTTGTCCCGGACGAAATATGCTTTTTTCCCGCCTTTATTTGTCACACCGAATTCTATTTCAGCATCCGTCTTCTTGCCCGTAAATTTCCAGGCGTTGCCCAGGAGATTTTCAAGTACAATTTTTATTAATCTCGAATCGGCGTAATCGATGAGGGAATCCGCGATGGTCACATTGACGAAACGATCGGGATGAGCTTTGCGCAGTTCATCAACGACTGTCAACGCAATATTGGAAAGGTTGATATCGGCTTTGTCAATTTCCGTCCGCGTTATTCTGGAGAGTTTCAGCATGTCGTCGATCAGCTCACTCATGATTTCGGTCGCTCTCCTGATTCGGCTGATATAATCTTTGGCCTGATTATCCAGCTTATCGCTGTAGTCCTCAACCAGCGCAACGCTGAATCCCTCGATTGTTCTTAGCGGCGCCCGGAGATCGTGAGACACCGAATAGGAAAAGGCTTCCAGCTCTCTGGTACGCTCCTGAACCTTTTCTTCCAGGGATTCGTTCAGTCTGAGAATTTCCTGCTCGGCTTTTTTGCGTTCACTGATATCCACGCCAATGCCCAGAAGATAATTCTGGCCCGAGACGG
>JAGVUJ010000340.1 GCA_019136325.1 Deltaproteobacteria bacterium
CGATCATCCTGCGGCCAGTTTTTAATCGTGGAATTATTTTTTCTCTCCTTCATGCCGGCACCTTCCATGGTAGCATTTCGCAAATCGCCCATGCTTTTGAACGCTTCTTTTGTTCCGGGCGGTGATTTCAAATATATGGTTATTGTAAAATGACGTGCCGATTATATCGGTCATACCCGGGCGTGTCAACGGGAAAAGGTATAAGTGACAGTGGCAAGCGATTTGTCCCGCCACAGTTTCAATCCACATAGATGAACTGATACGACAGATGAATTTTTATGCCGTTCATGGTGAGCTTTTACTGACCGTTCGCGGTTAGTTCAAATGCCCGTTCGTGGTGAGCTTTTACTGACCGTTCGTGGTGAGCCTGTCGAACCATGAACGGCGAGCCACGAGCTAATCGCAGCCACCATTCATCTAACCCGCCAACCCTCTAATCCTCTAAACCTCTAATCATCTAATCTGCTAACTCTCCACCCCCGGCCTGCTAAAGCAACCCACCCCCGCCGCCCCCTTCGACAGGCTCAGGGCATGCTTCGTCAAACACCGCTCATCCTTCGACAAGCTCAGGACGAACGGGGGACACGAAGGTTGCGCTTCGCGCTTTGATCTTATTTTCCGGTCCCGACGATCCGCGTCCTCTCCGATGCGGGTGACGCTAAGAGGATAAATGATGAAACAAAAACAAACCTCTTGTGTCCCCCTTTGGAGACTGTGTCGAAATTACTTTTTTGTCATTCCGTGCAAGCGAAGCGCGACACGGAATCCAGTATTTTCATCATTTTCTTGATACCGGCCTTCGCCGGTATGACGATGTTGACGGCTTTTGACGATTGCGACACAGTCTCCGCAGGGGACACAAAGGGTGCCCTTCGCATTTTATTGCCGTTTGTGGTGAGCTTTTAATGCCCGTTCGTGCTCGGCCTGTCGAAGCATCCTTCATCCTTTATCCTTTAGCCTTTATCCTTAACCACGAGTCACAAGCTAAGGGCGGTGTCGCGGTGATTATATAGGGCTCAAGTGTTGGGGCTGATCACTTCCTTGACAGCTTCGGTTATTTTTGGAATACGAATTTAGTAAAGTATAGCCGGAGGTGAAATTATGAAAGCGGCGGTATTGCACGGCGCAAAGGACATACGGACACAGACGGTCGATGACCCAGTCTGTGCACCACACTGTGTCATCATCAAAGTAAATTCATGTGGCATTTGCGGCTCGGATCTGCACTGGTACAAATTCGACGGCCATGAAGGAACGATCTTCGGCCATGAATTAAGCGGCGACATTGTCGAAGTGGGCAAGGATGTCCGGGGCGTTGAAATCGGTACGCGCTGCACCGCCGTGGGTTTTTCCCCCTGCAATGAATGCTTCTGGTGCCGGCAGGGAAAGGCGCACCGCTGCCAGGCGATGGAGCTCCTGGGTTATCAGCTTCCCGGAGCGATGGCCGAGTATGTACATATACCTTTTGCGGCTCCCGGCCGCACGGTTTTTCCCATACCAGGTGAAATGAGCTATGAGGACGCGGCATCGGTAGAGCCATTTTCCATTTCTTATTTTTCAGTAAACCGGGGCCAACCCAAGCCTGACGAGGTTGTCGCCGTGATCGGCCTGGGCGTGATCGGTCTGTATGCCGTCCAGATATTGAAAGCGATGGGAGTGAAAAAAGTGATTGCTGCGGGGCGGAGGCCCTCGCGTCTGGAGGCGGCGAGATTAAGCGGCGCAGATGTGATCATTGACGCGGCGACACAAAGCACCGTCGAGGCGGTCATGGAGGCGACCGGCCTCATGGGTGTCAACACAGTGGTGGAATGCGCAGGCAATCAGGCCGCGTTCGACCAGGCGGTGGAAATGGCGCGCGGCGGCGGAAAGATTCTGCTGGTCGGAGTTTATGAAGACCCGCTCACCTGGCAGCCCCTGCCGGTCATCGGCAAAAATCTCACACTGATAGGCTGCCTGGGTGGCAATTTTCCAGCCGTTATCGACCTGTTCAAGGCGGGAAAGGTGAAAACCGAAGGCATGATCTCGCACCGCTTCGGCCTTGACGAAGCGGCCCAGGCATTCCGGACACAACTTGAGGACCCGGCTGCCGTCAAAGTCATGATCAAGCCCTGAAGGAGAGGCCATGCAAAAAGAATTTCTTCTACCGACAGAATTTATCGACAACGATTCGCAGGAGGTGCAGAAATTTGCCCTAGAAGCGGTTAACGGCGCCCAAACCCAACGGGAAAAAGCGATTCGTCTTTATTATGCCGTGCGCGACGGGATTTATTACGACCCGTACCGCATCGAACCGACACGCCACGCCTTCAAGGCCAGCACGATACTGAAGCAAGGCTACGGGTATTGCGTGGCCAAGGCCATCGTGCTGGCCGCCGCGCTGCGCGCCGAGGGTATCGCCTGCAAGCTGCACTTTGCCGATGTTCGCAATCACCTGGCGACCGCACGGCTCAAAGAGATGATGCAAACTGATATTTTTTATTACCACGGCTACAACGACATCTTCCTGGATAACCGCTGGATAAAAGTGACACCGGCCTTCAACCTGTCTCTTTGCGAAAAATTTCGTGTGAAGCCACTGGAATGGGACGGAACCCACGATGCGGTTTTTCAACCCTTCGATCTGGAGGGGCGCAGGCACATGGAATACATCACCGACCACGGCTCCTTCGCTGATGTGCCCTTCGATGCGATCATCAACACATTCCTCACCTGCTATGGAAATGCTTCCAGGCTTTTCGCCGAGAACCACAGCCGTGAAGGCAACTTTGCGCAAGAAGGAGAGCAAGAAGCGCAAAAGGAAAAAAGCTGACCGCGCAGCCGACTCATTTTGCCACACAAAAGCTCATGGGATCAGGTCTTGAAATATCAGAAATCTTATATGGCAGGACCTTGCCCCAATCTCCCGATATCCCCACTATCTTATATACCTTCTCATCACCCCGGATGCATTATACCTTCATGATTCCAGACGACTCAGGAAAGACTGCATCTGCTCCCATTCCTTCTGAGTAAAGCGGCTGGCGAATTTTCGGTTGGTCTCCTCAAACAGTTTCATGATGGATGCCCGATGCTTCTTGCCGCGGGCAGTGAGATAGATCCTCAATGATCGGCGGTCATGGGTGTCCATTTTCCTTTCAATCCATCCATCCTTCTCCAGCCTGTCAAGGAGCCCTGTC
>JAGVUJ010000103.1 GCA_019136325.1 Deltaproteobacteria bacterium
CGTGTCCGCCACGCGATAAAACATTTCCGAGGGCGTCTCAAGAATTTTTCCCGATTTGTCGCGTTTAAGATATCGTCGTTCCAGAACGGTTAAAGCATTCTGCGTCAATTCCGGGGTAATGGGGGCGAGATGTTTCTGTTCCATAAAGCTGTTTCCTCATAAATACTTAAAGAGATTAAAGAAAAAGACACTATATATTGTATGAATTTTACTTATTAACCACAATATATAGATAAAGTCAAGAGACGGGAGAAAATTTTCATTGAAGAAATTCAAGGAGTTGGGAATAAAAAAGGAACGGGGAAAAAGGCTCTTTAACCGGCTATCCGCATGGTCATTACATTATAAATGTTCATCCGTCCCGTGAAGGCCTGGGAAGATAAACCTTTGCTTTGTTCAGATTTACGATTTCCGATGTTCTGATAATTTGCCAGACGTTTTGATCGGATAATTTTCAAGGCGCATGCCCGGCCATAAATTTTCTGCCGTGCTCCCTGCCGCTTTGATAGGCGGCACGAAGACATTTGATATCGGTGGTCATCCTGCCGACATCGATATCTGGCGGCGGGGCTATTTCAAAAACACACACGCCTGCGGGTGGATGTGCGATCAAACGCACCGATTCCATGTAATTCTCAGGTCTTTTTTTCATCGCTTGCGCAAACAGCGGATAATCCCTGAAGATCATAGAATAGCACATGGAAAACATACTCTTTTTCTTGATGTATTGCGACGGCCTGGTTCTGATAACCGTTATCTCGGTTGCCCTGCGCCGGATGGCTTCTTGCACCGGCAGAGAATCCGCCACACCGCCGTCCGTCATTTTTTCGGAATGGACCTCCAGAAAATTTCTGTAAAATATCGGCAGCGAACTGGACACTTTCAGATAATGTTCCAGTGTGTCCTCATCCGGGGCGAGATACGCTGCTTTTCCCGTCGCGACAGATGTTGCCGCAATGATATATTCTTTCCCCTGTTCTTTTAATCGCCCGAATATTTTCTTCAGGTCCAGACGATATTCCCTGATGGTAACGTCCCACAGCCAGTCCAGATCCATCAAGTGTCCGCCGCGCAGAAATCTTCCCAGATTGATGAACCGGCCGTCTATGGAATAGCGTTTGATGATGTCAAAATTTCTGTCGTTCTGGCCGGCCAGATGCGAGGCAAGATTGCAGGCGCCGGCGGAAACGCCCAGATACATATCGAACGGATCAAATCCCCCGCTGCCGAAGGCGTTGAGGACTCCCGCGGCGAAAACACCCCGCATGCCGCCGCCTTCGACAATCAGCGCTTTCTTGCCTTTTTTAAGATTTTCCATCGTTGTGCTTGTAACTCGTCTTGTCTCCGGTCATTGGTGCATATTGATCTATCTGGATTTTTTCTCTTTCTGGATTAATGCCTTCGCTTCTTCAACGGCTTTTTCAACTGCGCTGATGACATCGGGTTTGATATCAAAATAGAAACCCGTATCCCTACAGAGTTTTTTGATCTTCTTGATTTCAGCCATCAGCGGCGCCGGTATGCTGACCCGCAACAATACGTTTTTTGATTTTTCCTTCTGCTCTTTTCTTATAATAGCCATCATGCCTCCTTGAACCCACGTTCTGAATTTTTTCTATTGCTATAATAGAATACGCATATATTGTCAATAATAATAGCTATATTTTATATATATAATTATTGCTATTTATTTTGCTTTTTTTATTGACAATTATAATTGCTATGTGTATATTACATTTGCCGGTCGGAGAAAAGGATTTGTATCATCGAGGCCGGCGCGATGATGCCGGCCAACGGTTAATGATTTTAAAAAAGGAGGGCTTATGAAAGAGAAACACGCTATCGTCAAATTGGTTTTCGGTTGCATTGATGACGTGGTTTCAACAACTGAAAGCATTCACAAAAGCATTGCCGAGAATGTAAAAGGATCTTCCCACAGCGGTTTTGAGGAAGGCGGAAAACGGAAACACGTTTATGACACCATTAAGGCCGTCAACAGCAAAGTCGGAGAACTGGTTTCAGACTTTACACAATAAGGCTTTTTCGGACACAAATCAGAACAATGACGTTGATTCGTGTCCGACGACAGTCGAAAAAAATTATGAGAGGGGATGATATGACAAACAGAAGAGCAAAAATCGGGTTCGCTTACCATGTAACGGCATATCTGGCCGTCAACGCCGTGTTGATCTGGATTAATCTTGATGCATCACCGCAATATTTCTGGGCCAAATGGCCTCTGGCAGGATGGACTGTCGCGCTTTTGTATCACGGATTCAGCATCTTTTCTTTTTCAATAAAAGCGCACAAGGGATTTTATTATCATTTGTTTTCGTTTTTCATCATTAACGCTTTACTGATTTTTATGAATTACGATTTATACCCGCAGTATCTCTGGTTCAAATTTCCACTCATCGCCTGGTCGTTTATGATCATTTTTCATGCATGGAGAGTCTTTTCAAAAAGACGGCCCCTTGAAATGCCGACTCCATAAATCAATACTTTTTATGATTATTGCTTGAAACCCGGCGCGATTTCGTTTAAACAATTTTGTACCAAAATTTAGTGCAAAAGGAGCCGCCATGATCAAGATGAAAGAAATAAAGGCAAAAAGCATGAACGTAAATAAATTTATCGACGATAAAGTACGGGACATCCGGCAGGCCGTGGGCGACGGATTCGCCATCAACGCCCTGTCGGGAGGCGTCGATTCCGCGGTCGTGACGGCCCTGGGACATAAAGCGCTGGGTAAACACCTGAAAACCTATATCATTGACAACGGCATTATGCGGGAAAATGAGCCGGCCAAAGTGGCGGCGGCCTTTAAAAAGCTTGGGATTCAGGTCGATGTTTTCGACGCGTCCAGAGCGTTTTTCTCGGCGCTCAAGGGGCTGACCGATCCCGAAGAAAAACGAGAAGCCATTACCCAGACCTTCTATAAAAATGTTTTCGGGAAACTGGTTATGAAAAGCAAGGCCAAATACCTTCTCCAGGGCACCATCCTGACCGATGTGGATGAAACGGTTGCCGGCATCAAAAGACAGCACAATGTTTTTGAACAACTGGGAATTGATCCGCAGAAAACTTTCGGCTACAGGATTCTGGAGCCGCTCATCGAACTGCGCAAAGACGGCGTACGCAAAGTCGGTCGCGGCCTGGGACTGCCGGAAAGCATGTTCAACCGGATACCTTTCCCCGGACCGGCGCTGGTTGCCCGCGTTATTGGCGAAGTGACCCCGGCCAAAATCGCCCTGGTCAGAAAGGCAACCGCCATCACCGAAGCGGCACTGAAAGATGTCAAGGCGTTTCAGTATCTGGCCATTTTGCATGACGATCGCGTGACCGGCATGCGCAATAATAAACGGATCTTCGGCAATCAGATTGAAATCCGCTGCTGGAACAGCACGGACGCGCGCACGGCCCGGCCGACACGACTTTCGTTTGATATTCTCGAGAGCATTGCAGCGAAAATCACCAAAGAAATACCGGACGTGGTCAGTGTCACCTACAACATCACCTCCAAACCGACATCCACCATTGAAGCAATTTAATTCGCAGAAGAAATACATTAAGAAGGCGGGCTCAATTTGAGTCTGCCTTCTTAATGCAGCGGTTTCAGAACAAAATTATTGTTTAAATTTTAACAACGAATCACTTTTTTATGAATCCGAACGCCAGCGGCGCCCACCAGGTGATGCCGAATACTATGGTTTTCATCATGATCGTTTTCAGGGGAATCCCTTTTGATTTTCCGATGGGAATGGCAGCGGCCAGTTCAAAAATGTGCCCGACACCCCATAGAAAGGCAACAGCCATCCACACCATTCTCAGGTTCTCATCCTGAATCGGAAACAAAAATCCGTACACAATAAAAATCCAGCCGGCCACGGCGCCGGGCATCATGACGACATGCCAGAACTTTTCATTTTTAAACATAATGAATCTCCTTTCTTATTTTCAACAATCTTTTTTATTCTTTAAGATGCAGATGCATGATGCGGCGGATTTCAATAATGGCTTCGGGTTTCTCCTGAACGCTATGAGCGGATAAAATCACTTTTTCCGAATCGGCGCCTTCGAGATGCGAACTGGAATACGGCACCACACCGTCACTGGAATCAACCAGGGATTTCTCCGGCGTGTGATTACCGATAATCGAATGGTAACGCACCCGCGGTGAAATCGGCAGGGTCGAGGTCAGTTGAATAAAGGAATCCCGGTTGCTGAGATTATCGATGCTGTTGAATGAACGGGTCAGTGAGACGGGATTGGCGGACCCGGGATCGACAAGCAGTTGGGCCACTTCCTTGAATCGGCCCAGCACGGAAAAAGGAACGGTAATAAAATCGGCTAACCAGCGAACGACAGCCCATTCAGCCACGGGAGTGCCCTGATGCGGCGCAGCGATAAAGATCGCCCGGGTGACCTGCGGCAACGGGTCGAATTTCATATAGGGTCCCAGTTCTTTGCTCACTCTTTCCAGACGCCTTCCCTCCAGCGGATACATTTTGAGGAACGCCTCCCACAATCGATCTCCGGAGGAGGACACCATCAGCCGCGACAAAATTCCGCCCATACTGTGTCCGATCAGCAGAATCTTCCGGGAAGCGCGCGCCTTTCCCGCAGGATCAAAATATTCCAATGTTTGCCGGATCGCCTGATAAATTTCGTAATGATTAAAAGCAATGGGCGCATTGGTGGGATAATAAACCTGCCAGATCTGGAAATTCTGACGCAATGTTTCGTCACCCAATACTTCATTGGCCAGATTGATCCATGCTTCGGGGCTGCTGGCCAGTCCGTGCAGCATAATGACAATATGGCGTTGAGGATTATAAGGCTGCATCAGGTAGACACGCGGCATTTCCAGCACATCCCCCCTGCCGATAAGCGTCAGCAGGGATTGCGCGGCAAAACCCGATCGCGCCAGCCACAGTCCGTAGCCGGAAGTAAAATTGGCCGCCAGCGGAACTTCGGTCCCGGCCAGTTGGACACCTTCTCGCCCGTATGGATCGTATCCGGTAATGACAACATCATGGGTCTCCAGCACTTCTCCGGGGCTGTTCCCGGGAAAGCTCATCACGGCTGTTACAGCGGGGAAAGGTGTTTCACTGAAAGGCACTTCCGCGCTTTGCCTGTCGACCACGCGACGGGAAGTGACTGCCACCAGTTCGGCGCCCAGACCGTCGCGACGGTATTGATTGCGCAGGCCGGCAAATGACAGAGACGCCGCCGGTATCAGGTCTTCGGGCATGATACGCTGAGCGGCAAGCCGCACATCTTCATTCCTGACGGTAATATGCCATGTCCCAAATCGAACAACCGTATCACGTTGATGTTCCATTTCCGTCGTCGGGTTTTTGCGATAATATTCAAACAGAGTGGTCAGGGTTTTCTGCACGGCATAATTATAATAATCCCGAACCTGTGTCTGGCGATCCTCCAGAGCTCTTTTATTGAATGAGCGTTTGGTTAGAAAAAGATAAACGTATGCATATCTCGCCGTTTCCAGATAGGCATTCAGCACCTCTTCGATACGTCCGCCTTCCACAAAATTTTTGTCCAGCTTCATGGCTTCCTTCAGCCAGAGCTCGGCCAGAGCAGACATACGGTTCTCGCCGTGCAGCCCGATGGTTTCCATCAAAGCCTGCCGGCAAAAGGCGCTCTGTTTATCACATTGTTTTTTTTCAATGCCGACAACCTGCAATGCGGCGCCGGTGTAAGCGCTCAGGTCGCCGGTCGTTAGAATGTCTCCTCGACGCAGCGACATATAATCGCTGCTGCTGACGAAGGAAACCTTGACCCCGGCACAGCCGGCAGGGATCATGCAGATCCATAAAAGAAACAGAAAAGTAATTCGTTTCATGTGTGAACTCCGCATTGGAAAACCCTTCATTATTTATTGTTTAAATATATAAATGAGTTTCGTATGAGTCAAGAAAATCATGGGTTGGAAGATCGGGGGGAAGAAAAGACTCCCAGCGGTCATGACATCTTTTTCTCATTCAGCGGACACTCCGCCCAAAGATCACGGCCGATGATCAGGAATGTCTTCCGGATACAGTTTTTTACCGGTGCTGCCTCCTTTAATCCGCGGCGTTTTCAATTTCTCTGGCTACGCTCATGTAGTGGAGGCCGCGGAAAGTCAGTTCGATCGTGACGGGCGTGGAAAGCAATCCGAACCGTAAAGATTTGATGATAAAAATCAACCCATAAATACCAAAAGGATTAAATACAAGCTTCATCAGTTCAAAGATCAGCTTGGCCTTATTCGGATGAATGGTCATTTTGGACATATACAATTTTTTCTGCCACGGTTCCGCGTGCTTCAATTTTGATAATTTCATATCCGGAAATTTTTTCAAAAGCGTCGCCGCGCGGGCAAAGTAATTACGGGGCGCGTAGGTTTCTTTGATCACTCTTCTGTAGCCGGCAATGAGCTGTTTTGCCGGCATTTTGGGGATGAAGTTGAGGTCGGTGTCAACATTATTGCCGCTGTGTCCAAGCCCGAACACCAGCCGTCCTTCCCGTTCTAATCTGTTGTACAAATCGGTATGCGGCATGGCGGCAAGAAGGCCGACCATACTCTGGACAATGCTGTTCCGCCGGATAAATTCCAGTTGGTTATCGAAAACGTCGTCCGTATCGGTGTCGAATCCCAGGATAAATCCTCCCATCACTTCTATGCCCGCCTTCTGAACCTTTTCTATGGCGGCATTCATGTCGCAGGTCACGTTTTGATTTTTCTTGGTGGCACGAAGGGTGTCAGCGTCGGGAGATTCAATTCCGATAAAAACGGACGTAAATCCCGATCGTCTCATGAGCCCCAGCAGTTCATCGTCTCGGGCGAGATCGATACTGGCTTCGGTAAACAGCAGGAAAGGATACCCGCGCTCCTCTTGCCACGCCGCCAGTAATCTGAGCATTTCCTTGACTTTCTTTCTGTTGGCAATGAAGTTATCGTCCACAATAAAAAGACGCCCGCGGTATCCGGTTGAATAAAGCGCTTCCACTTCGCTCATGAATTGCTCCGGCGTCTTGGTCCTAGGAATGTGTCCGAACATCTGGACGATATCGCAGAATTCGCAATTGAAAGGACACCCCCTGGAAAACTGAAGGGCCATGGAGGCATAATCTCCGGGGCGTATTAAATCAAAACGGGGAGTCGGGGTCTGTGTCAGGGGAGGTTTGTCCTTGTTGTCGTAAACTTTTTTCGCGTTGCCCTGCGCAAAATCCTCCAGAAATTGCGGAAGATTATTTTCCGCTTCGTATATAATCAGGTGCTCGATCTTGCTTACTTCCAAATTATCGAGCGCTTTTGTTCCGTAAATGGACTGTACAAAGGGCCCGCCGGCAACAATCGTCTTGCCTTTTCCCTGGCACAAATTGACCAATTCTATAAAAGATTCTCTGTTGACGATCATGCCGGTTAGAAAAACCATATCGCTGTTCTCCACATCCTGCATGTTCAGATCTTCCACATTGAGATCGACCAGTTTAATATTGAAGTTCTTGGGAAGCATGGCCGCTACGGTGAGCAATCCCAGCGGCGGCATGGTGGTTTTGAATCCAAGGGCCTTAATCGTATGATCATGACTCCAAAACGTTTGCGGAGTCTTCGGTTGTATCATCAACACATTGATATTTTTCATTATTTTTCCTGTTTTGCGGGGATATGCCTAAACAATATTATCCCTGTTGTTTTTCGGTTATGATATACTTGCAGAAAATTTAAAGGGTATCGGATGGAGAAAAATACTGCATTAACTTTCCAGACTGCTTGTTGTCGGAAATGATCGACCATTTAAAAGGGAACATCGTCCAGCGGCACACTGCCGTCATTAACATTTGCGGCATCAGCATCAAAAGAAGTTTCTCCGGATTTGGTTTGTCCCTTGGAATCAAGCATCATCATATTGGAAGCGATGATTTCCGTCGTGAAACGTTTCATGCCTTCTTTGTCTTCCCAGGAGCGGGTTTGAATTCTCCCTTCGATATAAATAAGCTTACCTTTCACCAGATAATTACCGCAGATTTCAGCCAATTTCCCCCATGTTACTATTTTATGCCATTCCGTTCTCTGGATTTTTTCACCGTTTTTATCTTTCCGCTGCTCATCCGTGGCTAAATTGAAGTTGGTAACCATCGTCCCATCAGGCGTATAGCGAACCTCCGGATCTTTGCCCAATCTTCCAATCAAGATAACCTTATTTACCATCTTCCTTCCTCCTTTTAATCTTCCCTAATGGTGGGATACATAACATTACATGGGTCTTGTGGCAAACGAATTTTATAAGTATTGATTCTTCCCTATTAATTTACGATAATCTTAAAAAATATATCTATGTTATTCATCAAAATATGTTAAGATTTATGAAAAATTTTGCAGAATTAATGATGCTTTCTTACATGAAAAATCATGAACATTACGTAAAAGAAATTCTTCAGCAAAACCCTGATGCTGAAAAACGAAGGGAGCTTCTCGCCTATCACGACAAACAAATCAAGTGGATGCAGCATGAACGGCTGGTGCATTTAATTGTTATGCTTTTTGTTTGTTTTTTTACTTTGATCATTTTCGGATTTGCGGCTATTCGACCTTCCCTTCCCGCTATTGCTCTTTTTGTTATCCTGCTTATTCTATCGGTTGCCTACATTTTTCATTACTTCCGGCTCGAAAACAGCGTGCAAAAATGGTATTTGATTTCGAATGAAATCAGGCCTAAACGCTGAAAACGCTTTTACCGCATGAATAATTCATGATGTCTAAAAGGAGACGATAGAATGATTAAGAATAAAATTGTTGCCCATTATCTTGACGGGCAATTGTTTAAAGGCATCACCAACGATTTTTTTCCCGGCAAAGATTCTTTTCATTTATTTTCAAGAGACGCTCAACCGGAAAGCAAGGCAATAGAACTGCAGATGAGGGGATTGAAAGCTTTATTTTTTGTCAAAGAGTACGACGGCAATCCGGATTACCACGAAAAAAAGGATTTCGATCCTTCTATCCCTTTAATCGGTCGTAAAATCAAAACTCTTTTTCAGGATGGTGAATTGATGGTTGGCACAACGAACGGCTATCAACCGACACGCACGGGATTCTTCGTTGTGCCGGCCGACATAAAATCAAACAACGAACGTTGTTTTGTTATGACATCTGCGACGCAAAATATCACCTTGATCTGACGTCTTGACTCATAATGGACGGTTATTTGTCTGACGCAGGAACTTCCCAAAATGCCTGTCGAGTTTACTCGTATGATTAATAAGCCAGTCAATAATCAGCACCTGAACACGAAAAAGAACATACGCCCTGTTTGCATCGAATTTGGCTCTTATTTCTTTTTTAAGTTCCTCAAAGTATCTTGAAAAACGTCTGTGCTGATCTATTTGCATCTGAAGAAACGGATAATTTTTCTCAGCCATAAGTCGCTCCTCGGTATCAAAATGCACGTTGATGTATTCATCAAGGAATTCCATTACCGGGTCCAATTGCGCATAGTCTCTGCTGTTATGAACCGCATCGACGAATCTGCGGGCGCGTTTGAATAAAGTACGGTGTTGGTCGTCAATGACCGCATGATCGACAGCCATGGATTGACTCCATGATATGGCCAGATCAAATTCTCCACTGCTCTCGTGATTGCCTGTCGTTCGAAATTTAGCGCAGCGATCCCGGTAAACCTGAGCCACGGTATCATCGGGAGCCTGCCGCAGACATTCGGAAAGCAGCTCCATCGCCCGGTCAACATTTTTAAAATGATAATGCGCCAGCGCTTCTTCAAAAAGAATCTTTGTTTTACGCTTCGCTTCCCGCAGTTTTTTCGGATCGGCGTCAAACACCTCGTAAACGGACTGGCACTGCATTTTTCCCTTAACCTTAACCCGATCGACAAAGCGTATATGATAAAGCGATGGATGCTTTAGACTGTAGTAAGTATGTTCACTGACCAGCAGGGATGTTTTATAATCTTTGGTTAACGACTCCACGCGCGACGCCAGATTGACGGCGTCGCTGATGACCGTTGTTTCCATGAAATGCTCTCCGCCGATAATGCCGAGCATCACCAGTCCGGTATTGAGTCCCAAACCGATTTTGACGGAAGGATATCCCGCCTGTTTGATTTTTTTATTGAATGATTGCAGTTGACGAAGCATTCGGGTAGCGCAACGCAGCGCATCATCGGCGCCGGCAGGAAAAAGCGCCATGATCGCATCGCCGATGTACTTGTCAATGATTCCGCCGTTCTGCGCGATCACGGGATTCATGCATGCCATGTAGGCATTGATAAAGGTGAAGTTTTGCCGGGGAGACATTTCTTCTGAAAGAGACGTGAAATCTCTGATATCAGAAAAAAGTATCGTCATTGTTTTTTCAATGTGATCGCCGAGAAAGACGCTGTTGATATCGTCTTTTCCCATCAGCCGGATAATCTCCTGCGGCACAAAGCGGCTGTAAGCGCCGATTATTTTCTCGACGGATTTCTGCGGGGAGCGCGTGCTTGATTGAGAAACGCGATTCTTTTTCTTTATGCCTGCAATGGACATTCGGATTATCCGGGGATACGCAATCGATTCGACAATGCCGACGTTATTAAATATTTTCCTGCCACATGGCGTCTAAAAAATATTTCCGACCCGGTCAATATCGGCTTTGGCCTCGGAAACCAGTCTTTCGATAAGCTCCTTGCAGGTGGGAATATCCTTGACCAGTCCAACGGATTGTCCCATCATCATCGGAGCGCTGTCCACCTCGCCGGATTCCCAGGCTTTTCTGACCCGCTCTCCGGCAATCAGCGGGATGAGTTTTTCCAGGCCGCCGCCGGTCGATTCCACGGTTAAGACTTCTTCCACAAGTTTATTTCTGATGGCCCGGCCCTGCAGGCCGATGGATTTGCATATCAGCGCCGTTTCAAATTCCTGCCGTCTGATGATCTCCTGTTTGATATTATTGTGCACCTCGCACTCCTTCGTGGCAACGAAACGGGTAGCCATCATCACGCCCTGGGCACCGAGAGCCAATGCAGCGGCAAACGTGCGTCCGTCAGCAACACCACCGACCGTCACCACCGGAATTTTCACGGTTTCGGCAATACGCGGCGTCAGCACCATCGTCGTGACATCGTCATTGAGTGGATGACCGCCTTCTTCAATGCCCGCGGCGTAAATGCCGTCGTAACCGCTCTTCTCGGCATGCACGGCGTGGCGCACCGATCCGACCTTGTGAAATAATTTCACACCGGCCTTTTTCAGCGTGTCTATAAATTCCTTCCCCACCGCTTTGTCCAAAGGGGTTCCGGATATTTCCAGACCCGCAACCTTTTCTTCGGCGCAGATGGTCAGATACATTTTGTGATGTTCGGCCGTGATATGAACCGAAGGGAGAATGGTTACATTGACCATGAAAGGTTTGTCTGTTAATTTTCTCGTTTCCCGGATAGCTTCACGGAATTCATCACCCGTGGGATAGTTCCCCGCGGTAAGATTACCCAGCCCCCCGGCATTCGAGACGGCTGCGCAAAGCTTTGGTTTGCAAAGCCACATCATGGCGCCGCAGATAATGGGATATTTTACACCGAACATTTCGGTAATCGCTGTTTTCATTGTTTATACCTCTTCGCTGAAATCGCTGTAATGTGGTTTACGGAAGCCTAATCCATCATGACCAGAGAAGTAATTTTGGCCGTCGGCGGCATAAAATCGTCGTCCAGGACTTTGATGATATCGGCGTAAAGTCTTCGTTTCAGTTCGCCGAAGATCGACCGTTTCTTCTGGAACGTCCTGGCAAAGGCTATCGCGGAGGACATCAATTCTTCCTGGCTGGCGCAGGCCTTCACAATAATGTTGTGCTTTTCCAGATCCGGCGCAGTGTAACGATTACCGGTCAGCTGCATCTGCGACAATACGTGCACAGGAATGGCTTTTTTCACAAAAGCATTCATCCCCCAGCGGAAAGGAATGCTGATGTTGACTTCGGGGAAACAGAAGAATCCTTTGTCCGAGCGCATAAAACGGAAATCGCAGGCACAGGCAACAATCGAACCGTTGCCAAACGCATGGCCGTTGATGGCCGCAATGACCGGGATCGGATAAAGAAGCAGCTTTTTAAAAACCACATCCATTTCGTTGATGAAATCCGTCACCGGCTGATGTTCATTTTTCTGCATCTGTCCCATAATCCATTCAACGTCTATACCCTGCGAAAAATTCTTTGGATCATTGGACGTGATAATCAGAGCGGTTATGGTTTTATCCGCGATTATTTCATCAAGCATCGCATTCAATGTCTTGGAAAATGTCAGATTTTGTCTGTTTTCGCCATTCGTCATGGTTATAATGGCGACGGTTTCATCTTTGGTCCAGTTCATGATAGACATGTGTTTTTACCTCTCTCTTTCAAAATGTATAAATTACGGTCGCAAAGGCTGTAATATTCAACGATTCCAACGGCATAACTTCAACATGCGCCTTAAAAAAAGCAGGCACAAACTGAGGAAGTATAAGAAGTCCCCCCTCGTATGTCAAGGATATAATGTGCATCCGAATAGCCTTGAAATTTATCCGACAAAGTATTAGCTTAATGAAAACAGAAAATGTCCTGTAATGTGTTTACACTAAAATTTGTTCATGCGCGAGGAGGTCGGACATGGCATTAAAAACCGCGGATCACTATGAAGAAAGTCTGCGTAAAATGAATCTGAAAGTCTATCTGCTGGGTGAACGGGTGCAAAGCCCGGTCGATCATCCGATCATCAGACCTTCCATGAATTCTGTAAAAATGACGTACGCCCTGGCTCAAAGCCCTGAGCATGAAGATCTGATGACGGCCAAATCCCATTTGACCGGTGAGCGAATCAACCGTTTCTGCCATCTGCATCAGAGCACGGACGACCTGATTAAAAAAGTAAAGATGCAGCGTCTGCTGGGACAAAAAACCGGCGCCTGTTTCCAGCGCTGCGTCGGGATGGATGCCATCAATGCCGTGGACAGCGTCACGTTTGAAATGGATAAGAAACTCGGCACGCCATACCATGATCGCTTTATCAGGTTTCTGAAAATGGTGCAGCAAGAAGATCTGGTTGTCGACGGCGCCATGACCGATCCGAAAGGCGACCGCAGTCTGCCGCCCAGCCGTCAGACTGATCCTGATTTGTACACCCATGTTGTGGAAAAAAGAAAAGACGGCATTATCGTGCGCGGCGCCAAGGCTCACCAGACCGGAGCCGTCAACTCTCACTGGATTCTGGTGATGCCGACCATCGCCATGACCAAAGACGACGCCGATTACGCCCTTTCCTTTGTCGCGCCCGCAGACGCGGAAGGCATTTCCTACATCTACGGCCGGCAGTCCTGCGACACGCGCAAACTCGAAGGCTGCGAAATCGATGTCGGCAACCGGCAATTCGGCGGTCATGAAGCCTTGATGGTTTTTGACAATTTATTCGTTCCCTGGGAAAATGTCTTCATGTGCGGAGAATATGAATTCAGCGGCCTCCTGGTGGAGCGCTTTGCCGGCTACCATCGTCAGAGCTATGGCGGCTGCAAGGTCGGCGTGGGCGATGTGCTGATCGGCGCGGCGGCGCTGGCGGCCGATTACAACGGCGCGGCCAAAGCCTCTCACGTCAAAGACAAGCTCATTGAAATGACGCATTTGAACGAAACTCTTTTCTCCTGCGGCATCGCCTGCTCGGCGCAGGGGCACAGAACCGCTTCCGGAACGTACCTGATCGATTTGCTGCTGGCCAATGTCTGCAAGCAAAACGTGACCAGATTTCCCTACGAAATCGCCCGACTTGCCGAAGATATCGCCGGAGGATTGATGGTGACCATGGCCTCGGAAAAGGATCTGCGTCATCCGGAAATCGGCAGAATCGTCGAAAAATATTTCAAGGGAATTGATTCCGTTTCCACCGAGAACCGTTGCCGGATCATGCGGCTGGTGGAAAATATCACGCTGGGCACCGCCGCCGTCGGCTACCGCACCGAATCCATGCACGGCGCCGGCTCGCCACAGGCGCAGCGCATCATGATTGCCCGCCAGGGCAACCTGGAACAGAAGAAGAAACTGGCCAAAGAAATCGCGGGAATTAAAGATTAAAATTAAGTGTTATGTAGAATGAATAATTCGGTGTTGCGGCGGTTACTGTTTATGGAATGAAGTGTTCCAGATTATCATATTGTATTCTTCTAATCAGAACATCCGTAGATACTTCGAAAACGGGCGACAAAATAGTTGCTAATTCATCTAATGCATAATTCAAATAAACCAATCTATCGACGCCTTTCTTTTTTGCTTTCTCGATTTCTGGAATTATTTTCGGTAAATGTTTTTTGACCTGTGCTTCAAGCGTCGATCTCGGAACTAATATCAGACCACCAAAAGAATATCCCTGATATTCCATTTTATTATAATCGGATTCGTCAATTCCTTTGTGCGAAAGTTTCCACTGATCTATATTCTTAAAATTACAGCTTCTTAAATAATCCTTATGAAGTATTAAATGTGCTATCTCGTGTGCTAATGTAAATCTATATCTATAAATTCGATTCTGAAATACAAAATCATCCACACATATTCCCGAAAAATCGCTGTATATAAACCCATCGACGCCGCATTGTTTTGATAAATCTGGAATAGGGATAATATCTATCCCGTATTGTAAATCGATTATTTCTTCAATTGGTACCGGTATTGACTTCACGCTATTATCATTTAAGAAGCGTTCGGCTTTTTTGGCAATCTCATTATATGATAGATACTGCACTCCAATATTTATCACTTTTTATGCTTTCCTTACTAGCTCTGCCAGTTTATCCAATTCTTTAGAATTTAATCTTTGCCCTCTGATTGTCCGAAATACTAATGGTAATTTCTCTACCAACTTCTTATCGCTCATTACATCAGGCGGTAATTTACCTGAACATGCCGCGGCTAAATCAAACAGTTCATACCATTCATTGCTGTCTTTTTTTATTCCCAAACATGAGGCGTATTTTTCCAGTATTTTTTGTGAATTAGGTGGTGCTGCCAATCCTCTTTCAAGTTTGCTTATATTGCCAGGGTCAAGATTGTTCGTTATACAAAATTGCCGCAATGTTATACCTTTTTTTTGCCTCATTTCTTTGAAAAATTCTCCAAATTTTTCGTGGACTTTGCTCATACTTATCACCTTTCCCAAGTGTTGTAAATAATTTACAACACCATAAAGAAATTGTCAAGATGAACTTTACTGTCAGTAATTGACTAGGGATTAAAGACACTTTACACTTAATTAAAGCCAGTTAGTCATTATTCTGCAAACGTATATCTAATTAACAGAAAGAGCCTGAATTGCCCAGTCGTTGTCGGGCAATGGCGCTTGCTCATTTCTTGTATTTAGCATAATCTTCACAATGAAATTCTAGGAACCCGTCAAAATATGAAGTTGATCGGTATCAAATACTGCGGAGGGTGCAATCCGCAAATTGACAGGACAAAACTTGTTCAGGAAATTGAAAAACGATGTCCGCCGGAATACTTTTTTACAACAGAGCCATCGCCTGCATGGGACATCGGCATTCTCATCTGCGGCTGTCTGACCGCCTGCGCAGATAAGCCGGATTTCAGGAATCTTGCCCGTAAATGGATCGTCGTTGCCGGCAATTCGGTTGACTACGGCGGTGCGCCCAAAAAAGATCTTGCGGAAATTGTTCTAAGTAAAATCAGGCCTTAAATCTCTCAAAGCCGTTCATCTCCTTGTAAAGCCTTTATCATTCATTCGCGGAATTATCGAATTCCCTTAAGCATTATTCTGATCTTTCCCGTTTTTATCAATTGATATTATCGTGACATACTATGATATTTTTATTTTATTTCATAGCCACACTCTGAAATAAAATAATTCTTGACAGTGTGACTATGAAGATGTATCTTAAAATCACTCTCGCGGGAGGAAATGATCATGACAGACAAGAACAGACCCAAGACCCGAAAAGACCGCATTATGGATGCCGCTCTGCGCATCTTTGCCGAGAAGGG
>JAGVUJ010000349.1 GCA_019136325.1 Deltaproteobacteria bacterium
AGGTGCAGCTGCTAAAAATTTCTCTTGCTTGTTTAATTCCCCTCTAGG
The DNA here is from genome assembly GCA_019136325.1 of Deltaproteobacteria bacterium. The sequence continues at coordinate 49 of JAGVUJ010000349.1, forward strand.
GACACATCCATAAAATGTCAGGTAGGTGAGCAATAGCAGTAGCAATAAGGCTATTCGTTTCATTTTACCACCTCCGATGATGGTTTTTTAACATTTTGAACGGCATCAATTGCAGAGTCCATGGGACTTTGAATATTCTGCTTTTGATTCGTTGCCCTATTATTAGCAATGGCAATTAACTTGGTCATGAAGGCACGAGATTCTGGCCATTTGGTTGCTTCCTTCTGATAATAATAAATTGCCTGTTGAGTGTTCCCCTCTTCATACATAACAAAGCCATATTCTGCATAGATACCCGGCGGCACCTTTCCCTCGGGTTCGGCATTATCCAAAATTTCTTTCAATGATCGAACGAAGTCCTCTCTTTCCGCTGGGTTCTTATAATGCTTATACATTTTAGTGTCGTAATCGCTCCAATTATAGCGGCTATGTGCTCCGCAGCCTATAAATGAAAAAAGTAAAAAAAGAACAAACAGGCATTTAGTTGCCGATTTCATACTGTCTCCTATCTAATGGTAATGGTTTTTAATGAGCTCTCAACAAATATCCGCTGTTCATAAATTACTTCATTGTTAAGCGTAACACGTACTGTGTGCGTTCCCGGTTCGATGGTCATGACTTTCTGTTCTCCGTTATAATCCGCTGCCTGACCCATATTGATATTATCGATATAGACGAGAGCTCCTTCGGGAGCACCCTTGAAAGCCAAGGTTGGTCTGTCGTCCACTGTTCGGACTGCGGTTGAAGGCATTGAACAACTGCAAAGTGTTAAAACAAGCGCCAAGAAAGAAAAAACCATTACATTTTTCATTGTTGCACCTCTTCTACATAAAGATTTGCGGCCGAAGAAAGATTAATTGATCCGGAAACGATTTCACAAACCGACCCTTCGTTGTTTTCATTATCACCGAAGAAGGAGACTACTCTGATTATTGCAACCTGTTTGCCCGGAAGGCTGATCTCCATTCCAGTTTGTTTACTCTTTATTTTTTGCCCGGGTGACATGACTTTGAGAGTATCACTCACTTTGATTCCTTGGCGTGCGCCACCGCTTATAAAGACCTGTCCATTCTCTACGCTAAGAATATCAGTACGCCATGCTCTTTCTTCAAGAGTGGAGACCAGCTTGTCTATAACATCAGTTATGGCTGCTCCTATCGCTCTGTCGTTTAATGTCGCATCATAAGCTGCCCTGCTGCCATATCCCGCAATCTCTCCAGATTCCGTACTTGCCTCGCCTGCGCCGGTTGCTGAGAAAAATGCCTGTCCAGTCTTAATATTAACAAGTCGAATTTCAACCTTGGCTTTTGCAGTCTGCATCTTTGTTGAACTCATAAATCCAGTTTTGCCTGCTATGGAACGGCCGAATTCTGTAACAGATCCAACAATAACTGTATCTACACCAATAAGGCCTCCTCCAGATATTGTTTGCTCTTGCTGAATTTTTTTGATGTCCGAACGCTCAAAGACCATGAAATTGCCAGACTTGACCAATCGACTTGCAAGCATGTCGGATGCCTGTTTTCCCAGCCGATCGAAGTCGGCGTCTGTCATCAAAGCTCTGCCGTAATTGGTCTCGTTCGTGAAGCGTATGATTGCAATTTTCTGTTTATATCTTTTTGCTGATGGCAATGCGGTAGTCTGTTGTGCCTTTATCTGCTGCTTTTTTGATGCCGGCGCTTCTACTTGATCTGGTTTATATGCACTTGGCGTTGCACAACCAGAAACAAGAAGCAAAATCAGGAATAACAAAGTAAACTTTTGTTTTTGCATTAGTCAGATCCTCCTTAGTCCCTGCTGAATATATATGAATATTTTGGGTACTGTCAATTTTTTTGTGTAAAATATTCATAGGCCAATTCCTTAAAGAAAGGCAGGCTTTTACGCACTTTTCCGATAGGGGTTGACCTCCAATGCAATTCCATTTTCAGCGATATGTAGGCCAGGATGCGATAGCAGGCTGTCTCCCCTGCAACGATCTCCATGACCTTGGTCCGGCGTCTGAACTCTTTGTTCAGCCGCTCAATGATGTTGGTTGTCCGTAACGAAATCCATTCCTCCGGGGGAAAGTTGAAAAAGGTCAAACAGGCATCGATACTGCGCTCCAGGCATTCCACAGCGGAAGGAAGGTTCTTTTGCCATCGCTGCCGGAAGCCTTCAAAACATTCCCACGACTTCTCCCGGGACGGTGCATAAAAGATGGAACGCAGATCATTTGCCACGGCCTGCTTGAACTTCTTCGGCACCTTGGCCAAAACATTCCGGGCCACATGGACCTGGCAACGCTGCACTTTTGCTTGCGGAAACTCTTCCCGGAAAACGGTTTCCAGTCCGGGCAATCCATCCATCATCCCCAGGGTGACTTTTCCGCCATCCAATCCACGAGACTTCAAATCCTTGAAAAACTCCCGCCAGGAGGTTGCCGATTCCTTGTCCCCGGCCTGGAGACTCAACACCAGCTTCTGTCCCGTTTCCGTCACGCCGATGGCCACCAGGACCGGAATCATCTCAATACTTCTTCCCATGCGCATATGGAAATGGACACCGTCAATAAACAGATACTTCACCGTCTCCTGCGATAGATCCCGCCGCCGCCACGCCTCCACTGCGCTATTGAGTTCGCTGCTCGCGCTGCTGATCTCCGTGGGAGAGATCCTTCGCCCAATCAGTCTTTCGGAAATCATGGACAGGGTCCGGGTGCTGATGCCGGCCAAAAACATCATACTGAGATCCCGGGCAATCTCTGCTTCATACTGCTTGCTCCGAGGAATAACGGCGGTCTTGAATTCCCCGTTACGATCCCGTGGAATATCTACATGGACTTCGCCGACCCCTTTGAGGGCAAACCCACGACCGTAGGAGCCATTGCGATGATTGACATTGCCTTTCACCCGAACATACGGTTCTCTTCCCAAATAATGGGTCAGTTCCGCATTCATCATGGCCGTCAGGTACTTCCCGACCGTCTCTTTGATGTCCAAACGAATCATCTCAAACAATTGCCCCGGCCGCTCCTGAATCTCCTTGAAAATATCCGCAATCTCCGATACCGTTACTTCCAGTTTCATGGCGCTTTCTCCTTCCAGTGGTGGTTTGTGGGGACAAACCCTTCTAAAGGAA
>JAGVUJ010000022.1 GCA_019136325.1 Deltaproteobacteria bacterium
ATCAGAGGCGAATCCTTTTCCTCGCGCGTCATGGTGAGATAAAGCCTTTTCCCCTGATAAGAACCGTCTTCTTTGAAAAGATACGCTGCGGATTTATTGGATTGCAGATTGGCGCGGGTCAGACGGTCAGAGGCAATGAAAGCGATAGTCTGATCATCAATAAAATGAGGGCGGCCGTAAATCGCGGCGTTTACCCGGCCGCCTTTGTCCGCGGTGGAAAGCACACCGACTCCTTTTGTTTTTTCAAAATATTCCGCCAGCGTCATAATTCCTCCCTTGATTTTAATTCATATGGGAGTAAAATAAGTCATCCCCCTTGAATTGTAAAGGACATAAAAATGACTCCTAAAAAATTTATACTCGGTTTTGTATTTCTGCTCGCGGGTTGCGTCAGCATACCGGACGGCGTGACACCGGTGGAAAATTTTCAACTCGAAAGATATCTGGGCAAGTGGTACGAAATCGCCCGGCTCGATCATTCGTTTGAACGCGGGCTTTCCCGCGCATCCGCCGAGTACAGCCTGAATGCCGACGGAAGCGTGAAGGTGGTCAACAGCGGCTTCTCCGACAAAGATAAAAAATGGAAAAAAGCGGAAGGCAAGGCGCATTTTGTAAAAAGTCCCGATCAAGGCTTTCTCAAAGTATCCTTTTTCGGCCCGTTTTACGGTTCATATGTTATTCTGGAACTGGATAAAAAAGATTATTCCTACGCGCTGGTCTGCGGACCGAACCGCTCCTATTTGTGGATTCTGGCGCGCACCCCTGTCATCAGCGATGAATTGAAAAAATCGCTGGTTGCCAAAGCCGCCTCGCTGGGTTTTAAAACGGAAAATCTTATTTATCCGCAGCATGACTAAAACAGACAAGAACATCGTAAGTTATCGATATTTAAAATGATTTAAGATTATCGGGTTCACAATTCTGTGTAACACCTCTGCGAATCTGTCATTTTCAGCAAAACACGGCCAAAATAAATTATAACTTATTATTTTTAAAAGGTTTTTGCAATATTCCCCGGGGTTTTTTCAGCCTCAGGGGTTGTAATCTTCCATCAAACGTGCTAAAAAAAGTCTACATTGAAGTCAAAAAGGCTCTCTTAGTTTTTCGTACCACCAGGAAACCTCGTCGTTCAATAACAGCGGCAACCGAAAATAACAATGATCAGGAGACGGATTTGAAAAATGATTCCCATCATATCGTATATCGCTTGCCTGAAAAAAAAGACGCGCAGGCGGTAAGGCGGCTTATCGAAGATTCTCCCCCTCTGGATCTGAACTCGCAGTACTGCTATCTTCTGCTCTGCACGCATTTCGCGCCAACTTCGGTCATTGCCGAGTATCATCAGAAGATTTGCGGATTCGTTTCCGCCTATATCCGTCCCGATCGGAAAGATACCCTGTTTGTCTGGCAGGTGGTGGTCCAAAAGGATTTCCGGGGAAAGTCCATAGCCAGGGGCATGTTGACATCGTGTCTGCAACGCTCTCATTTACCTTCCCTGCGTTATCTGGAAACGACGGTTAATCCGTCCAACAAATCATCGAACGCCCTTTTTTCCTCACTGGCCGCATCTCTGAATGCCGGTCTGACCAAAAGCGTTTTGTTTTCCGCGGATGATTTCGGGAAAACGTCTCACGAGGAGGAGATCCTGTATCGTATCGGGCCGTTCGATGTCATGAAAAAGGAGGAAATGTAAATGGAAACGATAAGAAGGCTGGAATCCGAAGTCCGCAGTTATTCGAGATCATTCCCCGTTTTGTTCGAAAAGGCCAAAGACGCTTTTTTGTTTGACGCTGAAGGAAACCGTTATATTGATTTTTTCGCGGGAGCAGGCACGCTTAATTACGGACACAACAACGACTACATGAAGAAAAAAATTTTCGATTATCTGGAAAACGACGGCATTGTCCACGGTCTGGACATGGCCACGGTTGCCAAGGAAGAACTGCTTCTCAATTTGGAAAACATCATTTTCAAACCTAGAAATCTCGATTACAAGGTTCAGTTTACCGGTCCCACGGGAACGAACGCCGTGGAGGCCGCGCTCAAACTGGCCCGTATGGTAAAAAAACGCTCCAACGTTATTTCCTTCACCAACGGTTATCACGGCCTGACCATGGGCTCGATGTCCGTGACCGCCAACGCCTACTACCGCGACGAGGCGTTTATCAACCGTTCCGATGTTTCCTTTATGCCCTACGACGGCTATCTGGGTAAAAACATCAACACGGCAAAATATCTGCGGCGGTTTCTGGAAGACAACAGCAGTGGGGTTGATACCCCTTCCGCCATCATTCTGGAAACGGTTCAGGGTGAAGGCGGCATTCGTGTGGCCGGGGATGAATGGCTGCGCGACGTGGAAAAAATCTGCCGGGACTTCGATATCCTGCTGATCGTGGACGATATCCAGGTCGGCAACGGACGGACGGGCAATTTCTTCAGCTTTGAAAAGTCCGGCATTAAACCGGATATTGTCACGCTGTCCAAATCGTTCAGCGGCTTCGGCCTGCCGATGTCCGTCGTGCTGTTCCGCCGCGAACTCGATATCTGGAAGCCCGGCCAGCACACCGGAACGTTCCGCGGAAACAATCTTGGCTTTATCTGCGCTTCCGTGGCCCTGGATTACTGGAAAGACGACCGATTTTCTAAAGAGATATTCCGCAAGGGGAAAATCCTGCACAAGCGACTCAATAAAATCAGCGCGAGAAATCCGCAGCTCAAAGCGGAAGTGCGCGGACGGGGTTTTGTCTTCGGGATGTCTCTGCCCACCGGCGAGATAGTCAAGGAGATTCTGACCGAGTGCTTCCATAACAACCTGGTACTGGAATCGGCCGGCGCCAGAAACAACGTTATTAAATTTCTTGCCCCTCTGACGATCACCGATGAAGTGCTGGAAGAAGGCCTGGATATTCTGGAGCGCAGCATCGACAACGTTATGAAAAAACACGGGAAGGATATCTCGTGATTGTAAAAAAAATTGACGACATCAAAGGAACTAGTCTGGAGGTCTTCGCTGAAAATAAAAACTGGGTCAGCCGCAGACTGCTTCTGAAAAAAGACGGCATGGGATTTTCGTTTCATGAAACGATCATCTTTGCCGGCACCGAAACGCACATCTGGTACAAGCATCATCTGGAAGCGGTTTTTTGCGTAGAGGGAGAAGGC
>JAGVUJ010000380.1 GCA_019136325.1 Deltaproteobacteria bacterium
TCAAATGTGTTTATATTATATTGCTCTAGCACCTTATCAAAAGTGAACAATTTTGTTCCATGAAACGCATGTCCCAAGCGTGTATTGTCATCGATAAAACATATATCATCCCACTTGTTTTCAAAGTTATTTATTCTTCTTGCCACATCCATTACTTCTTTTCCGAAACCACCCGCACAATAAATAAACAGTTTCACTTTAAACCTCCAATAAAACACACAATGTGAAAATCTACTTTCCCCAGATCTTCATATCCAAATCTGACAATGTCACTATTTTACTTTCATCAACTAATCCGACTAGTTTCTTGCGCGGAGCATCGTCGGGAAAAACAGAGATCACGACCTTGTCAAATGGCTGCTGCAAAGCGGTTTCCAGAGGAAACACCGGATAGCCCCCTACTTTTGTTTGATGCAATTCCGGGTTATCGTCAATAAATCCAAGTATTTTTAAAAGCGGTATTTCGGCTGCTACTTTAACGCAAACCAGTCCCGTTTCACCTGCGCCATAGAAAAGAACGCTTTTTTCGCCATCTTTCACCATGGGCAAAAGCATCTGTTTAATTTGCGCGCTCACATTGGCAGTAATCTCAATAAGTTCTGCCATAAAAGAGACCAAAAGATAGCGCCTGTATTCCATGCCGGACGCCGTAAGCTGATACACAGTACGTTTGTTGTTGCCCTGCATGTCCACATAACCATTGTCGCACAGATTTTTGATGTACGCGTTTGCCATCGCCGCAGAAATGCCGGCGCTGTTGGCCAGCATCAATTGAGACGTGGATGGATTTTTGTCAATCTCACTCAATATAATTAAGTTTTTCATGTAATCTGTGCTTTTGATAAACTGCATATCTTATCTTTCATTCAATTAATGAATGTTCATTGAAGAGGGGATATATTATTCAAAAAGAAAAATCAACAGAAAAATGCAGCGATGTGAATAAAAAGGAAGCCGGTATTACCCGGCCGCACCTTATGCCGACGCGCCTGCTGCCCCATAACTTTCCAATTTCATGAGCCAATCATCGAAATGACGGCATGACTGCCTTATTTGCTGTACGCCAATATGCTGCGTTACCAAAGGACCATGCACTGTTTTGCTGTAGGCCGGGAAAAGTGATTTAATCCTTTTTGATGGAGCTGATTCAGGCCGCTCATTGATCTCTTCAGGAGATGGGAATTCCTTTATAATCGCAGTGAATTCAGATTCTTTCTCTTTTTCGGTCATAACCTTCGGCAATTCACTCGGTGATGAAAACAGCCACGCTTCAAATTCATGCAGGGCCAAGAAAGGAAGAAAATTTGACGGACTGCCAAAATGCCCGGCAATTGCGTTCTCAACATGCTTAACCCTTGCCATTGCTGATGCACTGGGGCGCGTGCCCATACCTGGGAAATCATTCGGCAACGCGTAATAGTCGAGCATTGTCGTAACCAGCGCATCACCGGCGCTATTCAATAAGCGATGAACATCATTCTTAAATTTTGCAAAGTTCGTAACGCCGCCCTTGAAATTGGGACCATCTTTAACCCGCTTTGTCACCAAAATCGTAGGATAAAAATAGATGCCACGCCCCTCGTAGTTTGGCTGTAGAACATCCTTGACGAAGCGCTCTTCCGTATGCCCCTCCACAAGCAGTAAAATTCTTTTATTCATGTATTCATGGCCTTGCGCCAAGCACATTCTTTTCCCATAATTCGCCTAAACCGTAATCGTCCAGCCACGCGCTCATATCGGCGCGACTCAGGTGCCGGAATACGCTTTGACCGTCTTCTCGATCGACAGTCCAAACATGTTCAGGTTCAAACTGGTTGACCAATGTCACCGACTGCGTGGATACGATAACCTGGGTGCGAGTTGCCGCCGATGAAATCAGCGCCGCCAATAAATTAATGGCCGCCGGGTGCAAACCAAGCTCCGGTTCGTCGAGTAAGATGATGGCAGGAAATTGCGGTTGCAGCAGCAATGTGGCCAGACATATAAATCGCAAGGTCCCGTCCGAGAAAGACGCGGCATTAAAATAGGCGTCGCTGCCCTTTTCCCGCCATTCCAGCATGATTTTTGAATCGTTCAGCTTCGAAGGCGCAAGAATGAAAGAATCGAAAAAGGGCGCAACCTGCCTTACCGTATCAACGATATTTCTAAAATGATCTGGCTTCTTTTCCTGAAGCCAGTAAAGAAACGCGGCCAAGTTTTCGGCCTGCGGTCTTAAAAATCGATTATCCTGAACATCGCCAGTGGCTTTGACCGCCGCCGAATCGCTAGTGTCATGAAAGTGATATACGCGATAGCTGTCCAGATCCCCCATCACCTGACGCGCGCAGATATGATTTGTCTGCTTTAATTTCGATTCTTTTACAAAAGAGGAAACCAGCTTGTCCCAAGGCTCTGTGTATTTACTCTTCTCATGATAGAAAATTGATTCAGACCAAATCACAAGACTGTCATCATCTGCTCCTTTGATTTTGATGTCATAGGCATTCGACGTATCGCCTTCACCGAATTCAAGAGATAATTCCATCTGCGAAGACTTCTTGCGCCCAAAATGCAGCAGCTTGTCGGCCCCACCCTTTTGCGCGGTATAGCCGCCAAGATTCTGATTGACGATCTCCCGTAAATATCGAAATACTTCAATCAAGTTGGATTTACCGACGCCATTGCCACCGATAAAGATATTCAAAAGACCCGGCTCGATGGTCTGTTCTCGAATGGATTTAAAATTTTTGATGGTCAGTTTTTTTAACGTGCGCATAATGTCATCCCTGCATTAGCCATTCACAGAATGGTCAAAGGAACCTTTAAACTCTTCCATCGTCGCTTGGCCCGGCTGGCTGATTCCTTCACGTTTCAGGATCTTCCAGATAGTCATCGCAATGATCTTGATGTCCAGCCACAAAGACCAATTGTCCACGTACCAAACATCCAGTTTGAACTTCTCTTCCCAGGTGATGGCGTTGCGGCCGTTGACCTGCGCCCATCCGGTGATGCCCGGCCGCACCTCGTGCCGGCGGGCCTGCTCCGGCGTATAACGATCCAGATATTGCATCAGCAGCGGCCGTGGGCCGACCAGACTCATATCGCCCTTCAGGACGTTCCAAAGCTCTGGTAGCTCATCGAGGCTCGTAGCACGAAGAAAACGGCCAAAGC
>JAGVUJ010000285.1 GCA_019136325.1 Deltaproteobacteria bacterium
CGGCAAGAAGGTTTGAAAGCCTGCATCGTCCAGTACTTTGGCAATGGCACTCATACCGCCGATTTCTTCTGCGCAGAACAGCGGACCAGAGCAGTAAATTCTAAATTTTTTCATATCAATAACCCCGTTAACAAAAAGTTCAGCCGGTGCGTAGCACGACCAATGAGGCGAATCACACAAGCTAGACGCCTGCGGGAAGTTTGGAGGCCATCATCTTCCTCCGGTCCATCTTACGCCCGTCGACAATAAACGTGCCATCGCCAATGGCGTGAACGGTGCGCTTCTCCCTGCGCGCTCGATCCTCGTATGCGGCCACGACCTCCAGTACGACGATATTGTGCTTCTTGATGATGTCGATGACCTTGCACTCGATGTTGGCCAGACATTCTTTTATCAAAGGCGCTTTGATATGTTTCCCCTTCACCGGAGTCAACCCGAACTTTTCAAATTTATCCGTGTCGGCACCCGAACATGTTCCTACTCCAACGACTTTATCAAGCATGTCAACGGTGGGAATGGCAATGACACACTCTTTTGTTTTTCGAAGAGCGGCAAAGGAATAATTCCATGGCCCGGTAGTTATCGCAAATACTGGGGTAAAATCCACCACCATGGTCCATGAGATGGTCATGATGTTGTTCTTTTTCCCATCATGGGTCGTCACGAGGACTACCGGCCCCGATTCAATCAGAGTAAAAGCCTTGCTGATGTTTAACTCACGCATAAAAGCACCTCCTGATGTTTAAGGTTTCCTCAGCCGCGCCGGCTGCTGCAAAATATTAGGCTTGCCTTTCTTCCGCTTTGGCGTGCGCGCCTTCCTCAGCCCGCGCCTTCAGAGCCCGATTCATCTCCTCGAATCCCCGCTTGGTATCTCGATCCAGGCTCGCGCGGAACAGCCCGACCAGGATTCCGCTGAACTTCTCGCTTTGCTGGAAACGCACCTTACCCTCAACCAGCGGCTCAATGATAAAGGAATGCTCACCATCGAACAGCCCCGGAACCAGAAACCGGCCCAGCCACCGAAGCTCGCGACCGGCCTCCGCTGCGAGCACCACAGGCGAGAAGCGCATAGCTTTGCCGCCACTTGGCTGGATCACAATCTGAAGCCGCGCCCCCTGCTGCGGCACGCTGACCGCTGACCGGATGAAGGGATTCCACTGGGAATACGAGGCAAAATCCACCAGAACAGCCCACACCCGCTCCGCTGAGGCCTCAATTTCGATTTCCGTATAAAGGTGATGGATGGCCATCGGTTTCCTTTGCTCTTGGAGCCCAACGCACGCTTCCGCCGCGCGAGATACGAGCGAAGCGATTGTTCGGCAAGGCCGTCATTCTGTTACACGAAATTCAGTTTCCCCCAAGGATTTAATGAGATCACCAAAATAAAGACAAAAAAGCTCATGGCTTTCATCCAGATAGATCTTTTCAAGCTCATGTTTTGGGAGACCTTCAAATTCCGCCACCGATATAAATGGTGGCAAAATAATAGCCACATTATCCGTCATGTTGAGCATATTCCTTAAAACTAAATCCGCTGGTGGTTGGGTGTTAGATTGTTGAAATCGATAGAGGTGATCAGGCCCCGTGACTGCCCAGTCAGGATCAATAAAAACTGCGTCAACCTGTGGTATTTTCTTTATGGTCTCCATTTCAAGGATGCTACCGAGCAAAAAGGATACCTTTGCTGAAAGTCCAGCTTTTTTGATATTACTCATCGCCTTTTTCTGGATAGACTTGTCAACTTCAACTGTGATTACATGATTAGCCGTCCTTGCCAGCGATATCGTTGTGAATCCCCCTCCAGTGCAAGTTTCTAAAACATCGAGACCGATAAATCGTTCTGCGAAATGCCTGGTGATACGCTGGTCGATGCCCATGATAAAGGTACGCTCATCGGCAATGTAGTCATCACCAAATTTTTCTCGGATTGCATTTGGATTAAGATTCATCTTAGTCACATACCGAACAACAAGCTCACCCGGAGCAGCCCAGCGGGCTGCGATCGGGTGGAACGCCAGGTTAGGAATTCTTATATTTAATATGCAGCCCGTCAGCCACTTGTGACAATTTCTTATCAAGGGTCCAAATTGGAACGCCCGTTAAGACAGCGGACGCGACAAGCTGAGCATCAGCATAACCAATACCTTTTCCCATGAACCGGTTATTTTCAATAAAGGAGAACACTTCTTCATGCTCTGCTTCAATGCTCATGGGTAACAGTTTAAGAAAAGAAAGGATAACGGTTCTGTCTTTGAGATTTCCGCACGCCAGTTCCCCTACGATCAATGGGTGACATAATACGGAGCCGTTATTGAGCAAGTTTGCCAATTCAATGTTTCCATTCCTCAAATGCGAGACCCAGACAGATGTGTCCACCAGAACCATGATCTGTCATGCTCCCTTTCTTCTCGGTATTTCTTGAAGCTGTTTTTGAGTTCCACCTAACTTTGCAAGTCTCCGTGCGCTTTCTCTGGCAATAAGCGCTTCCAATCCTAGCTTAACGAGTGTCGTTTTCTCTTTTATTCCAGTAATTTTCGTCGCTTTGTCAATTAAATTATCTTCAATATTCAGTGTTGTTCTCATACTTTCACCTCATACAAATATGATGTAATAGTATGCATGTTATATGCATATATTTCAAGATTTATTTGACAACAATGCTTATACAGTCTGTATGATTCTGTAAACACAGACAGTTTCTTTCTGTATAAATCGTTTTTTGTGTTTTCTTTTTATCACAATTATAGTCAAATAAAATCAATCTATTAAAAGGTTAATGACGTTTGGTTTCACCCTAAATACCCTGAAGGGTGCTATAGGGTCATCTGCAACCGGAATGCCGGAAAGCATTTTTACTTAAGGTACTTTCTCACCACTGCCGTGATCACACCGGCGATGCGCAATTCTTCCTGCGGCGTGATCGGGGGATACTTCGGATTGGCTGCCTCCAGCGTGATCTTTTTCCCCTTTTTATAAAAATACTTCATCGTCCAGCGGCCGTCCACTTCCGCCAGAATGATATCGCCGTTTTTGGGTTCCCGGCCGCGCTCCACAATGACCAGGTCTTTCTCTTTGATGCCTTCGCCGATCATGGAATCGCCGGTCACAGAGAGAACAAAAGACGACGCCCGGTTGTTGACCAGATAT
>JAGVUJ010000166.1 GCA_019136325.1 Deltaproteobacteria bacterium
GACCCTTGATCAGTTCGGCCGATTTTATCAGCTCATCCCCCAAATTGCCGTGCGTGGTAATAAGTGTGCCAAACATTATTAACCCCCCTTTTCAACGCATTAAAGCAATCATGACGCTCTTGCATTGCCTTCAAATATGGAGTGTTACGCTAATTGATTGCATCCTAATTGTCAAGGTTTATGGAAACATTTTTTAGCTGTTTTCAAGCGGTTTCGACCGGGAAATTTATCCCATCGCAAGTGAAGCATTATCCGGAAAACAATCGTCGCGAATCGGTCAACACGAAGGAAATGTCCGGGGTAAGGCCTGGACGGTTTTATCCTGATCCGCGGTGTAATTATTCCTGTATTTCATCGGTGAAAATATAACGGCCCATCATATCGCCCAGTTCATCAATAAAATCTTCAGGTTTTATCTCATTGGAAACCGAGATGATATAATCGTGAAATACGGCCTGCACGGTTGCCCAGATAATGTGTACGCCGATTTTCGGATTCCGGACTCGCACACTGGCGAAATCACGGAATACAGCTTCCATAACGGACTCCATATACAGACCGAGTTCCCGGCGTTTCTGGATAATGGTCTCGGGTAAACCGATCTGGCTGATAAACAGTCGATTCTTCACCTTTTCGTAACTAACCAGCTCCAGAGCAAGATTAAGCAGAACCGGAATAATGCTGCGATCAAAAGAACCCTGCTTGCGAATATCCTGATCCACCTGGTCTGTTATGGCTTTGATCTCCTTTTCGTATTTTTCCCACAAACCGTATAATATGGCCTCCTTGCCGGGAAAATAATTATAAAGCGTCCCTATCGAAACGCCCGCTTTTTCAGCGATTTGATCCGTGGTCGCTTCCGTGTATCCTGTCGTAACAAACACATCGGTTGCCGCCTCATAGATAGCCATCACGGTCTTGCGCGAGCGCTCCTGAGAAGGAATTTTTCTTGGCTCAAGCAATTCTTCTTTAGACATAAAAGGTCCCTTTCGATTTCAGGATCAACGTATAAAATGATTTCTGTTTATAGAAAAACTTATTTTAACAGTCAAGCTGAAAAGGCCTTGCACTAATTTTAAGATACTCTTTGAGGCCTGAGTCAATCCCGACCGGCCAGTGACTATCCAGCGGGGAAAATGATTATTTCAGGAGATTGTTGAGAATATTTTGCGCTGTTTTCCTTCATTCAGGACCACGTCGGTCATTTGCTTTTTTCCATATCATTCAATTCCATTTTTAAAGACAGCAGCGCGAGCATATCTTTCAGCGATATGATGCCGGCCAGTTCGTCCCCCTGAACGACCAGCAGGCGGCTGTTGCCCGTGCGATTCATCAAATCCAGGGCTTTATTGGCGTCCGCTTCCGGATCAATCGTGATTTCCGCGCTGCAGGGCAGAGCGATCGAACCCACCGTATGCTGAGACCACTGATCACGCGGAATGGAGGCGACTTGTTTCAAAAAGATACAGCCGGTCAACCGTCCGAACGAAACAACCGGATACGCCTGAAAATGATATTTATAGACATAATCCCGGATGAAATCCTCCAGCGATATGGATCGCGGCACCGTGACGGGATTGGCAACCATCAGATCTTTTACCTTTTTGGCATGAAACAGGTTGCGCGCAAGAATCTGGCGGTAAGAGCTCTGCGCTGCGGCCCGGACAAACAGGCCGATCAGAAACCACCACAAGCCACCGACAAAATTTCCCTTAACGATGTAAATAATGCCCATGATGATCAGCATCAGGCCGAAACCGGAACCGATCCGGGACGCGATGTTCGTTGACCAGCGCAGATCTTTTTTCCACCTCCAGAGAGCGGAACGCAATATTCTTCCGCCGTCCAGGGGAAAAGCGGGAATCAGATTGAAAACGGCCAGAATCAGGTTGAGCCAGGACAAATAATTTAAAACGCCGGTGATGGTCACCGGCCAGCCGATGTTTGATCCCATTTTGTAAAGTAAAAAGAAAAAAGCCGCCAGCAGGAAACTGGAAACTGGACCGACCACGGAAATCATGAATTCAGCCCTGGGGCTGTCCGGATCTTCTTCCATATGAGCGACACCGCCGAAAATGAACAGCGTTATCTCTTTCATGGATAAGCCATAGTGACGGGCAACAAGAGAGTGTGTCAGTTCGTGAATAATAATAGATAAAAAAAGCCCGACGGCGCCCGCGACTCCCATCCACCAGTAGGCGGATTTGGGAAGGTCTTTATAATATTCCGGGAAAAGACCGCTGGCCAGCGACCAGGTGATTAAAGCCGCCAAAATAAGCCAGCTCATATCGACTTTGATTTCAAATCCAAACACTGAAAAAAGACTTACCGGTTTTCCGAACATAAACTCTCCTCATGTGATCTGTTCAATATCATATCGAAGAAGAGAGATGAAAATCAATCATTTTCACAACAAAACATCGGTGATTATTTCATAAAGCCGGATCAGACGTATCGAGAAAGAATTTGACAACCCCCGACGATTTAAGCTATTTTTAATTACATTGTGACAGGTTTGCTCGTGCTGCCTGATGCAAACCGGATCTGTTATAAATATTTCTTAAAACAGTTTTATCGTGAGGTCAGACTATGAAAAAATATATCGTATTATCGATTTTGTTCTCCGTCTTTCTTTGTCAAACGGCAACGGCTGATTTCTATAAATGGATCGATGAAAAAGGAGAAATGCAAATTACTGATTACCCTCCGCCTGAGGATAAGTCTGCAAAAAATATCGAAATTCATGAAGTCGGATCCGGGAATCCACCGAATGCGGAAAATGACGCGGCGAAAGCCAAGAATCAGAAGAAGCCGGATGTTGTGCTTTATACCAAAAACGACTGTAAAGACTGCGATAAGGCGAGGGATTTTTTAAATTCCAAGCAGGTCCCCTTCGTTGAATATAACATGGACACCGATGAAAATGCCGTCGCGAAAAGAAAAGAAGTGGACCAGGGCGATGAGGTGCCCTTCGCCATTATTAACAGAAATCAGGTCTATGGATTTTCGGAGAGTGTTTATAACAAGGTCCTGCAAATGCAGCCTTGATGTGGCTCAATGGAAACAAAACTATTTTTCTATACCGGAACGGGAAATTCTTTCTGGACGGCAAAAAAACTTTCTCTGCTGCTCCATGACGCTGAATGCCACGGTGACCGTATTGTCACCGATGCGGAAAAAGTCGGTTTCGTTTTTCCGGTTCATATCTGGGGAATTCCTGCACCGGTGATTGATTTTTTAAATCGTCTTCAGACTGACCCGAAAAAATATTATTTCGCCGTGGCTGTTAACGCCGGCCAGGTTGCCGCAACGCTGATCCAGTTGGAAACGTTGCTGCAACAGAAGCATGTGAAACTGTCTTCGGGATTCTCGGTTTGCCTGCCCAGTAACTACATTCCCTGGGGAGGCGCTGAAGCTCCGGCAAAGCAGCAGAAGAAATTCAGCGCCACGCTGGATAAAATCAACCGCATCGCCTCATCGGTCCGGGCCAAAGAAGAAAAACCGCCGGAAAAGGATCCCGCCTGGCAGAATATTCTTTTTTCCGCCATCTACCGCATGACGTTTGAACGCGTTCCCCGAATGGACAAACCGTTCCATGCCGATGCAAAATGCACGGGTTGCGGAATCTGTGAGAAAATCTGTCCGGCGCAAAACATACAACTTGTTCGCGGGAAACCGGCATGGCAGCACCGTTGCGAACAGTGCTTTGCCTGTCTACAATGGTGCCCGGAAGAAGCAATT
>JAGVUJ010000233.1 GCA_019136325.1 Deltaproteobacteria bacterium
TGGGCAATAGAGTCAATCCGGCATTCCTGGTTTTTTGCCGATCCGAGCATGACGCCGTTGTCGAAGAAGGCGCGCCGGTACCAGAGTCCGTCCCAGGCGTGCTGTTCGATGTTCAAACGCAATTGCAGCGCTTCTTTCGTGCAGAGCTCTTCAACAGACGTGTCGCCGCGCGCCCCGGCGATTTTCGAAAATTGCGTAAGCACTTCATATAGAAAAAACCCGAGCCAGACACTCTCGCCCTTTCCTTGAATGCCGACCATATTCATGCCGTCGTTCCAGTCTCCGGAGCCCATCAGAGGTAATCCATGGCTGCCGAAACGCAGTCCTCTTTTGATCGCCCGGAGACAGTGTTCATATAAACTGGCCGATTCCGTCGATCGGGTCGGCAGATCGTAATAAGAATCCTCTTCCCGGCCGACCGACCTGCCGTTGATGAACGGTACGGATGCGTCCAGGATGTTCCGGTCACCGGTTCGCATGATATAATGACAGGTTGTCAGGGGCAGCCAGAGATAATCATCGGAACATTGCGTGCGCACGCCGCGTCCCAGAGGAGGATGCCACCAGTGCTGCACATCACCTTCTTCAAACTGGCGTGAGGCGCAAAGAAGCAGTTGTTCCCGGGCAAAGTTCGGTTCGGCGTGAATCAGCGCCATGACGTCCTGTAACTGATCCCGGAAGCCGAAAGCTCCTCCCGACTGATAATATCCCGTGCGTGCCCAGAGACGACAGGACAGTGTCTGATAAAGAAGCCAGCCGTTGGCCATCACATTCAGAGAAGGATCGGGTGTTATCACCTGCAGGACGCCGAGTTTGTCGGTCCAGTAATTCCTGACAGTCTGCAGAGCGTCGGCGGCTGTTACCGGATCAGTGTAAAACTGCGCCAGTTTGCGTGCCTCGCTGACATTCCGCCCCATGCCGACGGTGAAAACAATTTCTTTTTCTTCTTCCTCGAGCAGTTCCAGCGTAACCTGAATCGCTGCGCAGGGATCCAGTCCGGCTCCGACTTTTCCGGAAAGATGCTGACGTTTCATCACAGCCGGATCTCTGAGTGTTCCGTTGCGTCCCAGAAATTCCATGCGATTGCCGGTGACGGTTCTCATCGAGGAGTTGGTATTAAAAAAGACGATACGGTTGGGAAATTCCGTGTTGTAGGGATTGCGCGCAAGGATAGCGCCGCTTTGCGGATCTATTTCCGTAATAATATGCGGCGCGTTTTTTTCTCTCAGGTCCCCCAAAACCCATTCCATGTAACCGGTGACGGAGATGCGACGGGTTCGTCCGGTCCGGTTCCTGATTTTGAAGACGATAAATTTTACGGATGCGTCCAGCGCGGTATACACCCACGCCTCGGACTGAATAAAACGTTCCGTGTGTTCAAAAACGGTGTACCCGAAACCATGACGGGTTGTATAAGGTTCAAAGCCACGTCGCGGCAGCGGCATGGGCGACCAGAACCGGCCGCGTTCGTCGTCTCGAATATAAAAAGCCTCGCCGCTGCTGTCGCTGACCGGATCATTGTGCCAGGGCGTCAGCCGGAATTCATGGGCGTTATCCGCCCAGGTGTACGCCATGCCGCTTTCCGAAACGACTGTGCCGAAATTCGGATTCGCCAGAACATTAACCCACGGCGCAGGCGTATTCTGGGAATGCGACGCTATGATAACATATTCGTGCGAAGCGGAATCGAATCCCCCCAGCCCGTTGAAGAAAAGCAAATCGTGACGCGGCGAAGCCGTTTGGGGAACCGGTGCGGCACGATGAGTGCGGCTGGGTATCAGCCTGGGTACGGCTATTTTCAAACCGCCGCGCTGCATGACCTGATTAATCAGCTTCCCTCTGCTGCCGGAGATGATCACGTGAGCCACGGTTTGAATAAGAATGCGATCTTCTTCCGGCATCTGATCGGTTGACCGGACAAAAATTCCGCCGGGCTGATCCTTCAGATCTGCGACAATGGCGGACGAAACAAGCCCCATGATTTGATCGTGCAGAAGCTGCCGGTAACCGGCATGATCCTCATTCCAGATAATCAGATCGACGGCCAGCCCTTTCAACCGCCAGTAAGTATGCGCCTGAATAAGTTGACGCGCCAGATCGATATGGGACTGATCGGATATTCTCAGAAGCACTATCGGCAAATCGCCGGAAATGGCATAACCCCAGAGGCCGGATTGCCCGCGGCGGTTTTCCGATATGATGCCGGCGCTGGCGCGCATGGAGTCATTGGGATAAATAAGCGAACTGGCAATATGGGAATATAACTGGGCATCGGCTTCCGTAGCGTTAATTTGTCGGAGAAGCACTTGGCTTTGCGTCCAGGCCATTTCAAAAACACGGTCGGCGATCCGCCGGTCCTGATATTTATCCATCAGACTCAAGGCGTCTTCCCGGGTGGCGCCGATGCCGAAAACCATATCAATGACGGCCGATTGTTCCGGCGCCAGCGTGATCCGTGATCTGATGGAAACAATCGGATCAAGCACGGAACCCTGACTGTCCGAAAGCGTTCCAAAAAGGTCAGCGGGAGAACCCATGGCCTGGGGATCCGCCAGGGTGTTGCCGCGGCCGATAAAACGGGACCGGTCCGTTTCATAGGAAACCTGCTCAATATCGGTTCCATGCACGGCCATTAAATGAAGCATCCAGGGATTTTTTTCCCCTTCCGAACGCGGCCGGCGGGTACACAGAATCGCGCGGCGCTGTTCGATAATTTCTGTCTGGACGAAAAGATTGGAGAAAGCCGGATGAATTTTATCCGCGGCGGGATGCGTAATGACCACCTCCGCGTAGCTGGTGACATCCAGGGTTTTTTGAGATCGGGACTGATTCGTGATGGTAACGCGGCGAAGTTCGATATCGTCTTCCGGTGAAACAACAATCTGCGTGTGCACGTCGACGTCGTAATCGCGACGGCGAAATTCCACTCGTCCGTCCGAGAAAATGGCTTCGTAATTACGCGGTTGCTTCAGTGTCGGCTGGTAGGTTGTCGACCATACGTCGCCGGTTTTGACGTCGCTTAAGTAACAGAAAACTCCAAAATGATCACAGGTGGTATCTTCACGAAAACGGGTGATGTCGATGTTTTTCCAGCGGCTGTAGCCTCCGCCGGCGTTGGTCAGCATGATGTGATACCGGCCGTTGGAAAGAAGCTGCACTTCTGGAACCGTTGTGTCCGGCGTGGTGAAAATACGCACGGGATTTTCCGAGATTTCCGGCTCTTTCTGCGCGCTGATAAGCTCGGATGGCGAGGCGTAGAAAGCCACGGCCTTGGGAACCATTTCCTGAAGCAGCAATAATGTGGATTGGAATAAGGGTTCCGCTTCGAATCGTTTTTGCATCGGTCGGTCGAGCAGCAGATAGGCCAGAGCCAGCAGGGTCATGCCCTGGTGATGGGCCATATAAGAACGAATGACGGCATGAGACTGGCCGCGTGTTAAACGCGACGGCGTAAAATCGATGGCTTCATAGAATCCGAATCTGCCCTGAAATTCTCTGTCGGCGATTTTTTCCAGATTGAGACATGCTTTCTCCGGCTCGACCATCAACGCCAGGGCGGAGGCATAAGGCGCGATGACCAAATCTTCAGCCAGTCCCCGTTTGAGGCCGAGACCGGGCACGCCGAAAGCGCGATACTGATAATTGAGATGACTGTCAAAGGCATAGTAGCCCGATTCCGATATGCCCCAGGGAACGGAGCGTTTTTTGCCGTAGTTGATTTGCGCGGCAACCGCCGCTTTGTAAGTCTGATCAAGCAGAGAATCCTCATAGGCCGGCATCACCAGGAGAGGCATCAGATACTCAAACATGGAGCCGCTCCAGGAAACCAGCACAGGCTTTTTCTCCGGAGCGACCGTCAGCAGCCTGCCGAGAGCAAACCAGCTTTCCTGCGGCAATTTACCCTGCGCTATGCCCACAAAATTGCTGAAACGGGCTTCCGCCGCCAGCAAATCGTAGAAGCTTGTGTCACGACGGGAGTTGCTGACATTGTACCCGATGGACAGAAGATTGCAGGATTTGTCAAAAAGAAATTCATATTCGATATCGGTGAAATCGACGCACTGCCGCACCAGAGCATCGATGTCCCGCATCAGGTTGACGGCGCGATTGCCGGAAACGGAGATCAGTTTTTTCAATTCGCCGATTCGCGAAATATCCACGGCCGTCAACTCGACTTTTTTGATTTCTTCCGTTTCGGATTCAAAATGTTCATACAGGCCGGTCATTTCCCTCAGCGTCATGATATCGTTCAGTCGGGGGACTTCGCGGATGATGTCCGTAAATTGCGGATCGAATATCCATGGTGCGAGGAAAAGCATCTCGTCAAGAACCGTTGTTGATTGATGAATGAAAGCGTCGGTCCAGTAGTTGATTTCGCTTTGCGAATTGTGATCCGGCAGATGCATATCCGCCTTCATTTCTTCCGCAAGCGACGTCGTTTTTTCCAGGCAGGTTTTCAACTCCGTCAGCGTTGCCGGTGGGGAAGCAACGGCGTCCGCCAGATGTTTTCTGATGTGGTGCAGTTGAGCGGGAGCCGTCTTCCCCGCGGCGTCGGCCAGAATCTCCAGCGTATCGTTGAGGCCGTTAAAGATTTGAAGATCGATGATTTTTTTATCGGGGAGAGCGTGCAACCCCGATCTTAAAATAAAAAGATAACCGACAAGATTTCCGCTGTCCACGGATGAAACGTACAGAGGCAGAAGCGGGTCCAGCGACTGCGTATCATACCAGTTGTAAAAATGACCCTTGTATCGTTCCAGCGAATTCATCGTGCGCAGAGTATGGGACGTTCTTTCGATGAACGTCAGGATTGTAATATACCCGAAATCATAAGCGGCTTGATTGGCTAAAAGCGATAATCCGATGTTGGTCGGTGATGTGCGATGAGCGACAACGTCCACCGGCTGTTCCTGGTAATTGTCGGGTGGCAGCCAGTTATCTTCGGAACCGACGAAATGTTCAAAAAACGCCCAGGTTTTCCGGGATGTCTTTTTCAGGAAGGTGATTTGATGCAACGACAGTTTTGCTTCCCGGCGCCGGGACGGTTTGCTGAACCGCCAGGCGATGGCAGGCGAGACCAGCCAGATCATGATGAAAGGAAGTGCCGGTATTAAACCCGACGAGGGGCATATGAATAACCAAACGGATAACGCTGCGGCCAGAGCGGGAGAGAACCACATGGCTCTGAAATAAACGGTAAGATCGCCGCGCAGGTTGTTTGTGTTTTCCGACGGGTTCCATTCGAGCAGCCGTTTGCGTGAAATCAACATTCGCCAGAGCGTACGCAGCACGGCGTCGGTGCTGAAATAGGCTTCATAAGGCAGGCAGGCCAGTGAAAATATCACCTGTAAAAAATTGCTGCCGGTCTTTTGAACAACCGAGGTCAGATGATGTGCCAGAATGACATTGCGCTGTTTTTGAAAAATGGTGATCACCGACATGATCAAAGCCGGAAGGATGATGATGCCCAGAACGGCCAATGTCCACAGCCCGGATGAGGGAAACAATATCCACCCCGCGATAAACATGAGCATTAACGATGCCGGAATCAGGCTTCTGCGCAGATTGTCGAATATTTTCCACTGGGAAAGCATGGAAAGAGGATTGCCAAGTGTTTTGCCGTCGGCGGAAGGAACCCGGGACATGACCCAGCGCGCTATCTGCCAGTCTCCGCGAATCCAGCGATGTCTTCTGCTGACATCGGCCTTGTATTCGGACGGATGTTCTTCATAAAGCTGAACGTCGCTGATCAATCCCGATCGTGCATAACATCCTTCGAGAAGATCATGACTGAGAATATAATTTTCGGGAAGGCATCCGTCCAGCGCTGTCTCGAAAGCATCGATGTCGTAAATTCCCTTGCCGATAAATGAGCCTTCGCCGAAAATGTCCTGATAAACATCGGATACCGCTCTTGTGTAAGGGTCGATTCCCGAACTGCTTCCATGCATGAGGCTGTAAAGGGAGCGGCTGATATCGGGAAGCGCAACGGAGACCCGCGGTTGCAGAATGCCGTAGCCTTTGCAGACCCTTCTTTTCTTTTCATCATACTGCGCCTGATTGAGCGGGTGTGCCATGGTGCCGACAAACTGCCATGCTGCATCACGCGGCAGTTTGGTGTCCGTATCGAGCGTAATGACATACCGTATGTTGATTAATTCCGTTGTATCGCCGACAATCAGCGAAAACAGCTCTCCGCCCGGACCCTGCGTTCTGCCGCGCAGATAGGCATTCAGATCGGCCAGTTTCCCCCGCTTTCGCTCATAACCCATCCAGAGATTCTCTTTGGGATTCCAGCGGCGGGGACGGTGGAACAGGAAGAAAATATCTCCGTGAAGATTAGCGTATTTATCGTTAAGATTTTCAATGCCTTTCCGGACGAGATATAAAAGCCGTTCGTCATCGGATACCTTCTCGCTCGCCGCGTCGCGAAAATCGGTTAAGAGAGCAAAACGCAGATTTTCATCACGATTGGCCAGAAAATGCACTTCAATGGATTCGATCAGCTTGTTAACGTTTCGCTCGTTCAGCAACATTGTCGGAATGGCAATGAGCGTGCGGCATTCCGGCGGTATGCCGCGGGAAAAATCCATTCTCGGCAACGGATGGGGCTTCACCATCAGCGTTGACAGCCAGTTGATCAGCGCCACGCTCAGATGGCTTGTGCTCATAAGAGCAATCATTCCAATGCCGGCCAGTAGCCATCCGTTCAGGCCGCTGTTGCGGGCCATCATCAGCAAAATGAAAGTGAAAATTAAGGTCAACAGAAAAATCGATCCGACATAAATAAGCAGAGGCACCCGTCTGCTGTAGCGGGCGATCATTTCATAGGGAGATAATCCGATTTTGACCGCGTGTTCCAGTTCCGGCAAGCCCTGATCAATCAGATAATAGCCGACATGAATAATGCGATCCTGGCCGGTTTTTTGAGCGCCCTTTTTGCGGGCGAGTAATATTGCCATGCGCGCCACTTCGCTTTCCGACAGGGCGCTTTTCTTGGCGATTTTTTCCACGACATGTCGGTAGCGGTCCCGGGTGGGAAAATCCATTTTGACATACACATCTGCCGGATCTTCGCGCAGGATCTGATCGACGAAACTCATGGTTTCGACAAATTCCCGCCAGTTCATGGTACCTAAAAACCGCAAACTGACGATACTGTTGCTCATGGAAACCTGGTCGGCTGCCTGTTGCTGACTTTCCATTTGCACGAGACTTTTGATGGTCTGTCCGTATTCGGAAAGTCGCTGTTCTATCCAGGTCAAAGGCAAAGCCAGCGCCGGTCCCTGGCCCTGCAACTGGCGTGAGATTTCTGCGACGAATGGACCGACAACCGGCGGGTTCGAACGCGCCATGTCGGCTATTTCCAGAAAGAGATTTTTAGGATCCTTATGGGCGGTGGCTGTCATCTTCTGCGCCCAGTAATCGGCCAGATCACGGTTGGCTCGATCCTTGGATATGCGCGATGCTATGCGCCGGATGTTCTCGATCAACGCCAGCCGCAGCATGATGGGGATCGCCCACAATTCACCGATTTTCAGTACGGTGACGGTTTGATAGGAAGAAACAAACAGGCTCAGCGTTTTCGAATCGATACGGCCGTCGCCGTGGGAGATCATTTCCAGCGCTATGTCATATACGCGAGGCAACTTTGCCGACGGTCCGTTAGCCAGATGAGGCAGCTCCCGGCTGTACACTTTCGGAAAATGCCTTCTTGCTGTGCGGATTTGTTCCTCAATCAGGTAGAAGTTATCCAGAAACCATTCTTCCGCCGGTGTGACCCGGCGATTTTCCATAACGGCCCTGGTCAGTTTCTCCCGGGCTTCCAGCAGCACTTTTTCATTTTCCGACAATCTTATAAGCAACTGGTTTGATGTGCGGCCCGCACCGAGTTTATGCGCTCCGGCGATGATTTTGCCGTGCTGCCTCATCTGCTTGGAGCTGAATAATTCCGCACGTAACAGTTCGTCATCCGTTAATTTTTTATTCAGATTTCCGCCGGGGAACTTACTTTTTATATTATGAAAATATTTTAAAAAAGCTTTTGCCTTCAATGGTAAACGCTCCTTACCGATGACGAAAGACGTTTGGAAACACGTTCCTGTTGTGAAAAGCGGTTCAATAAAATATTAAAAATATTTTTTAGAATCTATCTGTTGACAGCGACTATTCTATTTGTTGGGTTTAAAGTAAGGCAGAGCCAGTTGCATTTTTTTCAGAGCCTGTTTCTCGATTTGACGGGCTCGTTCCCGGGAAATATTATATTTTTCTCCTATCTCCTGGAGCGTTTTCGGATCGTCGGCCATGACCCGGTTAAGAATGATGTAACTTTCTCTCTCATTGAGATTGGCCAAAGCGCCGGCTATGTCACGCTGAACAAGACTTTTTTCTTCTTCTTTGATCAGAGACACTTCCTGATTGTCTCCCTCATAAGCCAGAAAATCAATATGAGAATTGCTGCTCTCATCGTTGATGATTTCATGCAGAGAAACGTCGCGGGAGCCCATGCGCAAATCCATTTCTTCCACTTCGGAATCCTTGACCCCCAGGGAGGTTGCTATTTCGCTGAATTCGGGATTTCTCCGGGAAAGCGTCTCCAGCTCTTTTTTTGTTTGATTCAGCTTGAAAAAAAGTTTCCGTTGGGCCTGAGTCGTCCCTATTTTAACAATGCTCCATGATCTGATCAGGTAATTCTGAATGTACGCGCGAATCCACCACACTGCGTAAGAGATAAGCCGGTAGCCTTTTTCAGGATCGAATTTCTTTACGGCGTGAATAAGACCGATATTCCCTTCCTGAATCAAATCCGCCAGTTTGAATCCGTAGTTGCGGTATTCATGGGCAATTTTGACGACAAAACGCAGATTGGAAACAATCAACTTTTCCGCGGCCGTCACGTCATTATACTTTTTCAGCCGTACGGCCAGCCTGAATTCCTCTTCCGGGGTCAGGAGAGGAAACCGATTGATTTCCGCTATATATAAATTAAGAGTGCCTGTTATGGCAGGAAGTTCCATTTTCCGGTTATTTCCTTAGATTTTTAATGATTAAATACTATCCAACTATAATTTTATGGTCAAGTTATTTAATGACACCCGATGGCCGGGAGACCCACGCTTCAGAAATGCAGTGCCCTGAAATTTGCATATTGCATTATCCAGCTTCAGGCGGATGCGGCCGCCGGTGTTTCCATCCTCCCGTCACACCACAATGTTCAGGGATGTAAAAATTTTTTCAAAAGCGAACTCAAATCACGCCGTCATGTTTTCATCATACAAAAACTTCGGAAACACAGTGTATTGAAATGAATGATTTTTAAACGGATCCCACCTTGACAGAGGCCGTATTTGTGCTTATTCTAAGTAAAATAAAAAATCAGGTGATTTTAAAATGAAATCAATAAATAAAACGATGATTGATCATGCCGTAAAAATAGCCCATGAAATCAAAGCCAATGCGCTGCTGGTGTGTGTCGACGTGATTAACGATGCCGGCCTGATCATGGATGAAATTAAAAAAGACATCGGTTTTATTATTGTTTCCCGTGAAGATGAAAATATATCGGACGAAATGAAAAAAGACGCCCGGGTTCTGTATATTCCGAATGTCAATTTAACTCGCGTGGGAAAAATAAAAATTGCCATTGCCAAGGGAATTGTTCTGGGAGCTCTGAAAAGAGGCGATAAAGTGGTTTGTTTAAGCGGCGTGCCCAAATTCGGTTATGCGGACAGTATTTTTGTGATTGACGTTGGGAAAGAATTTGAAATTTTAACATCCGATTTTATTAACGATGTGATTGAGAATGTACAACCCGAAGTATTTAATGCAGTGATTAATATCGCCCTGGAACTGGCTGCTCAGGGCAGGGAAAGCCGAAAGGTAGGAACGATATTCGTTTTGGGCGACGATGAAAAGGTGATGCAGCTTTCCCGCCAGATGATCATCAATCCTTTTTCAGGGTATCCGGAAGAACAACGAAATATTTTAAATCCGGAACTGGAGGAAACCATCAAGGAGCTTTCGGCGATTGACGGAGCGTTTGTTATCAAGGACAACGGGGTATTGATGACCGCCGGCAGACATCTCAGCGCCGCCCTGGACAGCAAGGATTTTCCACCCGGCCTGGGTAGCCGCCATATTGCCGCCGCCGGTATTACGAGCTTGACAAAAGCTGTCGCCATCGTCATTTCCGAATCTTCGGGAAATGTGACTGTTTTCAAAAACGGGAAACTTTTTGTGACCATAGAAAAACCCGTGGAGTAGTGAGTCCCAAGTTTTAGAAGCGAAGTAATGAGACTCAGATTTCAGAAATGAAATGCACTGAAATCTGTAAGTGGTCATGAGGCTTTAACTTTAAAAGCAGAGCGCATTAAAGTTTTCTAACCGAATGATCTACTCCCGATGCGTTGGGATTAGAAATTATCCCGCCAACGCAATTGGCAGGGGCGAATGGGGGGAATGACACGTTAAACGTGTAGCAAACGGGAATTTGAAATTTAGATTTTGAGTAAAGGGAAATAAAATATGCGTTTTGATAAATTTACGTTAAAAGTACAGGAAGCTCTTCAGGAAGCTGAGTCTCTGGCAAGGTCTCTGGGGCATCAAGCGATTGAACCGGAGCATCTGCTGGTTTGTTTCTTGCGCCAGGAGGACGGCATTGCCGGGGCGATCATCAACAAGCTCAATGCCTCATTGCAAAAAATCGAAAAGGAACTCGACGGTTATCTGAAAAAACAACCGAGTGTCGGCGGCGCCGGCGCAGGACAGATTTACCTGGGAGGCAGACTCAATAAAATATTCGACAAGGCGATGACCGAAGCGGCGCAGCTCAAAGACGAATACGTCAGCGCCGAACATGTGCTGGTGGCCGTCGCCGAAGAAAAAGAAGGCCAGGCCGGAAAAATGTTGCGCCAGGCGGGCATTACCCGGGAAAATATTTTCAAGGTTCTGGTGGATATTCGCGGCAATCAGCGTGTGACTGATCCGAATCCGGAAGGCAAATACCAGGCGCTCGAGCGCTATGCCCGGGATTTCAACGCCCTGGCCAAGAAAGGATCATTTGATCCGGTCATCGGTCGTGATGAAGAAATACGCCGCATCATGCAGGTGCTCTCGCGGCGCACGAAAAATAATCCGGTGTTGATCGGCGAACCGGGTGTCGGCAAGACGGCCATTGTGGAAGGTCTGGCGCAGCGCATTGTTAACGGCGATGTGCCGGAAAATCTGAAAAACAAGCGTGTCATCGGTCTGGACATCGGCGCGCTGGTGGCCGGGGCGAAGTATCGCGGCGAATTTGAGGAACGGCTTAAAGCGGTTTTGAAGGAAGTGATCAGCGCCGAAGGCGAGATCATTCTCTTCATTGACGAAATCCATACGATGGTCGGAGCCGGGGCGTCTGAAGGTTCGATGGATGCTTCCAATATGCTCAAGCCCGCGCTGGCACGCGGCGAACTGCGTTGCGTCGGCGCGACGACACTCAATGAATACCGCAAATATATCGAGAAAGATGCGGCGCTGGAGCGTCGTTTTCAGCCGGTTCTGGTCAAGGAACCGACGGTGGAAGATACCATCGCCATATTGCGCGGTCTGAAAGAACGTTATGAAGTTCATCACGGCGTGCGGATAAAAGATTCGGCCATTGTCGCGGCCGCGACGCTGTCCAACCGCTACATCACCGATCGTTTCCTTCCCGACAAGGCTGTCGACCTGATTGATGAATCGGCATCCCGTTTGAGAATAGAACTGGACAGCATGCCTTCGGAAATTGACACCATTGATCGAAGAATTATTCAACTGAAGATAGAACTTCAATCTCTGAAGAAAGAGTCGGATAAAACCGCCAAAGAAAGACGTGACAAGATTGAAAAGGAAATTGCCGAACTGAAAGCCAGCATGGATCAGATGAAGATGCACTGGTCCAGTGAGAAGGAGATCATCAAAAAAATTCAGAATACGAAAAGTCAGATGGAATCTCTGAAAACGGCAGAAGCCAACGCCCAGCGGGATGGTAATCTCGAAAAAGCCGCGGAAATCCGTTACGGAAAACTGGTCGCTTTGGATAAGGAACTGCAGAAAGAGCAGAATAAGCTGGAAGACATTCAAAAAAACAATCAGATGCTCAAGGAGGAAGTGGACGCCGAAGACGTGGCCGAGGTTGTTTCCAACTGGACGGGCATACCGCTTTCCCGGATGATGGAAAGCGATGTGCAGAAGCTGATTCACATGGAAGAACGTCTCAAAATGCGCGTGATCGGTCAGGAAGAGGGCATCAACGCCGTCTCTGCCGCTTTGCGTCGCGCGCGTTCCGGTCTGCAGGATCCGAATCGTCCCATCGGCTCGTTTATTTTTCTCGGTCCCACCGGTGTGGGAAAGACTGAACTGGCGCGGGCGTTGGCGGAGTTCATGTTCGATAATGAACAGGCCATGATTCGCATTGACATGTCGGAGTACATGGAGAAGCACGCGGTGGCCCGTCTGATCGGAGCTCCGCCCGGGTATGTCGGTTATGATGAAGGCGGTTATCTGACCGAAGCCGTGCGGCGTAAACCCTACAGCGTTTTGCTGTTCGATGAGATTGAGAAGGCGCATCCCGACGTGTTTAATATTCTGCTGCAGATCCTGGATGATGGTCGTTTGACCGACGGACACGGACGGACTGTGGATTTCAAAAACACGGTGGTTATCATGACGTCCAATGTGGGCAGTCAATGGATTCAGGATCCGACGCTGGATGATGAGGAAAAGAAGAACCGCTCCATGGAAGCTCTGCGTGCGACCTTCAAACCGGAATTTTTGAACAGAATCGACGATATCATCATGTTCTCCGCTCTGAAGCTGGCGGATATTTACAGGATCGTCGATATTCAGATGGGGTTGATTGACAAACGGCTTAAGGAACGCAAGATGAGTGTCGAGTTGACAGAAAAAGCCAAAAACTATATAGCCGAACAGGGCTACAGTCCTGTTTACGGCGCGCGACCGCTCAAGCGTTCGCTGCAGAAGCTGATTCTCGATCCGCTCGCCATGGAAATATTGGCGGGGAAATTTGCCGAGGGTGATAAAATTTTAATCGATCAATCCAAAAAAGGCGAAATAACGTTGACGAAAAAGTCTTAAACATTCTTCGCGGAAAAGGGGAGGAAGAAATTCATGGAAGAGAAGAAAAAAGACACTGGTTTTGTTGTAAAAGACAAACGTCATTTCGGCGATTCAGCGGAGGAAAGGCCGCAGGAAGATACGAAGTCCGCCGAGCCTGAAGAGAAGCAGGAAAAATCTTCACAGGCACAGGAGAACGATTATGGTTATCCCGCGGTGAACTTTACTAATTTTGTTCTGTCGCTGAGTACGTCCGCTCTCTTTCACTTCGGAGATTTTCCGGAATCCGAGGGTGGAACACCGCAGAAAAATTTACCGGCAGCCAAGCAGACAATCGATATTTTGGATATGCTTAATGAGAAAACAAAAGGCAATCTCGATAAAAATGAAAGCAGCTTGATCCAGGGAGTTCTTTATGAACTGAAAATGCGTTACGTAAAAGAAAAGGGTTAAAATGAATTGGGTTGCGCCGGCGAAAATAAATCTTTTTCTGCGTGTTTTACGAAAACGCACCGATGGTTATCATGACGTTTTTTCGCTGATGCAGAAAATCACTCTTTATGATGAGTTGATTTTTTCTCCTCTGCCGCAAGGAATCGTGCTTCATTGTCCGGACGCTGATTTACCGACGGATGATCATAATCTGGTAGTCCGGGCGGCGAAGGCTGTTTTCTCCTTCTGCCGCTATAATGGGGGAATGGAAATTACTCTCATTAAGAAAATTCCTATGACTGCCGGTCTGGGCGGAGGAAGCTCCGATGCAGCGACAACATTGATGGCTTTAAATAAAATTTGTTCTTTGAAGTTGAAAAAAAACGACCTGATTAAAATCGGATCGAAAATAGGGGCTGATGTCCCTTTTTTTATTTTTGGAAATACAGCTCTGGCGTCGGGAATCGGCGATAAACTCAAGCACTTACGCAATTTATCACAAATGAACCTCGTTTTAATCAAACCTCCTTTCGATATTTCTACAAAAATGGTTTACGAAAGCCTCAATTTAAGATTGACAATGGGAGAAAATAATTATAGCATTCCACCGTTTTTGAAACTGGGCGACATAGTTCAGGTATTACAAAATGACCTGGAGTCAGTTTCGTTAAAAATTCATCCGGAACTGGATGAATTAAAAAAAATGTTGCTCAGACACGGTGCGCTTGGCGCATTGATGTCGGGTAGCGGCCCCACAATCTTTGGTGTATTTAGGAACGGAAAAGAGGCAAAAAAAGCCCTGGAATGCATATATAAAGAAATTCCCGGTAACCATACGATATTTTTTGCCAAATCTTTGTAATTACTCCATTTTCATCATAAGATTGTGATCGATACCCCTCATTAAGAAATTTTTATTGGGGCGTCGTCAAGCGGTAAGACACAGGATTTTGGTTCCTGCATTCGGAGGTTCGAATCCTCCCGCCCCAGCCAGCAAAGATTGTGGAGTATAATTTAAATGCTAGAAAGAATTAGAGTTTTTTCCGGTAACGCCAATAAAGAACTTGCTGAAAAAATTTGCGATACCTTGGGCGTATCCTTGGGGAAAGCCAACGTTAGCACGTTCAGTGATGGAGAGACACGCGTAGAGATCGATGAAAATGTCAGGGGGATGGATGTTTTCATCATTCAGTCCACCTGTCCACCGGTAAACGTGACACTGATGGAACTGCTGATCATGATCGACGCGATGAAAAGAGCTTCCGTGGACAGAATCACAGCGGTTATTCCCTATTACGGTTATGCACGGCAGGACAGAAAGGTGGCCTCCCGCGCTCCCATCACGGCAAAATTGGTGGCGGATATCATTACCGCCGCGGGCGCCAACAGGGTTTTATCCATGGATTTACACGCGGGTCAGATTCAGGGATTTTTCAATATTCCGGTGGATAATCTTTTTGCCAAACCCGTTCTGCTGGACTATATGAAAAAAACTTACAGAGACAACACGGTGATCGTTTCACCGGATGCCGGAGGCGTGGAACGTGCCAGATCTTTTGGAAAAAGACTGGGAGCTTCTCTGGCCATCATTGATAAAAGAAGAGAAGGGCCGAATGAAGCCGAGGCCATGAATATTATCGGCGACGTCAACGGAAAACGGGTTATCATTCTGGACGATATGATCGATACGGCGGGAACAGTCGTCCAGGCCGCAAGCGCCATGAAGAAGGCGGGAGCATTGGAGATTTCCGTTTGCTGTACGCACCCCGTCCTGTCGGGACCGGCGATCGATCGTATTGAGAAGTCTGACATTAAGGAAGCTATTGTAACGGACACCATACCGCTGAGTGACCGGGCGAAAAATTGTGGGAAAATAAAAGTTTTATCGGTATCCGGAATTTTAGGCGAAGCCGTGCGACGTATTTATTACAATGATTCCGTAAGCTCATTATTTATATAGGAATTTATTTTAGGAGGAACAAATGGAGGTAACAGATTTAGCGGCGCAAGTTCGTAAAGAACAAAAAAAAGGGCCATCCCGTCGTTTAAGGGGAAAGGGATTTGTCCCGGCGGTTTTTTACGGCCGTTCTGCCGAAAGCATTCTGCTGGCCGTGAAGAATGATGATCTGATAAAACTGCATAAAGATAAAAAAGACCATGGTTTTATCAAATTAATTATTGATGACGGCGGCAGTAAAAAAACGGAAAAACTTTCATTGATTAAAGAGCTGCAGGTACAGCCGCTGACGGGGAAACTTTATCACGCTGATTTTTATGAAGTGGACGTTAAGCGCAAGATTACCATGGACGTCTCATTACGCTTTATCGGCAAGGCTATCGGCGTGGAAAACGGC
>JAGVUJ010000269.1 GCA_019136325.1 Deltaproteobacteria bacterium
CGTGATGTGGTTCAGCCGACAGCGGGAATACCGGGCTGACGCGGGCGGCGCGAAACTGGCCGGAACGCAAAACATGATTAACGCGCTTGAAGCGCTCAAAAGAGGAACCGCTGAACCGCTGCCCGATCAGATGGCGGCTTTCGGCATCAACGGCAAACCTTCCGGCCACGGGCTCAAACTTCTTTTCATGAGCCATCCGCCGCTTGAGGATCGCATCGAAGCCTTAAAGAAATTAACGTACAGATAAATTATTAAAATATCCTCAAAAAAGGCCGGTCCGTTTCGTGTAAAAAAACATGTAAAAACGTACCGGTTTTTTTGTTTGAATCCGGGCGGGCGGACGAACCCGATCTGTAAAAAATTTTTTGACCGATGACTTTTTCAAACAACAATGATTGTTCTTTGAAAATTACTGTTTTAATTATAAATAAATTATAAAATATTCTTGACAACTCCTTGCAAATAACGTAAAAAACCGGCAAGGCTTGTTTTAGACATTCAGAGCCTTAAATCCTTACAGAAAAAAATTAAAAAAATATTAGGTGTCAACTGTTAAAATTTTTTTAGGAGAAGAATATGAAGAAGATTGTGGTTTGCGTTGTCGTCATGATGTTTCTTGTAACGTTGCCTTTTGCTGCCCTGGCCAAGAAAGTGTCTCTGTCCGAAGAAGAACTCTCAGCCACTACAGCTCAGGAAGGTGTGACGATTGACTTTGGGGGTGATAATTTTTTTCAGACCAACTTGAGCGTCCGGGGCAATTTTGCTCCCAGCCTGCAATCATGGGGTGATGGCGACGGTTGCACAGATTGCGGCGGATACACATCAAAAGGCTGGATTGGCGTTAGAAACGTAACCATGGATCCTTATGTTCAAATGGCAGGAAACTTTACTGACGTACCTCCCTTTGGCATTATACCATTAACAGGACCTTCTGGTTCTTTTATTTCTCTCTACAGAGACATGACGATTGACGTCGGCACCAGCGGCGGCGCTACAAAAGTATTTGTCGGCTTACCGAGCATTATGGTGCATCCGGCAGGCATTTCTCAGACCATAAGTTCAGGAACAACAGAAACGCTTGGACAGGATTTCGGCACCGCATACATGAGCGAATTCGCTATGGTTGTAAATTCCTTGGGAACGGGTTATCTGGCAATCTCCAATCACTCTGACGGCTCGGAAGGAGTGGAAATCCAATTCAGCAGCACTGCTGCCGCTTATGGCCCATATAGAGGTGTGATGTTCTCCATCCCGGGCAAGCCGGTCGTTCAGTCATGGAGCGATACGGACGGCGATCAATCCGGATCAGGCTATACTTCGGCAGGTTACTTCGGCGCGAAAAATTTCACGATGTCGAATGGAACCACATATTCATGGCCTTTAAATTCCGCAACATTCAATATATTCGTTACGGGCACCATGTCTGTTGACGTCGGCACCAACGGAAGCGGGGATACCGCCGTTGTGCTCGGGTTGCCTACGGTTATGTTTGATCCGTCTGCTACTATCACTTCTCCGTTTGGATTTGCTGAAGACAGAACATTAAGCACCAATTGGCAATCCTTAGGAACCTTATATACCTCCGGTATTTCGATGAGCCCGTCCGGCAGTCTGGTTCTGACAGCCCATTAAGAGAAGCCTTTCTTAAAAAGATATCCAATAACCATGTGTCTATATTAGACACATGGTTATTTTTTTATCTTCGACCCGGCACTCTGCGACAATTCGTTGGTAATGAGACTCAAAATTCAGAAACAACACAACGAGCCTGAAGGTCGCGACTGAGTTTAGCAAACTGAATCATCCCATTCCGGGATAAGCTTGAAGCCTGTCCCTATAAAGCGGACAGGAAGACTCATATCCTGCTCCAGTGCGCTGCGGGGAATAGCAATTTTCAGTGCGCTTTGCATCCGAAATTTGGGACTCAATAAAACAGCCCCCTGTCCGAATGGACAGGAGGCTGTTTCTTTTAACTTAAATCTTAAGTCTTTCTTACATGCCCATTCCGGGATATCCTCCTCCGGGAGGCATACCGGGCATTCCGCCGCCGGCGCCCTTCTCTTCAGGCTTGTCGGCGATCATGCACTGCGTGGTCAAGAGCAGTCCGGAAACGCTCGCCGCGTTCTGCAGAGCAAAACGGGTCACCTTGGTCGGATCAATAACACCGGCCGAAATCATATCTTCATATTCATCGGTGCGGGCATTGAAACCAAAAGAACCTTTCTTCTCTTTGACTTTTTCAACCACAATGCTGCCCTCGAGGCCGGCATTGCAGGCGATCATCTTGATGGGCTCTTCAATGGCTTTCTTCACGATGTTGACGCCGATCTGCTCGTCGCCGGAAAGATCCATCTTGGCCAGCGCGGGCAGGGTGCGCAGATAAGCCACGCCGCCGCCGGGAACAATACCTTCTTCCACAGCCGCGCGGGTCGCATGCAGAGCGTCTTCGACGCGCGCTTTCTTTTCCTTCATTTCGGACTCGGTCGCGGCGCCGACTTTGATGACGGCAACACCGCCAACCAGCTTGGCCAGTCTTTCCTGAAGTTTTTCTCTATCGTAATCGGAGGTGGTTTCTTCGATCTGAGCGCGGATTTGTTTGACGCGGCCTTCGAGTTCGGCGCGTTTGCCGGCGCCGTCAATAATGGTGGTGTTGTCCTTGTCAATGGTGATCTTCTTGGCGCGTCCCAAATCTTCCAGCTTCACATTTTCCAGTTTGTAGCCCATGTCTTCGGAGATCATCTTGCCGCCGGTGAGGATGGCGATGTCTTCCAGCATGGCCTTGCGGCGATCGCCGAAACCGGGAGCCTTGACGGCCGCCACATGCAGAGTGCCGCGAATCTTGTTGACGACCAAGGTCGCCAGCGCTTCGCCTTCTATATCTTCAGCAATGATGAGCAGAGGTTTGCCCATTTTGGCAATCTGTTCCAGAATCGGCAGCAGGTCTTTCATGCCGCTGATTTTCTTTTCGTAAATCAGGATTAAAACGTCTTCCAGAGCGACCAGCATCTTTTCGGCGTTGGTCACAAAGTAAGGAGACAGGTAACCGCGATCGAACTGCATGCCTTCAACGATCTCCAGTTCGGTTTCTAGGCCTTTGGCTTCTTCAACGGTAATGACGCCTTCC
>JAGVUJ010000109.1 GCA_019136325.1 Deltaproteobacteria bacterium
TTTTGAAATTTGAGTCTCACAATAAAGCTCGTTTTAAAGGTTGGACATGGTCAGCAGAATTGAAGTCGGCTTCAAAAAAGGCATCCGCGACGCTCTGGGCGAAAAAGTCAGGAAACGAATTATTGATAATTTTTCCCTCCCGGTTCGGAACGTGGCCACGATTGAAGTTTATACCATTGCGGGCGATCTGACGCCGGAAGAGCTGAACAAAGCCGCCGCAGGACCTCTTTCCGATCCGGTCATCCAGAAATTTTCCATCAACAAACCACTGGCAGCGGGTTTTGACTGGCTGATTGAAATCGGGTTTCGTCCCGGCGTTACCGACAACGTGGGTAAAACCGCCCGCGAAGCCATTGAACTCCTTCTGGGCAACAACACATCGGGGCGTTCCATTGCCGTTTATACTTCCCGCCAGTACCTGATTTGCGGAAAGATTACCGCGGGTGACGCGGGGAAAATAGCGTCCGGTCTTCTGGCCAACGATCTGATCGAACGTCATGAGGTATTTTCCGCCAAAGATTTTGCCATGACCGGCGGAGTGTCCGCTTACATCCCGCAGGTTACCGGCAGGGCAAAACCGGTGGTGGGAGAACTAAGTCTGACCGGGGCGGAGGATGATCAATTGCTGAACATCAGCAGGGAACGCGTTCTGGCTCTGAACCTTGAGGAAATGAAGGCCATTCGCGACTACTTCGGCAACGCCCGCATCATTGCCGCAAGAAAAAAACAGGGCCTCGGTGAGAACATCACCGATGTTGAAATGGAATGTCTGGCGCAAACCTGGTCGGAGCACTGCAAGCATAAAATATTCAACAGTCTCATCCATTATACCGACGGCCGGAAGAAATTGACCATCGACTCTCTTTTTAAAACCTACATCAAAGGCTCCACGGCAAAAATCCGCAACGCTAAAGGGAAAAAGGATTTCTGTCTCTCCGTCTTTGTGGACAACGCCGGCATCATCAAATTCAACGATGATCACAATCTCGTCTTCAAAGTGGAGACGCACAACTCGCCTTCCGCCCTTGATCCTTACGGCGGAGCGTTGACCGGCATCGTCGGCGTAAACCGCGATCCGTTCGGCACGGGACTGGGCGCCAAATTGATTTTCAACACCGATGTGTTTTGCTTCGCCTCGCCGTTTCATAAAAAGAAACTGCCGCCGCGCATCCTGCATCCGCGCCGCATCTACGAAGGTGTGCGCGAGGGCGTTGAACACGGCGGCAACAAAAGCGGCATTCCCACCGTAAACGGCAGCATTGTTTTCGATGAACGATTTCTGGGCAAACCGCTCGTTTACTGCGGAACCGCCGGCATCATGCCCGCGCGTATCAGAGGAAAAGCCACGCATCAAAAGGATATTCAGCCGGGTGATCTGATTGTCATGACCGGCGGACGCATCGGCAAGGACGGCATTCACGGA
Organism: Deltaproteobacteria bacterium; assembly: GCA_019136325.1. Next base: position 1,424 of record JAGVUJ010000109.1, read on the forward strand.
GCAACCTTCTCCTCTGAAGAACTGCATGAAGGTTCCCCGGTGACGGCCGTGCAGATCGGTGATCCCATCACTCAGAAAAAAATGACTGATTTTCTTCTGGTCGCGCGTGATCGCGGGCTTTACCGCGCCATCACCGACAACGGCGCAGGCGGACTTTCCTCTTCGGTGGGCGAAATGGCCACCTATTCCGGCGGCTGCGAACTCGATCTGACCCATGCTCCTCTCAAATATGCCGGCCTGCAACCCTGGGAAATTCTTATTTCCGAAGCGCAGGAGCGGATGACTCTGGCCATCGATCGTAAAAAAATAAAACAATTTCTGGGTCTGGCCAAGAAAATGGACGTGGAAGCGACCGTTCTGGGCAGATTCACCGATTCGGGACAATTTCATGTTCTCTATGACGGCAAAACCGTCGCTTATCTGGACATGGAGTTTCTGCACGCCGGTGTGCCGCAAATGCATCTGACCGCCCGTTGGAAACAGCCGAAAAACAAAGAACCGCGCCTGGCGCCGCCGAAGAACTACGGCGCGGAAATCAGGAAAATGCTTGCCCGGCTCAACATCTGCTCCAAAGAATCGGTGGTGCGCCAGTACGATCATGAAGTTCAGGGAGGATCGGTCGTCAAGCCGCTGGTTGGGGCGCAAGACGACGGTCCCTCAGACGCCGCCGTTATCCGCCCGCTGCTGGATTCCATGGAGGGCGTTGTTGTTGCGCACGGCATTTGCCCGCGTTACAGCGACATAGACACCTACCACATGACCGCGTGCGCCATTGACGAAGCCGTCCGCAACGCCGTTGCCGTCGGCGCCGACATCGATCATCTGGCGGGACTGGACAATTTCTGCTGGTGTGATCCGGTAAAATCCGCAAAGACGCCCGACGGGGAATACAAACTGGCCCAGCTCGTTCGCGCCAATATGGCCATTTATGACTACACGACCGCCTTCGGCGTCCCCTGCATTTCCGGCAAGGACAGCATGAAGAATGATTATCAGATCGGCCGGACAAAAATTTCCATTCCGCCGACCATCCTTTATTCCGTCATCGGACGCATCCGGGACGTGCGCAAAGCCGTCACCATGGATGCCAAAAAACCCGGCGACCTCGTTTATGTGGTGGGCAAAACAAAAGAAGAACTGGGCGGTTCGGAATGGTTCGCCTCCCAGAAAACTACCGGCAACAACGTTCCCCGGGTGGATGCCGCCAAAGCCGTAAAAATCTATCGCGCTGTATACAAAGCCATTCAAAAAGGCGTTGTCGCCTCCTGCCATGATTGCTCCGACGGCGGACTGGCCGTCGCTCTGGCCGAAACCGCGATTGCCGGGATGCTGGGCATCAGCGCCGATTTACGGGCGGTTCCCTATCAGGGCAGGAAAAGAAACGATTATGTTTTATTTTCAGAAACGGCAAGCCGCTTGATCATCACCGTTCACCCGGAAGATCAAACGTTGTTTGAACGCATCATCGCCGGAAACAGCGCTGCTCTGATCGGCGCTGTCACACCGGAACCTTTCCTGGCCGTCAAAGGTCTCGAAGGAAAAATGATTATCCGGGAAGATATAAACGCGCTGAAGAGCGTCTGGCAAAAAACTCTCAATTTTTAAACAGGATTTTTTATGTCCCGTAAAGTCAAAGCGATCATCCTGACCGGCAACGGCACCAACTGTGAAATGGAAATGGCCCATGCCTGCAAAACCAACTGTGAAATGGAAATGGCCCATGCCTGCAAAATGGCCGGCGCCGACGTCGCCGACATTGTTCATCTGAGCGAACTGCTCCACGGTGAAAAGAGACTGGATGACTATACCTTTCTGAATCTGCCGGGTGGATTTCTGGACGGCGATGATCTGGGTTCGGCCAAAGCCGGCGCCAATCGCTTCCTGCACGCCCATGTCCGGGAAACACGCGATCTGCTTTTTGATCAGCTCATCCGGTTCATTAAAGCGGGGAAACTGATTCTGGGCGTCTGCAATGGTTTTCAGCTGATGATTAAACTGGGATTGCTGCCCGCACTCGACGGCCATTACGCCGGGCAGAGCGCCACGCTGACGTATAATGATTCGGGACGTTTTGAAGACCGCTGGGTTTATCTGAAAACAGACCGGCAGAGCCCCTGCATCTACACC
>JAGVUJ010000275.1 GCA_019136325.1 Deltaproteobacteria bacterium
TCCCGGCATGAGCTGGATCAGCGTGCCGGAACTGGTTGCCGCGGTCTCCAATGCCGGAGGCATCGGCTATCTCGCCACGGGACCTTTAAGCCCGGCAAAAACACGGCAGTCCATCAAACGAATAAGGGAGTTGACGGACAAACCCTTCGGTGTGGGCGCGACGCTTCTGATGCCCGGCGCATATGAAAACGCGCTGGTCGCCATCGAGGAAAAAGTCCCGGTTCTCAACATATCCCTGGGCAAAGGCGGAGACCTGATGAAAAAAGTGCACGCTTACGGAGGTAAGGTCATCTCCACAGTGACGACGGTCGAGCATGCGCTGGCTGCTCAAAATTCCGGCGCGGACGCCCTGCAGGTGACCGGATACGAAGCCGCCGCTCACGGCAGTCAGGTGACCACGCTGGTGCTCGTTCCGGCCATCGTGGATGCCGTCAAATTGCCGGTGGTCGCCATTGGCGGCATCGCGGACGGCAGAGGCATGGCGGCGGCCTTCGCCCTGGGCGCCGAGGGCGTGGGCATGGGAACAAGGCTCTCGATCACAAAAGAAAGTCCCGTTCATCAACTTTCCATGCAGAAGCAACTCGAACTGGGAGCGGAAGACACCATCTACTCCAACCGGTTCGACGCGCTTTACTGCCGGGTTCTGAAAACTCCCTCCGCCGAAAAAGCCGTCAAACAGGGGCGTAATCTGGCCAAGGGACTTGCCGCATCATTCGACATCGCCAAATCGCTGGATTTATCCTGGATGAAACTGGCGACATCGATTTTAGGCGGCTCGAAAAAAGATAAATCGGGAAAACCCAAAGAAGCCGATACCGCACCGAAACAAAAAAAGGGGGAAATATCGTTATTCCAGAAAATGATGAAGGGTCCGCAAACCGGAATGAATCTGGCGCACATGGCGCAGGCTTACGTTGCCATCAAGAAAGCGACGGAAATCGGCGATTTCAAAGACGGCGTGTATCTTTCCGGTCAGGTGCAGGGCATTATTCACGATATTCCGACCGTGGCTGAAGTGATCAACCGCACCGTCGACGAATTTGTAAAGATTCAGAAAAATCTGGCGGACAAAGCAGGTTAAAAGTCATTTCGACCGTAGGGAGAAATCTTATGAAACAATATTCAAAGTAAGATTTCTCGTCTCTGCGTTCCTCGAAATGACATGCGGGTAGCGATAAAAATTCTCTGCTTTATTTATTTTGATATACTCTCCAAGAAATTGCCGTTAATACGATATTGGTTTTAAAGTATTAATGTATTTTCTGCAAAGCTCTCGATAATAGTTAATCCCTTCTTTCGCCATCAACTTCTGATCATCGGTAACATCGTGAGTGACTTTTGCCGGATTGCCTGCAACAACTTTGCCGGCGGGAATACGCATGCCTTTGGGTACGACCGCACCCACGGAAACAAAAACATCTTCTTCGCAGACCGCGCCGAAAAGCAAAACAGCGCCCATGCCGATCACACATCGGGATTTGATGTGCACATCATGAAGAATCACGCCATGAGCCACAATGACATCCTGTTCAATAATGACCTTTGATCCGGGAAAGACATGAATGACGCTGTTGTCCTGAACATTGGAACGATCGCCGATGATGACCGGCCCGAAATCGGCGCGGATGGAAACACCGGGCGCAATCAGGCATTCATGGCCGACTTCGATATCGCCAATCAAGGCAGCCTGCGGGTGAACAAAGGAATCATCCGGGACCCGCGGTCTTTTACCGTCAAATTCATAAAGCGCCATACAATTATTTCTCCTGTTTTTTTAATATACAAAAAATATAAGCATGGTGCCACAAATAACGGTTTATCAATCAAATAAATTCTGCATTCAATATTTTTCAGTAAACGAAAAAATCAGAGAAGATTTATGCTGTCTTGGGATGATATCACTAATCATTTATAATCATGGATCAAAAATATTCCTGCTGTAAATAAAATGGAGAAGACCAATATGGAAAGAGAAAGTTTTTTGAGAAAAGGATCAAACTCCTGATGTTCTTTTATTTTTGAAACGGCTTTGATATCTCGGATGAATACAGGGAAGACCAAAAAAATTATGAGCTGTCCGACTGATTTGAAATTCAGCACGGTAAAAACCGTTGCACCAGTCAATCCTGATATAATCAGAAACACATGATATTTTTTCGCGCCGGCAATGCCCAGTTGGACGGGAAGTGTTATTTTACCGCAGTGCCTGTCATTGTCCATGTCTCTCATGTTGTTTAGATTTAAAACTCCCATACAGAATAAACCTAAAACTATTGCTATCAGAACGGCTCCCGAAGAGAGTTCGTGCCGGTGAAGAAAGTATGTACCTAATACTCCCGTCAAGCCAAAAAACAAGAAAACAGCAATATCTCCCAACCCAATGTAACCGTAAGGATTCCTGCCCATTGTGTATGTCAAAGCGGCGATTACAGAAATCAACCCCAGAAATACGAAAGTAATATAATTGAAAAGTGATCGTCCTATTAACCCTTCGCAAATAAGCCATGTACCCGTAAAGATTGCAGCACATGCCGCGAAAGCTATTCCTTGTTTCATTTGGGCAGACGTTATCGCGCCGGACTGCACAGTGCGTAGCGGACCGATCCTGGCGGCGTTGTCCGTACCTTTTACGGCATCTCCATAGTCATTGGCAAGATTGGATAGAATTTGCAGAAAAACAGCAGTGATCAGCGCCAGTATAAACACACGCAAGTTGAACGTGCCGTTAAAACGCGCCAGGGCACTTCCGGTTATAATGCTCGCCAAGGCCAATGGTAAAGTTCTAAGTCTTGTCGCTTCAATCCATATGTTTACATTGTTTACTATCATGAAATTTTTGATGATATCTGACAATCAGGAAGTCTTTTATCTTTGAAAATTTGGAGACATCGTACTCGTTCGCATCTTTTACTTTTAAATCAAAAACCTTCCCCCCAAAGCGTTATCAGATAGGAACATAGTTTCTCTCCACATGTAATGTAATCACGCAAGAGAGATACTGACGGAGCCGCCGCGGCCGAGGATGTCATGCAAGTGGACGTATCCCTTGAGTTCGTGTTTTTCATTGACCACGGCAAAGGAGGTAATTTCCCGCTTCTGCATCATTTCCATG